>NZ_CP104467.1:2416645-2723860 GCF_025369935.1 Paenibacillus andongensis | reverse complement strand
GGGAAAAATGAATACATAGGAATTGAAAAGAGAAATCCTTTTTCGCCGCATCGTACATCTGCTCCTTTAGATTATTGTACTCCAAGCATAGTACAACCCTGCTCGGGTACGGGAGCGGCAATTCAACTGTATCCGTAGGACAAATCAACTGTTTTTAAATCATGAAATGGCTCTCAATGATCTCCAGCAAACGGCTGAGGCTGTCTCAAAGGTCATTTTGGGATTTTATTCCACATTCTCAAATAGGCTAAGGAGGTTACCAATGTTGTAGTTTCTACAACAATTTACACGCTTAAAGGCTATTTTGCCTGTTGAAGTTGCAGTTTGCACAACATTTTTACCCCATTTGTGGCAAAATGGCCCTATACGGTAATTATTGTTGTACTTTATGCAACATCTAGGGAGATCAGCGGGATTTAGGAAGAAATTGTTGCACATTTTACAACATGTAGCTAATAATCATAAACTGGTGTAATTTTCACTTACCCCAAAACCTATCATTTCTTATATAAAAAAAAGGAGTTGGCAGGAACCTCGCCAACTCCTTTTTCTGTTTTCTACCTTTTCGTGAATGTTTTTACTTCAACAGAAGTGGAGGCATCTGTTTTGTTTTAAGCACAGCACCGTGTCTTGCTCCAGACGGCAGCTGAACACTTTCGCTAACGTCTTCCCCCAACAACTAGTGAATATGCACGATAAATGTTCTGATCTCGTACGGCTTCAGCTGAACATCAATCCATGATTCGAACTGACAATCACCAAGAGGTCTTTCGAGCAGGTCGCATTCCTGCCAGGACTTAATCTTCGCATCACTCGAAATTTGGGTTTGGCCGCTAATGCCAGCAAACTCATGAATGCGTAGAATAATCGCGTCGTGATCCTCTGCATTTTTTACTGCATCGATCATCACATGATCGCTGGACAGACGGAACAAGCCGAACGATTCTTCGGCAGGCTTGCCGTGTGCAAACGTTAGCGGATTGTTAAGGGACCACGCGGACTGCACCGTTCCACCGTCATACCAGTCACCGGCATGAGGGAAGAGTGAATACGTAAATTCATGCTCTCCTTGATCGGCCGTCGGGTCTGGTACCATAGCGGACTTGATCAGAGTTAGCCGCATTACATGGTCTTTGATATCATAACCGTATTTACAATCGTTCAGGAGACTGACACCGTATTTGCGTTCAGATAGATCAGCCCACTGATGGCCCACTGTCTCAAACCGAGCGTAATCCCAGCTTGTATTCCAATGGGTAGGACGCTTCACGTTGCCAAATTGAATATCGTAAGTTGCCTCCGTTGCTCGGATTTGCAGCGGAAACGCTACTTTCAGCAGTTTACGCTGCTCGTTCCAATTAACATGGGTCTGGAAATCGATTCTGCGGCTGTATGCATAGAGCACCATATCCTGCACCACGGTTGAATCCATGTATGTCCACTCGAAGCGGACTACCACTGCCAAGGGACCGTTGTCCGTCACTTCTACCCGAGTCAGAAGATTCACTTCCAGCTTTTTCTCCGTGTAAAAAATATCAATATCCCAAGCCTCATGCCGGCTTTTCGGCTTATCTTCGAACACTTCGAAACGATTCCCTGTTTCGCCAGCGGCGAAAATTTCCCGGCGCTCCATTCGATCGTACAAGCGAACAATCTGACCCTTGTCATTCCATTCTATTTCATAAAAAGGCGTCATAAATCCATGATCCAACTTTTTGAACTTATTCTCAGTTGTAGCCTGTACGGGCTGATCGACCAGTTCCTTACGATGAATGACAGCGAATCCCATCGGAGCGATTCGCTCCACGTTGACCCACCAGCTTCCGTCTACAAGCTGAGCCTCCAATGGTCGATCTGACGCATCAAGCCACTGTACTCCATCGTCCTCCGTTTCCGATTGGGGGATACAAACGAGATCTGTTCTCTCCCACGGAGAACCGTTGAAAACCGTCACTTCGCTTCCCTTCTCCCTACCCGAAGTCAAAAGCAAAACGGACTGATCCCACACCTTTTGACCAATGGCTAAAGCCTCTTCGTATTCGGTTCTGCTGTCCTCATATACCTCGCGAATCGACGATCCAGGGATAATATCGTGGAATTGGTTGCGCAAAATAATTTTCCAACCTTCGTGCAGGGCAAGGGAAGTTTCGGCCTCCATGGCACGGCCTTGAACATTCAACAAACAGCTCATAACCTGCATCCATTCCGTTTCCCGATACAGCAGCTCCAGCTTGCGGTTCATCCGTTTGTTGTATGCCTGACTCGTATAAGTCCCGCGGTGCAGCTCCAAATACAACTCGCCATCCCACGTGTGAACGTACGAATTAGTGTTGCTGATGCTCATCTGCAATTTGTTAAAATACTCGTCAGCACGCCCTGTCCTCACATGAGGAATGCCTGGAATTTCGTCCAGCCTGCGCCTCATCTCTAGCATTTCACGATTAACTCCTCCTCCGCCATCGCCGAAACCGTAAGCAAGCAGCAAATTCGTATTGAGTGTCTTATCCCGATAACTTTCCCAAATCCCCTGTACCGATGAGGGCGTCACTTGCCCATTGTACGTATAATAAAAGGCCCCTTCACTCGAACCGGGATCCGGCGTCGTAATAAAATGGGTAAGTACTTCCGTCCCGTCAATGCCCCGCCATTTAAAAGTGTCATGAGGCATCCGGTTATATTGGTTCCAGCTGATTTTGGTCGTCATAAACGATTCGATCCCGGATTTGCGTAAAATTTGCGGCAGCGCCCAGCTGTAGCCAAACACGTCAGGCAGCCATAAATACTTGCACTCCACACCGAATTCCTCACGGAAAAATCGCGTCCCGTACAACAGCTGCCGCACCAGTGATTCCCCAGAAGCTAAGTTGCAATCCGCCTCCAGCCACATCGCGCCACCGGCTTCCCAGCGACCTTCCTTGATGCGTTCCTTCATACGCTCGTAAATTTGCGGATAATCTGACTTGATATATTCATACAGCTGAGGCTGCGTTTGCAGAAAGATATACTCCGGATACTGCTCCATCAAACGCAGTACGGTCGAAAACGATCTCGCTGCCTTTTCCCTCGTATGCTTCAGCTGCCATAACCAAGCAACATCAATATGCGTATGTCCGATACACTGCACCACAACAGAATGAAGCTTAGGCATTAACGACAAAGCCTGCCGGAGATGATCGCGAGCTCTTTCGACTGAATTGTAAAAGCCTTCGCTCCCTGGTCTGGACCAATCGAGCTTCAGGAATGCTTCATCCAGCATCGCTAACAACTGGTGCCGCTCCGGACGATTTTCGTCGAGTATGCGGACCGTTTCCAGCAGCGCTTTGGCTGTATAGTATAAATCGTCCGCGTATTCATCCAACCAACACACGGAAGCCAACTCCAGTCGGCTTTCCATCTCACGGTGGCTCTGATATCCTCCTAGCCCTGACCACAAGCGGAAGCGAAGCTGAACGGTTTGGCCTGTCGCCGCTTCAGGCATAAAAACTTCCTCATGATTCGAGTCTACTCCTTGATACGGCTCGCCGTTCAGAAATAGCAGCGATTCGAATCCGCTGTTCGTTCCACCTCCAGTTTGTCCGAGACTGAACCGACCTAGTACCTTTCTTCCTTCCCACTCAGCGGGAATCATCACATCTGCAGCCAGCCAGTAGTATACATCGCGGCCTTTCCAACTGTCACCTATACGTATGTCCGTCCACTCGCCGTCTTCCGACGGATACGCTCCAATTGTGCCATCCTCATCCAGTTTGATTCGAAATTTATCGATGAGCCTTTCATCGCGATAGCGGTATGACTTCAAATCATTTATGCGTGCTTGTAATTTCTCCACGGTCCAAAACATCCAATTTCTCCTCCTTATACTTAGACAGAGCACAAAGGTCTCATCGACATGTAAATTCAAAGACTGATACCTCTATTGTAATGGATGCAAAACTCTTTAGGTGATAGGTAATTTGATGATACTGAGGGGGTAAAATCATTAAAAATGATTCCTATTGGACCCAAGATAGACGAAATAGGAGAAAAAGCAAAAGACTGCCACCAGGCAGTCCTTTTGATATTATGCATTAATGAGGTTTTGTATTCACTTCAAAAATCCATATATTTCCTCGCTTGTCGACACCGAAATCGTAACCGAGCATACCAATACCTGGATAACGAGATTCGAGCAGCTTGGTACATGTTCGGGCTACTCCGCACATCGTGTCAATTTTGGATTTGACTAGCGAAGCAGGGAAAGTACGTCGCAACGCATGAACACCTTTGAGTAACGTGCCGCCACGGCAGATGTTTGTGACGAACAGTCCCGGGCGCGCCAATCGGCCAACTACGGCTCGAATGACCCAAGACCGACCTGCTTTTTTCAGTTTGACGCGATAATCTACGGGCCTACCGTCAATTGTTGCTAAGTCAATGCCCTGCTGCAGCATAAACGGGCGATTTTTGCGGATCTGGTTTAACGCAGAAAATAGCTTCTTCCACGTGCGAATTGTTCTTTTCGTCCCGCAGTGGTGCAGCAAATAACCGTTACCCGTTTTTTGAATTTTGACTACACGGCTTCCCCCGGTTCCAATGATCGGCTTTGCCACTACAAATACATATCGTCGCAGCATGGCCTGCAGGTTCGAAGCGCTAAAACGGCGCATGTTAGGAATATGTTTGGCAACGCCGGCATGCTTCAACATAACGGAGAACTTCGACCATTTACTAGCAACCAAGCGCATAAGGGATTCCTCCTTTCGTACAAGGCTTCCTCTATGCTAGAGTATTCCTCTTCCGTCAGAAGGGATAGGGACAATCAAATAAGTGAATCAACTATTTTTTCTGATTCTTAAGGAAATCCCAGCCGCCTGTTATTGCATTCGCGGGTTTCCCATCGGATCCTATGGTTGTGTATTTAAAGTTAATCGCTCCATAATTCAACTCAATCTTTTCATCTAAAGTACTTAAGCTAAATTTACTAACGCTTATCGTTTCTAAATCGATGGTTACCAACGGTAACCTTTCCTTTCCAGACTTCTTAATGAACACCATTTGGCCTTTAGCAATGCTTTTTCCCATAACCATATCCATAAACAAAGGTATGGAAGAACTATCGAAAATTTTATCAATCGAAATCGCGCTCCGAACTGCCTTTCCTGCGCCAGAACCGCTAGTTGAACTGCTGCCAAGTTTAGAACTATTTTCGAAGTCGAATGAAACATCTTGAAGCTGGATCCACTTTTCATATCCTTTCACAGCAGATTCACCCGAAATCCCATCCAATTTCAGAAAAACATCGTAATCACCAGTTTCCGCAGCCGCGGGAACAACGCCGAACGCTAGTACAAACAAGCACATGGTGAAGAAAACAATCGAATTTCTGAACCTTCTCAAGCCTATCACTCCTCTTCATTTTTGATACATTACGTATCATTTGACTCAAATATATCCGATAATTTTCCATTTGTAAATGAGGCTTCAATCAACCTTAGGTCAGCTGAAAACGGAATGGACTACGGCACAAATTCATTCTTCAATCCAAGACCGATTTTATCGAGCAGATCAACTTAATTAGGATTATAATGAATAAAAAAAGAGAGAAAAGAGAGAAATGCTATGTCAAACAATAAGAATAATCAGCTCTGGCTAATCACAACCGTTGGCCTTGGAGTGCTCTTAAATCCGCTGAATACGTCGATGATTTCGGTTGCATTCTCTCGGCTGCAGGCCGAGTTCCATGTTACATATAGTGCTATCTCTTGGCTGATTGCGACTTATTATGTGGCCAGCGCTATTGCTCAACCCATTATGGGTAAAATAAGCGATATCTTCGGTCGCAAGCGTATCTTTTTAGTTGGACTTGCTCTCGTTACGATATCATCCATGCTAGCTCCGCTGGCCCCGAGCATTGGCTGGCTTATTGGCTTTCGTGTCATTCAAGCGATAGGCACATCTTCGCTGTACCCAGCCGGTATGGGGATCATTCGCAGCAGCATCACGGATAATCAAGCGAGGGCACTAAGCGTGATGTCGATATTTTCTTCCACATCGGCGGCCCTCGGTCCGTCAATTGGCGGGTTTTTGATCCAATATGGGGATTGGCCAGCTATTTTCATCGTTAACTTTCCAGTTATCCTCATTGCTTTTCTGCTTTCTATCCAAATTCTTCCGAAAGACGGACCGAGCAAGTCACTCGCCAAAGGCGGGTTGGACTTGTGGGGAATTGCCTTTTTCGCAGCGCTTATCATCAGTTGGCTGTTTTTCTTTCTTTCCTTCGAAAAGAGGGTCAACTTCTGGTTTCTTTTAACCAGCGTAGTGCTGAGTTATTTATTCTATAAATTTGAATTAAAGCACAACCAGCCGTTTATTGACGTGATCTTTTTGAAAAAAAACCTCAACGTTTGTTTGGTCTATGTCCAATTTATTTGTGTCAACATCGTGTTCTACTCGATCATGTTTAGCATTCCTTCTTATTTGCAGCAAGTCCGGCAATTCGATGCGCAGCAGGTAGGCATGATGATGCTGGCTTTATCAGGCTTAGGGATTTTCACGACGCCGCTGGTTGGCAGATGGATTGACCATTCCGGCTCCAAAACACCGCTAATCACCGGTTCGCTTATTGTTATGGCAGGTTCACTGCTCATTTTGCTTATACATGAAAATTTAGCTTCCTTGGCGATATTTGCAGTCCTATCTGTATTCGGCTTGAGCAGCGGGTTCCAAAATCTCGGATTGCAGACGGCTTTGTATTCCTATGTATCCGCAGCTGAGACAGGGATCGCTTCGGGATTGTTCATGACCTCCAGATTTATGGGAACGATCCTCTCCTCCAGTTTACTAGGAGCCATCTTTAGCCATGAAATCACCACACAGCGGCTGCACGCTATGGCCATCGTATGCGCAGTAATCAGCTTGGCAACACTCACATTATCGATATTGATGCCAAGTAATTCTATCCGTACAAAAGCAGTTCAAAGCAGATGAACAACTTAATCTAAGTAAGTGCCCCTTGAGCGCTGTGTTCTCGTTCGGTGAGGGTAGAAAACACCAAAGGCTGTCTCAAAAGTAGATAATTCTACTTGGGACAGCCTTCTTTGGCCTAAAATTGAAAAGACAGCTGAGCTGCAGGGTATACCTGCGCCCATCTGTCCTTGTTTTTAGTTTTCTTTTGCGAACAATGGGCATTAGAACGCCACTTTATGCTAGTATGCGGAACGTAGATGCGTTATTTTGGAAATTTTGCGCTAGAAATCGAATTAACGGAACGTGAGGACGTTATTTGCACGAAATTGAACGATCCGGTGGCAAAAAACGCGAAATAACGCATCTACGTTCCTCTTCGCCACGATTTCGGCTGTTTTCGCCCAATTAGCGGATCCTCGTTCCTCTTCCTCACGATTTCGGGCATTCTTCGCTCCTCATCCCGCTTCCCCACAATTCCGGACGCTTCTTCACTCCTCGCTCCGCTTCCAACTCCCTTACTCTTTAACAGACCCTAACGTAATCCCATGAATAAAGAATCGTTGCAAAAACGGATAAATGATGAGAACAGGAATCATAGCAATAAAGATTTTTGCCGCGTTCAAGGTCTGATTAGATAGCTCACTCATCTTCTGAATTTGTTCCGCAGTCATAGTATTCGCATCCACAATAACGACCAATTGCTGAATGTAGGTTTGCAGAGGGTAATGATCCGCATTTGACATCAACACGAGTCCATTAAAAAACTCATTCCAGTGATAGACGATACTGAACAAAGTTACGGTTGCCAATACGGGAACTGCCAGCGGAATGAAAATCTTAACAAGCATATACCAAGGCCCCGCACCGTCAACAAGTGCCGCCTCTTCCAATTCCTTAGGCAGATTACGGAAATAGTTAATGACCAGAATTACACTGAAAATCGGTACACTGTTCCCTAGAACAAGCGCCCAAATGTTATTGATCAAGCCTAGCGATTTAACCGTTTGATACCAAGGGATTAACCCTCCGTTAAATAACATGGTAAACACCAAAATCCACATCAGTACATTTCTAAACGGTAAATCCTTCGTACTTTTGGATAAGGGGTAGCCCATCAGAATGATAATTACAAAGTTAAGACTCGATCCCAACACAACTCGCTGTATCGAAATCCAGAACGAATTGAAAAACTTACTATCACCCATGATCTCATGATAAGAGTTAAAATTAAACCCCACCGGCCATAAACCAACTTGGCCCGAGGATGCCGCTGCGTTATCACTTAACGAAACAGCAAGGGTATACCATAAGGGAAGAACACATAAAAGTGCTATACCAACCAGCAGCACAATAAGGAAAAGATCAAATGCTCTGGAGCCGATTGTTGTTTCCTTGACCATATTCATGCTCCTTTATATTAAAAAATACGATAATTTGCAAACTTAGCAGCTAGGAAATAGGAGGTTGTAATTAAAAGAAAACTGATGACTGATTTTAATAGTCCCATTGCCGTTGCCAATCCATACTGGAGATTCAATAAACCTGTCCGATAGACCCATGTGTCAATAATATCTCCGCTCGAATAGACAAGAGGATTATAGAGGTTGAAAATTTGGTCAAATCCAGCATTTAGGACATTACCTAGGCTGAGCACAGAAAGTAAAATAACCGTTGTCATAATTCCAGGCAGTGTGACATGAAGTAAACGCTGCCAGCGAGTGGCGCCGTCAATGGCAGCCGCTTCGTATAAAGCTGGATTGATTCCCGTTAAAGCCGCCAAAAAAATAATCGTGTTAAATCCGAATTCCTTCCACACATCGCTTCCCACGATGATAAAAGGGAACAATTCTGCTTTGCCAAAAAACAAAGTCGGGCTAATACCGAATATGCCCAAGATGCTATTAACAGGTCCTTTATAAGACAATACGTCCAACAAGATACCCGAAAGAATGACCCATGATAAAAAATGCGGTAAATAAACAATTGTTTGTACCCATCTTTTCAAAAACGCAACGCGTAATTCATTTAGCAATAAAGCGAAGATAAGCGGAACAATCATATTCGCGATAATTTTCATAACGGCAATAAATAACGTATTAAAAAACACCGTTTTACTATCGTTAAGTGTGAACATATACTTGAAATTTTCCAATCCGACCCATTCGGAATGAAACATACCTAGACCTGGATTAAAATCTTGGAAAGCTATGACAATCCCGAACATAGGCACGATACTAAACAGCGTCAACCAGATAAATCCAGGAAGAAGCATGAGATAGTAATGTTTGGCAAACCCCTTCGTAACCATCCTACCGATCACTTCCATTCTCTCTATTGTAAGGGAAAGGCGCCAGAGTTCTCTGACGCCTCCATGCTTTCTTACTTTTTGATACTCTCATCGATTTCAGCAAGAATTTGATCTCCGCCCTGCTTTTTCCAATCTTCTACGAACTTATCAAAGGAATCCAGCGGCGCAGCTCCCATGATAATTTTGAGGAATGTTTCCTTCTCTAGTTTATCCAGTGAAGCCCATTTGCTTTCCATGGATTTTGTTTGCGAATAGGTCACGCTATAGGTTTTCTTAAACGGCTGCTGCAGCGGGGATATCCCTACGAATGTGGAATACATACGTTTCCATGTCCCTAAATCTGCGTTAGGATCCCAGTATTGAATGTCATTCTTATCATAAGGCTCAAGTTTTACCTTTTTCACCTTTTCAGCATCGGCTTTCAATAATTTATATCCTGGGAGATCTAGATCCTCCGGCTTTTTGGTGCCTGCAAGAACCTCTTTCATCATCTTGTACGTAACATCCATCTCATCCATTGGGGCAAAAACAACACGTAAAGGATAGTTTCCAATATTAACTTTCACATCGAATTTGGACTCATCACGCAGCAACAGATTTTCCATTTGAATGGCAGCTTCCGGGTGCTCGTAACCTTTGCGAACAACAAGATATTGATTGGACGGGTTCCCCATGTGCGGTGTAAATTCACCATTCACATCCAAAGGTGCCGTATAAGCTTGCCAATTTGCCTTTGGATTATTCTTAATCGCATCGGCTAATGGACCATACCCGCCAGCCCACCACATTCCAAAATAAATGCCAGAAGTTCCATTCTTGATCAGTTCCTGCGCATCCTTCCGGATGGTCATTTCCTTATCAATCAAGCCTTTGGAATAAAGATCACGCAGCTTCGACAGAGCTTGCTTCGTTTCTGGTTGAAGGGAGCCATAGGTTGTTTTACCATCCGCACCTTTTAACCAAAATCCTGGATAGGAATGATACGAAGAAAAGATAGGGTCGAAACCATAGTTATTATTATTGGGATTGATAAAATCAGCATTCAGTAAACCGCCTAATTGCGGGCCTGTTATGCCAATGGTATCGGCTTTTCCATTCCCGTCAGGATCTTGTTCGACAAAAGCTTTGGCTACTTTTTCTAAGTCGTCCATTGTTTTAGGTGGTTGAAGCCCTAATTTGTCCAGCCAATCCTTGCGAATCCACATCATGTGAACCATATCTGATTCAGTTGTGACGTTAGGAAGGGCATACATTTTCCCATCCACGGTAACTGACTTAAGCGCAAGCCCTTGCGTCGTTTCAATGATATGTTTGATCGCAGGCGAAGCATATTTATTATAAACCTCGGTTAGATCCGCGAGTTGACCGCTTTTCACCATTTGTCTGAACTGTGTATCTTTCACAACCAACGCATCCGGCAAATCGTTGCTGGCTATGGATAAATTCACTTTTTGGTCGTAATCCTTACCGCTGGCAGCCTGCCAAACAATTTTGGTATCGATATTCAAGTTTTCTTTGATATAACGGGTATACGGGTTGTTCTCAGGGGAGTCTCCCGCTGGCAAGCTCTTATCGGATGCATCAACATCTTTACCAATTTTAATCGTAATCGGTTTGGCCGATTTGGCGAATGGACCCGCCTCACTTGACGCAGCTGCTGTTTGTGCCGCCCCCGTTTGCGCAGGCGCAGTCGAAGCTGTGGGTGATTGCTTCGCCTTCTCAGAGCATGCGGATAATACGACTAGCATCCCTGCCAGTAACAGCAGCATGCTTTTTTTAGATTTTCTCATTTAAAGCCCCTTCTTTCGCTTTTAGAATTTATCTACACCCTAAAAGTATCACGAAACATCAGGCTGCAAGGATGGAAAACGGTTACAGATTTAGAGGGGGAAATGACCGAGAATTCGGCGGTAATCCCCTTTTTCACATCAACTCACAGCATTTGACCCTCTACTTTTCGGACATTTCTCTACCCGTTACATTCTTCAGCCGAAACTCGCTCGGCAGCAAGCCTGTTTGCTCCCGAAAGGTGCGGCTAAAGTACTTTTCATCCATATATCCAACGTTCTCAGCAATCCAGAGAATCGTTTTGTTCGTATACAGCAGGTACTCTTTTGCTTTCTCTATGCGTTTGTGACGTAAATGCTCGCTAAAATTAATGCCTATAATTTCTTTAAAGCACTGACTGAAGTAGCTTCTACTCATATTAACCCGTTTCGCAATACTCGCAGCCGTAATTTGCTCTTTCATCTCTTCATTAGCGATATAAACAGCTTTCATCACACATTCTACAACTTCTTGTGAAAAAGATGGCTTATCAATCGCCTTGCGAATCGTTTCACGAGTAGCCATCAACCATTCCTCAACCTGGTGCCAGCTTTCAAATGCATCCGGCAATTGGATTTCCGCCAAATCAATTGGATGGAATAAAAGATTCCACTTGTCGATTAACGCATATAACAACCCAATCAGCTTCGTTTGAGGCAAACGCAGATGCTTCAAGTCTTGGACATGAGTTGTAAATAAGTTCTCTTGATAGACCCATTCGTGACCCGACCATTGCTCTTTCACTAGGTTTAAGTCTTTTGGATCTATGCCATGAATGGATTCACTATCATAGAAGATATCCGTTAGATTTGGTGCCTGCTTCTGCTCCTCCATAATCCGCTTATAGATCCGCTCCAACACTTCCTCAAAACGTTCCTTTTCAAGCTGTACTTTGGCAATATAATCAATAGCGCCAAGTCTAAGTGCCTCTTGGATATATTCAAAATCCTGATGGAAGGTTAGCACAACGGTATAAATGCTCGGATATTGCTTTCTCACGATTTTCAATAATTCGATCCCCGACATAACTGGCATCGCCAAATCAGTCAGCAATAAATCTATCGCGTTCGCTGCTATAAATTCCAAGGCTTTCTCGCCATTACTTGCTTCCCCTACAACCTCCATGTCAAAATCATGCCAAGGCATGGCTGATATAAGACCCTTGCGAACCAATTTATCATCATCGACAATCATCACTTTAATCATGCCGGGATTTCACCTCCAGATTAGGTAAGGAAACAAGGATGGTTGTCCCTTTTCCGATAACACTCTTGATGCTTAATTCCGCCTGATCGCCATATTGGGATTCGAGCATTCGCTTGACATAATTTAGCCCAATCCCCATACCTACCTTTTTGTTTTCCGTTTCCGGATTATGCAGTAGATTATGAATCGTTTCTTCCGACATGCCTGAACCGTTATCATGAATCGAGATCTGAATCACATTCGTTAAACTGACATCTACCTTAATATATCCGTCATCACTTAACCCGTGATAAAGCGAGTTTTCAACAAGCGGCTGGAGAATAAAACGAGGAACCGGCATGTTCCATACCTCTTCATCGACATTCATCTGGACATCAAACTTAAAATCATAACGAATTTGCTGTAAAATCAAATATTGCTTTAAGGCTTCTATTTCTTCATGAATGGTTGAGGCCTGTCCCAACTTACCTAAATTATAATGCAGCAGCTTATTTAACGAGGATACAAGACGATCGATCTCATTCTGTCCGTTCATGACGGCTAACCAATGCACCGTATCCAACGTATTCATTAAAAAATGAGGATTAATTTGATAGAGCAGCTTTTCAACCTCAAGATCCACTCTTCGCTTCTCTTTTTGTTCGACTTCGGCGAACAAATTCCAAATCTGCTCTCTCATTTGCCGAAATTGATGCAGTAAAAAATCAAACTCCGGTATTTTTGTGCGTACCGTAACGGTCTGGACACGGTTTTGCACCATTAACTTGATTTCTCGATTAAAGCCATTCAAAGGGAGATATACCATCTTCCATAAGAGCCAAGCCATAAGTAAACTCATCCCTAGAAAAAGAAGCGAAAACAGCAGGATTTGAACAAACCACTGATTCATTTCTTTGTTGTAATCCGCTTTCGGTATGACCGACACGATACTCCAGCCTTGATTGCTTGCCTGCCTAAACCAGTAATATTCATTAAATGTGCCAAAGGTTTTTTCTTTAGAAAAGTTGGGGAATATCGTATCTTTCACGAAGGAATTGGGAAGCTCACTAAATGCGATTCTCCCGTTATTATCTAGGAAAACATGGAAATTCGTTCCCCCGAATTGATCATTATTCAATATGTTTTGCGTGAGATGAAACCCCGTTTCAATATAGACATAAACATCGTCACGTTGAGGTAAATCCACTTTCCTTTGTGCAGATAAAACAAAATTATTATCAAATTGATTGTTGCTTAAATGAGGACCGTAATAAGAAATTCCCGAGTATTCTGCAAGCAATGGCAGCTTCTCAGGGGAAAAATTATCCTTTACGCCCGAATTTTCGAGATCATACGTATGGTCATTTTTAAAATAGTATAAGGTTAAACCAATATTAGGATTGGTAAAGGTGACTAAGCTTAACTCTTCTTTTAATTCGCTTATCATTTGCGAGCGTTCGAACGATTGACTGGCTGGAAGCGATAACATTTGATCCAACTTCTTGCCCACACTTCCTTCAAAAGCAAGCTGCTGGGAGACATGATTTAGATTGCTTATCGTGCTTTCTAAGGAAAGCTCTACTTGTTTTAAATTACTTTGAATACCGCTCTGAATTTTATTCGTAAGAATCGAATAAATCGCGTAATACGAGATAAGAACGATACAAATAAATGGAATCAGTGTACTGCATAAGAAAATGATAAAAATCCTCTTTTTCAATGTTAAGTAATCGTATAGAAATGACTTCACATTCTCCCACATTTTAACAAACATCTGCAATCACTCCTCTCGATCAGGCTAAACACCCATTCCCTCGCTCGTCCTTAATCTTTTGCGATATTCAGAAGGTGTATGACCAAAATGCGTTTTAAACACGCCAATAAAATAACTTAAGGTATTGAAGCCGACATCAAGCGAAATCTCAGTAATCTTCTTGTTGGTATCCTTCAGTAGTAAAGCCGCTCGCTGAGACCGCACCTGGTTTAAGTATTCCAGTGGACTTTTTCCTGTAAAACCTTTGAAATATCGGCAGAAATAAGACTCGCTAAAAGAAACGATGGCCGCGAGGTCCTCCAAACGAATCGGACTGCTATAGTTTATTTGCATATATTCGATAATCAGCTTTAATCGATCTATGTGCGTTGGGTTGACGGAAGGCGGATGCTCGCGAAAAGCAGGACCTCCCAGCATAATTAGCTTTGAAATAACCAATTGCAGCAATGCTTTTGTAGAAAGCTCATATAACGGCCTTTCATTAATATTCAAATCGAACACTTGCAGCACCAACGCTAATAGCTCCCTCTCCTCAGCAGTATGGTGGGTGATGTGGGCAGGAGTGACAAATTTCTGCTGGATTAGCGGATTAATATATTTCTCACGAACGAGATCAAACCGCTCGCCTCCCAATATATCCGAATGAAATACCACGGCGGTGAAGCAGCATTCTTCATTTGCGGATATACGACCGGAATGAAGCTGACCGGAATTCACGAATATCGCTTCTCCGGCTTCCAATTCATAGTCATCCATAGAAACACGGAATACCGCCCTTCCCTTGGTAAGCATGAGAAACTCCAACTCATCATGCCAATGAAGTTCAAGCAGTTCTTCCCCTGGCTGGCAGCAGATTTCATACACCCGGATCGGATAAAGCGGATCACCGTGGATGCGGTCCTCTTTTAAATTGGCTTGCTGCATGGCGGTAGTTCCCCCTTTAAGGAATTGCAAATCACATGTCAAAATACTGATATTATTTCGCAATATAGCGAAAGGATTGGAAAAATTAAATCAATATAATTATATTACAACACTTTGGAGGGATGATGGTAATGAAATTTTCTAACGGTTATTGGATGGTAAAAGAAGGATACACCGTCCTTAATCCTGTCGATGTTCGCGATGTACACCAAGAAGATAGCAGTTTAACTGTGTTTGCTGCCGCGCGGAAGATTCAGCGAAAAGGGGATACTTTAAATGGTGCGATGCTGACTTGTGAACTGAGTTCGCCTCTTCCCGATATTATCCGTGTACGCTGGACTCATCATGCAGGCAAACGTTCGCAAGGACCCGCTTTTGAATTATTCGATAATCCGCAGACCCCTGTTTCTTTCGATGAAGGCAACGATCATGTAGCGATGAAATCCGGCGGATTAAGCGTCAAAATCAACAAACATAGTACGTGGGGAGCTGAATTCTCTTTCGAAGGTCGTCGTTTAACCGGTACCAACAGCAAAGGTGCAGGGCATATTACGACAGCTAACAAAGAGATTTATTTCCGCGAGCAGCTCGAGCTGGGCATTGGTGAGCATATTTACGGACTCGGAGAACGGTTTACGAATGTCGTGAAGAACGGACAGACAGTAGATATTTGGAACGAAGATGGCGGCACGAGCAGTGAACAAGCTTACAAAAATGTACCCTTTTACTTATCCAGTAAAGGATACGGCGTTTTCGTCAATCATCCTGAGCACGTATCGTTCGAAGTTGGCTCTGAGGTTGTGTCCAAAGTCCAGTTCAGCGTACCAGGCGAAAGTGTGGAGTATTTCATAATTGGCGGCAAAACGCTAAAAGATGTGCTGAATAATTACACGAAACTTACCGGCAAACCCGCACTGCCGCCGGCCTGGTCATTCGGTTTGTGGTTAACAACCTCCTTCACAACGGATTATGATGAAGCTACCGTGAACAGTTTCATTGACGGCATGTTTGAACGAGATCTTCCGCTGCATGTCTTTCATTTTGATTGTTTCTGGATGAAGGAATATCAATGGACCAACTTTGAGTGGGATGCTGATATGTTCCCCGATCCGGTAGGTATGCTTAGACGTTTAAAGGACAAGGGGCTCAAGATTTGCGTCTGGATCAATTCGTACATTGGCCAGAAATCGCCGCTCTTTCAAGAAGGCATGGACAAGGGATATTTGGTCAAAACCTTGGATGACCACGTTTGGCAGTGGGATCTTTGGCAGGCCGGCATGGGACTTGTCGATTTCACCAATCCGGAAGCTACAGAGTGGTACAAAGGTCATTTGAGACGGCTAATCGATATGGGCGTGGATTGCTTCAAAACGGATTTCGGCGAGCGCATCCCGACCGATGTGAAGTACCACGACGGTTCGGATCCTTTGAAAATGCATAACTACTATACATTCCTATACAATAAGGCCGTATTTGAAGTGCTGGAAGAAAAACTCGGCAAAAACGAAGCCATGTTATTTGCTCGCTCCGCTACGGCCGGAGGTCAGCAATTCCCCGTACACTGGGGCGGCGACTGCTCTGCCAACTATGACTCCATGGCGGAGTCCCTTCGCGGAGGCCTTTCACTTGGGTTATCCGGTTTCGGGTTCTGGAGCCATGACATCAGCGGCTTTGAGAAAACGGCCCCGCCAGATATTTATAAGCGCTGGGTAGCCTTTGGCCTGCTGTCTTCGCACAGCCGTCTGCACGGCAATGAATCTTACCGTGTGCCATGGCTGTTTGACGAAGAAGCCGTCGATGTACTCCGACATTTTACAAAACTAAAAAGCACACTGATGCCCTATCTGTTTGCAAGTGCTATCCAATCCACAGAAATGGGGATTCCGATGATGCGCGCCATGGTACTGGATTTTGCATCAGATCCGTCCACTCATCATCTGGATACGCAGTACATGCTCGGTGACAACTTGCTCGTTGCCCCAATCTTTAACGAACAGGGAACTGTCATGTATTATGTTCCTGAAGGACGTTGGACCGATTTCTTCAGTGGACGAGTTGTTGAAGGCGGCAAATGGCAGGAAGAAACGCATAGCTATATGACACTTCCCTTGCTTGTTAAACCTAATACGCTGCTCGCTATAGGAGTAAATGAGCAAAAGCCCGATTACGATTATGCGGATGGCGTATCGCTTCATTTGTTTGAGCTCGAGGATGGAGCTGCCGCGGAAACGTCCATTTATGACGTGCAGGCTAACCTGCAATTAACCGTAAAAGCTGTCCGAATGAATGAGCTGATTGACATCTCTGTTCAAGGAGGGACAAAACCTTACACCGTCGTACTAAGAGGCTTCACTCAGATCTCATCCGTAGACGGCGCAGCTTGGACAAGATCAGCAATCGGCATCGTACTAACTCCCCAATCCGGCGTATCGAAGATAGCAGTGAGATTGTAAATAAATGAGGCAGCAAGATTATTCTTGCCGCCTCATTTTTTTTGTTTTCTATCGGGAATCTGTTCAAATACTGATAAACAGCGGATCAAATCCAACTCTGTGGAGTGTTTCGGACAAAATAAGCGGCTAATCTGAGGTTCACGGGGAACGAGGAGACGCTAATTCAGTGATTATGATGATGCGAGGCCGATACGCGGAACGAGGGGGCGTTATTTTGGTGATTATGCCGATGCAGGGCCGGCAAGCGGAACGAGGGGGCGTTATTTTGGCGTTTTACCGGTTTTTACACCTACAAAGTGGGAAATAGAGGCTCCTCGTTCCGCAAAAACGTGAAATACGCAGTTTTGAGCAATATAAGGTATCTACGTTCCGTATGACCTGGGTGGCTTTGGATAAATATGAGTTAAGCTTTCGCTTAACCCAATACATATAAATTCTTTCAAAAAAAAGCATACTTAACAATAATTTTCTCACTGTTAAATATGCTTCTTTACTTATACCAGGCGAACGGGCAATCCCGATTTCGCTGATTCCAGTGCAGCAACAGTCACCTGTTGTGTCTTAAAGGCATCCGCATAATCCGAAAGAATACCGACGGTATCCCCTGTTTTTAGCGCATGGATGAAGGCTTCATTTTCTACGAGATAGGGATTAACCAATCTTTTAATTTCAGAGGTTGCATGGGCTTCGATCAATTTCAATCGCTCCGTATCCCACTCCAGCATGCCTTCCTGCGTATAGCAGGTAATACCCACCTTGCCCAAACCATTTGGCAGCACGCACGTATTAGAAATATTAGCTATTGCTCCGCTGCGAAATTTTAAACTAACCGTTCCCACATCGGCTGCCGTTACCCCATCAAATTGCTTATGCATCACTTGATTGCCATACAAAGCGTAGACTTCGTCTATCTCTCCGATACAGTAACGCAGAATATCGACAAGATGTGTGCTTTGTTCGATGAATTGTCCACCTGATCTCTCTTGATCTCTCCACCAAGCAACTTGAGGCATACTGCCCATCCAACCGCCCGTAATCATGCCGACATTTTGCTGGCTCAACAATTGTTTCATCTGACTTACTGTATCTGTATAACGAAAATGATAGCCTACGGACGTAATCAAGGGTTTCTTGCGCAATTCGGTTAAAATCTGACTGGGCTGCTCGACATTGACACCAAGCGGCTTTTCAACAAAAAAAGGAATGCCTCTTTCAATAAGCTGGATTTCAAACTCCCCGTGCGACATTGGCGGTACTAGAATATATACGGCATCCAAGCGCTCGGCGTCCAACATCTCACTAACACTTTCATAACTGGAAGGAATGCTGAATGCCGAAGCGAACTCCTCCGCCTTTGTCTTACTCGTCCCGCATACCGCTTGGATCTGCACGTCTTCCATCTCGGATAAAATTTTTGCGTGCATCTTACTGAAACCGCCTGTACCGATAATGCCGATATGTAACATGATTACAAGCTCCTATCTTATCCAATTTTTGTACAATCGTATGGGCCTGCCAGATTTTGCTCGATAATATCCGTCTACCGCGTCGGCCCACCCTCTCGCTACATTGCAGAGTTCACCTGCTTATTATACCACCTTACGTATAGTAATCATTGGGAATTTGCAGAGAATTTTTCCATACCGAGCCTACTGATTTGAGGCAATTCTATTAATAAATAAGAAAGCTAGTTCTTCAGTCGTTCGAAGAACTAGCTCTCTTACCTGCTTTCATCAAAACCAATAACGTGAATCAATCAAAAATGGAATTAAGCGTATAAATCGTTAGTGATTTAACCTTAACGCTCCCTTCTTTCGTATACAGTTTGATACCTGCTGACGAAGATAATGGGAAAATCTGATCCGTCATGACGAGCTTCCCGTCATTGACAAAAACTTCGATGGACGACCGGTCCACGAAAATACGCATCTTAACATTTCCAGTCTCGGCTTCCAATAAAGCGCTGTGCTTACATGCAAAATCAGCATGGAAATCGGCAGCTCCAGAACGACTGCGATCAATAAACAGCAGTTGCTCATGAGTGCTATAGCCAACGATTGTTTCCTCTGTTTCGGAGGTTCTTAGCTTCAAACCAAATTCTAATGTATTGTCAAACTCAAATTCTGCGATGATTTCCAGCAAATCGCCTTGAGCTACCGTTATTTCGGAATTTTCAAGCTCAAAAGCTGCCCAATTCTCTTCACTTCGCCTTTGAGCCTGGAGCTCACGTATAGGTTTCTGACGGAGCCGGACCCCCTCCATTTCCGCCGTAAGTGTAAGCTCTCTAGGAAGCGTCATCGCTCCTCTCCACTCGGAGGTTGGAATCACATTGGCATATTTCCAATTGTTCATCCACCCGATAAACAGGCGTCTTCCCTGCTGTTCAGGCACGTCTGACCATGTGACGCCAGCGTAGTTATCTCTTCCGTGATCCAGCCAAAGAAGTGGAGCCGGGGATTCCTCTGGAACAAAAGTATTCCCATTGAAAGACCCAATAAAATACTGAGTGCGTGATCCTTCCGGGAAATTGGCATCATCTCCAATACTAACAATAAGCACCCATCTCTTGTTATTCATATCTCCATCTACTGGCAGCTCAAATAAATCTGGGCATTCCCAAATACCGTCATGCGAGCCTTGTCCTAACCCAAATTCACCCGAATAGGTCCAATCTTTCAAATTCACTGATTTGTAAAATCGGACCTCGTCGCCCGCAGCAATGACCATTACCCAGCTTTGCTGAGGATTGTACCAGAATACTTTGGGATCACGGAAATCAGGCAGATCTTCTTCTATAAGTACGGGGTTGTTTGCGTATTTTGTCCACGTTCGCCCTCGGTTCATGCTGTAAGCAAGACTTTGTCTTTGCCTAGTTAGATCCGTCCCAGGTATCGTATCATGATGCGTGAAAACAGCGACTAGACCTGACTTTCCACCAAAAAATCCGCTTGTATCGTGTTTATCAACCACTACGCTTCCTGAAAAAATAGTACCGTGTTCATCAGGCGCAAGCGCTATGGGAAGATGCTCCCAGTGAACCAGATCGTGACTGACAGCGTGACCCCAATGCATAGGTCCCCAAACCGTACTTTCAGGGTGGTACTGATAGAAAAGATGATACTCCCCCTCATAAAATACCATCCCATTCGGGTCATTCATCCACTGATCTTTCGGTGTGAAATGAAGCTGCGGCCGGAATTGTGTTTGATTATTAGCTGTTATCATGATGCTTCGTCACCTTTCGTATCTCTTCTAGGCTCGGCATCGCCGGTATGGCTCCTCTTCGGGTTGTTGCTAAAGCACCTGCTGCATTGGCGAAGCTGATTATGCTTCGAATTTCAGTTTCACTTATTGTTTGAATGGTTTGATTAGAATCAAGCCAACCGTTAAGGAAACCACCGAAGAACGCATCGCCCGCACCTGTAGCGTCTATGGCATTTACAGCATAACCACTAACGCTCCCCGTTGCTTGACCAAAACGGTAAAAAGCGCCTTTTTCAGCCCGCGTAATTAAAATGATGGAAGGACCAAAGGCTTCGTATAGCACACGTGATCCTTCTTCAAGATCAGTAACATCCGTTAAGAATACGAGCTCTTCTTCCGATAATTTCACGATGTCAGCATGTGACAAGCCATATTCCATCATCCGTTTAGCATGCTCCAAATCGTCCCAAAGCGGAATTCGCAAATTGGGATCAAACGATACCGTGCAGCCATTTTCTTTGGCGAACAGAAGTGCTTTCCTTGTCGCGGAGGCTGACGGTTCATTCGTCATCGATAACGAGCCAAAGTGAAATAACTTCGACTGCGCAATCATATCGAGGAGAACCTCATTTTCTGTCAGCAGCGTGTCGGCTCCTGGTTTACGATAAAAGCTAAAGGAGCGGTCGCCACTAGCATCCAATTGAACAAAAGCCAGCGTCGTGTTCGCTTCGCTGCTCATTACTACGCCCTGCGTATCAATACCGCACTGTCCAAGCGTATCCACTAGGTATTGTCCGTGAATGTCGGATCCAACCTTGCTAATGAAGCCAGTCCGCTTGCCCCACTTAGCTAAAGCAGCCAGCACATTGGCTGGCGCGCCCCCAGGGTTTCGTTCAAATAAAGCATAACCTAGCTCTGAGTTTCCAGCTGGTGTGAAGTCGATTAACACTTCACCTAATGCAACGATATCATACATCGCTCTCTCTACCTCCCGATATGTTCATCCGTTTTCTCTACACCGACACTTGAAATGCCGGTTTTATCTCCCATATTTGCATGGACGCGATTCGAATGTCTCGATTCCCGTGTAAAAGTAACCCTAGCGCGTCCAATCTAGATGGGTAGGCGCGTGTCGTTAAGCTTTTTAGACCGTTGGCGTAGACCTCGATCAATGATCGATCTACGAACACCCGCAGCTGCAGAGGTTCACCGCGAAGCTCAAGCAGCCCCTCTTGAATGCCAGTCGTTCGTTCACGCGTATCTAACGTTGTTTTATTTCGATTCACGCCAAGCCGCTCTCGATCCTGATCATAGAAGACAACGGTCTCTTCTTCCCCATCTGGCGTTCGTCTGAGCGAGATTCCGTATTGGTTGGCCGCGCCGTAGCCAAATGTTAGCTCTAACTCAAACGTATCACTCTGTATATTTTTCAAACTTTCATTCGCTTCATCCAAATTAAGATCCCATACGTTCAGAAGCTGCTTACCCCGGAGTTGACGCATTTCTTCGATTGGCTCGATCCCAAGCTGTCCATCCTCCCGCAGAGTCAAACTGACTGGCATGCCAGCGCCGTGCGACCATCCGCAATCGTAATCGATTTCAGGTGTTCGCTCACCTTGAGCAATCGTAAATAGCAGCGACCTGCCTGTTACAGGATCAACCATGCCGCTCGGCCCAGTGAAGTGGAAATCACCAACATCGATGAGTCCCGGCTCTTCATGATCCGGAATGAACAGGTAACCCGCAGCATCCCATGTCCCGATCCAATAATTCACTTCTACCTTAGCACCTGGCCCCCATGGGCTAATCAGCAAAATATGCTTGCCCGTTGCCTCACCATTACGCTTTAACGGCAGAAGTACTGGCAATTCCCATACAACGCCAAGGTATGGATACTTCTCGTAATTGCTCACGTAAAGAGGGCCTTCGAGCTTCCAGTCGATCAAGTTCGCAGAGCGGTAGACCATCGCGGTTCCGCCTCGTCCCTCTATCCCCGTGCCGACGAGCATGATCCACTCTTCCTTCTCTTTCCACACATACGGGTCACGGAATTCACCAAAGTATCCGATGCCAGGCTCCTGAACGACGATTGGCTCAGGATGCTTCACCCATGTCTTCAAATCTAAGTCTCCATCCTGGAGATAAGTGGTTCGAGCCAGACCCACCGATTGATTGGGAGAACATGCGTTATTCCCTATTGTATAAAATAATGCCGGAAATCCGTGTTCATCATAAGCCGCACTTCCTGACCAGATTCCATCCGGATCAAAGCTCGGTTCCGGCGCCAAAGCCGCTGGAAGATCGCGCCAATGTACTAAATCTTCACTCACCCAATGTCCCCAATGGATATAATGCCAAAAGGGGCCGTTTGGGTTGAATTGGTAGAACAAATGATACTGTCCATTGAAATAAATCGGCGCATGCGGTTCGTTCATCCAATGCCCTGGCGAGGTCAAGTGATACACCGGACGATGCCGATCCTGAACAAAGCTAGCTCTTGGAATCGCCAGGTCATCGAAAGGAATAGCGGGTACAGCGCCGCCGTGTTCGGTTAAATATTCCCGGTAAGTTCTCGCGATGTCCTCCTCAGACATCGCGAGATCATATAGACAAAGTTCATCCATCAAACCGTCGAACATATTCATCGTGAAGGCTTCTGCTAAAATGACACCCTTGTTATTGCGCCCAATTAACAAATCTTCTTGACTGGGAGTAATCAAAGTAATGTCCTGCCCATGGTGCTTTACTGCAACTATATATCCGTTCAAATACAGCTTCAACTGTCCGGATAACGCTTCGTAAGTAGCGGCGACGAAGGACCATTCTCCCTTAGGGAGTGGATGATTATAGCACCAAACCTCTACCCATTGATCGCCAAGCGCAAGCTGGAGTGACCATGATCCATGACGAGATAAACCGAAGACATAACCCTCGCAGCGTTCTCTGTCATGTTGATTGACGATGGCGGCGAGCCGCTGCTCATCACCGAAGTCATAGCTGCGCGGAGCGATCCAAGCTGTAATCGTTAATGCTCCCGACAAGCTAGGGCATTGGTCTGCCGGGCGCTGCAGCCATGTTGAATAACCATCAAACAACAGCGCACTTCCACGAATTCCTTTACGCCAAATCGGATCTTGCGGCGGCTGAAACCGACCTTTCGTAAGGGCATATTGAATGGAATCCAAATTACCCGTATACGGATCATGCGCTATGCGCCCCTGCCCTTCATCGAAGGACCAATAGGCAATAGGTTCCATGTTCGATACCTCCTGCCTTCCCTTTACTTAGCCGCTTTATTGTAGCGGTCTAATGCATCCTGGTAGATTTTCAACAAATCATCTAATCCCATTTTCTTCAGCGTCGTTAAATAGCTATCCCATTCTTTCTCAACGCCGCCTTCCATCAACCATTTGGAGCGTTTTTCATTGGTCAGCTTGGCGATGTCCGGTTTGATTTTGCTGATTTTATCCAGCTCTTCCGGCGTAAAGAAAATACTCGGATAATTCTCTTTTTCCATTTGCGGAACAAACGTATCCTTAATACGGTTCATTCTTTCCAATGCGCGAGGCTCTGGAGCGACGAGATTTTGGAAGTCTTCCGCCAAGATGACGCCCGTCATGTTCGGCGCTACTTTTTGACGGAATTCGCCAGCGGCTACGCCTGCATCAAGCGGCTTCTGCACCAGTTTGCCTTCTTTTTCATCGAATACGACGCCAATCGGTCCCCAATGAAGCTGAGCGGCCATCTTCGGCTCATATTGCAAATCTAACCATCTGGCTGTGATTTCGGGATTTTTGTTCACTTTGGTAATTACTGGACCGCCACGGCTCCAAGGAGAGCCATTGTTGTATTTCACGACCATGTCCTTGAAAGGCGGTACGAGTGCATAATCCTTGGCGCGGTCCGGTCCAACAATTTCCGTCTCTTCCCACCAGAGGTAGGAACCGAGCGTAACATCCTTCGTTTTTCCCTTTGCAAAGTAGGGTGCCGGATTATTATTGAAAGTAAATGAATCCTTATCTACGAGGCCCTCTTCGACCCATTTGTGGAAATACGCGACTGCATCTTTATATTTCGGATCAATTGCGGCGTAATTCACCTTGCCATCTTTCACATTCAAATGCTCGATAAACGAGTTATCGCCAGGTTGATACGTTTTGTCTGGGACTCCGAAAGCTCCGAACAAGTAACCAATATCTCCGGTCCAGAAGGTATTCATGAAGGACATCGGTACTTCATCGGCCTTGCCGTTCCCATTAGGGTCTTTCGTTTTAAAAGCAGTAAGTACATTATGCAGCTCTTCAATGGTCGTAGGCATCTTCAAACTCAACTTATCCAGCCAAGCTTTGTTCAAGAAGAGAAAATCCGGATTCGAGCCGATGCCAGCCTGTCCTTTACCCAGTTCTTCCGCCACAGGAAGCGAGTAGATTTTGCCGTCAGGCGCGGTAACGAATGCTTTCAGCTCCGGTCTTTTTTCAAACAGCTTCTTCACGTTAGGCATATACTTATCGATGAGGTCATTCAGCGGGATGATCGTACCGTCCTTGCTGTATTTCACCAAATCATTATCTGTGAAACGAGCGCCATAGAAGACATCCGGTAAGTTGGAGCTGGCTAGCAGGATGTTCTTCTTATCGTTATAGTTCGCTTCCGGGACATTATCCCAATCTACATGTACGTTCGTCTGTTCTTCTAGACGTTTAAATATTTCCATCTCGCCATAGTTAGGCGCAAGCGGTGCTTTGGGCGATACCATTTTCAGCGTTACTTTATCCTTTACAATCGGGTAACCGCTTTCGTTGAAGCTTTTGGAGGCTGCTTTCTCGCTGCTTTGCGGAGATACTGATGCGGCATCTTTCGCTGCCGGTGCTTTGTCATTGCATGCTGCCAATACCAAACTTAAGCTCATCGTTACCATCGTTAATGTCGTTAGCCTTTTTTTCATTGTCGATACCCTCCTCTTTGTATGTAACCCTTTACGCTCAGTCTGATCCATGGATGCACTTCTTGGTATCACCGAAAGACCGCCACCACCACCTTTCATGCTTGCCTTCGATTCATTAGCCTTTTACAGATCCAATCAGCACACCTTTAACGAAATAACGCTGTAAAAACGGATATAGAATGAGCAGTGGCGCCGCCGCAATGAGGATGACTCCATATTTGATCAACTCAGAGACCCTTTGTTTCGCTAAAAGAGAGTCAATATCCGATACCATGTCGCCGATAGGCTGGCTCTGGATCAAAATATTACGGAGGACCAGCTGCAGCGGATACAGCTTTTCATTCTCCAAATAAATTAAGGCATCGAAGAATCCGTTCCACTGGCGAACAACCGCAAACAGCACAAGGACCGCAATAATGGGTTTGGATAATGGAATCACAACACTCCATAGAAAACGCGTATTTCGACAGCCATCCATGAATGCCGCTTCTCGAAGCTCATCTGGGATCGTGGATTGGAAAAACGTCCGGGCAATAATAATTCCAAAAGCATCGACAGCCGATGGCAAGATGACCGACCAGATCGTATTCACCATGCCCAGATTTTTGACCAATAAATAAGTTGGAATTAAGCCACCGGAGAAAAACATCGTAAATACAAAGAACAGCATGAACGTATTGCGTCCATAAAAATCCTTACGGGAAAGCGGATATGCCGCTCCGATTGTTAAAGAAACACTGATGAGTGCACTTGCCACTGCGTATACGATCGAATTTCCATAACCAGACCAGATCTGAGGATCTGATAAAATTCTGCTATAACCTTCGAGTGTAAAGCCTTTGGGCCATAGCCACACATTGCCGGCATAGATTTGATCTGGCTCGCTGACGGAAGCAATAACGACGAAATAAAGCGGGTACAAAATCAACAATGCAAAGCCACTTAATACAAGGATGTTTAAAGCGTCGAACCATTTATCAGCGGTACTCTTAGCTGTAATCATTGGGCGAATGCCTCCTCTCAGTTAAAATAGGCCGCTGCCATTTATTTTTTTGACGATCCGATTAACGGAAAGCAGTAGTACGAAATTGATCAAAGAATTGAATAAACCTACTGCTGCAGAGAAGCTGTATTCCGCTCGCTGCAAGCCGATTTTGTACACATACGTAGCAATAATTTCAGACGAACTGGCATTCAGGTCATTTTGCATGAGAAATGCTTTTTCAAAGCCAACATTCATAAGGTTCCCGATGGCCAATATGAATAAAATGAGAATCGTTGGCTGAATCCCTGGAATATCGATATGCCAGATCCGTTGCCATTTGTTAGCTCCATCCACTACCGCCGCTTCGTGAAGATGCGGATCGATACCAGCCAGCGCTGCTAAGTAGATAACAGAGGCGAAGCCGGTTTCTTGCCATACACCGGAGAATACATAGAGGCTTTTGAACCATTCCGCCTTTGATAAAAAGTAGATCGGCTCGCCTCCAAAAAGTTGAATGATATGATTAATGAGTCCGCTGCCCGGTGATAAGAACACATACAACATACCAACAAGGACGACTGTTGAGATGAAATACGGAGCATAAATGACAGTCTGGATAAAACGTTTGTACCTTTCATGAAGCAGCTGATTGAGCAGCAACGCGATGAGGATAGGCACAGGAAATGAAACCACTAAAGAGAAAACACTAAGTCCTAACGTATTCTGAATGACAGTCCAAAAGTTGAAAGAATCGAAAAACCGCTGAAAATGCTCCATGCCTACCCAAGGACTTCCCCAGAAACCTTTGGAAGCGATAAAATCCTTAAATGCAATTTGAACCCCATACATAGGCCAATATTTAAAAATGATAAAATAAATCACTGTGGGCAGTATGAGCAGATATAACTCATAGTTGGCTCTGATCTGTTTAAGCGGGTCTTTGAACTTGTTCATTAGCAATGCTGCAGCCCCTTTCTTTTTGGAGAAATCGTTTACGTAAACGTTTTTCTAATGTTCAAAAAAAAGCTGAAACAGCTTTTTAACAGGAATCTCGCAAAATTAACGAGGTTGGTAGTCTGTATTCTGCGCTTATTGCGTCTGGCTTCTCAATCCGTTCTAACATAATCTCTGCTGCTTTCACGCCGATCTCGTAAGAAGGCTGCCGGATAACCGACAAAGGCGGACACGTAATTTGTGTCCAATCATAATCATCAAAACCAATAATAGCCAACTCGGCTGGAATTTGAATCCGACGTTCTTGTATGTATTTCATGGCGCCCATTGTCAATACGTTATTAGCAATAAACAGCGCTGTAATCTTCTGCTCGCCAAGAAGCGCCTTAACGCTCTCGTATCCGCTCTCAAAGTGAGATTCCGCCATCCTTACAATGGATGAATCAAACGGAATATCGTGATCTGCTAATGCTTTTTTGTACCCATCAAAGCGCTCATTACTCGTTGTAATCCCGAGTTCCCCGGTTAACAGCCCAATTCGGCGATGACCTTTCAGGATAAGCGTTTTCACTGCATCGTAAGCGCCTCCAATTCCGTCGGCCAACACACAATCCCCGTTATAACCCGTCGGATTGCGGTCGATGAACACAACGGGATAATTTGAGCGCACGATATCGTTTAGATAACTCACATCTTCAGCGATTGATGCAATAAATAAACCGTCAATTAACTTGGAGTCAAACAATTTAATCTGTTCTTTCTCATCTTCAATTTGTTCTGTTGTATTGTTGCTCAGCAGCAAATGATAGCCATGCTGCTTCAATGTATACTGAATACCTTGTGCTACCATCATAAAGAAGAAATTAGAAGTATCCGATGGAAGAACGGGCACGATGAGGCCGATTGTATTAGACTTCTGACTGCGCAAGCTCCTTGCTGCTGAATTTGGACGGTAATCGAGCTCTTCCATTGCTTCATAAACTTTGCGCTTAACTTCATCCGACACATAGCGAGTGTTATTAATAACATGTGACACTGATGCTATCGAAACGCCCGCATGCTCAGCTACCTGCTTAATGCCCGATCGCATAACATTCGACCCTCTTCTCTCAAGAAAACGTTTACGTAACCGTTTTCTTATATTATATGGTTGAATTCTCTGCTTTGTCAATGACTTTTTATGTATAGAAAAATCCCAAAATTCCGCTTTGGGATATTTTAGGATCTTTTTCTATTTTCTCTTTTTTCCTCATTTAACCTGATCTTTACTTAATAATGGCTCGTTTTCCATTTCATAGCCTGTTATTTTCTCTTTAACAATAGTCACTTTGCCCCCACTATTCATCAAAGTCGTTTTAACATCACCTATTTTGCAATCTCCGCAGACCCAACTGTTTTCTAACTTTCTAAACCCATTAGTCGAGCCACATTGTTCGCAAGTAATCATTTATCATCAACTCCTCGTTCAATGAAAAATGGATACTACACACTAATGAGAATGACGATAAACCAATGTATAAACGCCCGCTACAAATAGAGCCCCTCCAATTAAATTCCCCAAGTACACCGGTACCAGATTTTCCATAAAATCGATCCAGGTTGCCTGGTTTGCGAAAATAGCCGCAGGAATGACAAACATATTGGCAACGACGTGCTGAAATCCGATCGCTACAAAAGCCATTGTAGGGAACCATATTCCCATTATTTTACCTGCATCATCATCTGTCCCATAGGCTAACCAAACTGCAAGCCCAACTAACATGTTACAGCCAATACCGGATAATAGCGCTGCAGAGAATGGCTCTGCCGTTTTGGCGTGGACAATTTTTACAAGTTTAGTCAAATAAACACCATGTTCTGTTAAACCAACTTGATGCCCAAAAACATAGGCGATGAACACTGCTCCCAGGAAATTCCCAACTGTTATTACAGCCCAATTATTTACTAACTGATGAAATTTGATCTCTCCGGAAAAGAATGCAGCAGGTACTGCCATCATATTCCCAGTAAGAAGCTCGCCGCCTGCAATGATCGTTAATATCAGACCTAAAGGAAAAAAAGCAGCTCCTACTACGCTGCCTACGTCACTCCATGGGGCCGGAAATACGCTGCTAACCCTAATGTACAGTAAAAAGCCCAAGGCAATATAAGTACCTCCTAAAAAACCGAGAAAGAGCTGATTCCTGTACCCAAACTGTACCTTTTTCATTCCTGTTTCTACCGTACGTTCCCATATCTGCTCCTGTTTCATAAATCCCATGCTGACTTCCCCCTCCTTAGCCATTTCTTTCGTTTATAGAAGCTTCTAAGAATACTATGTGAATTACATCACATGAAAAGGTAGTCTAAAGAGGGCATGCCTCCGCGGTATCTGCCACTGCGAAAACTGCCCTTTAGAAATATGTTGAATGTAGAATCGTCAGTAAGGCACTACTATTTTACGACCAGTACCGGGAGCTTTGCATGTTGAACAATATTGTGGCTGACACTGCCAAGAACAAATTCACCAATACTACTAAGTCCTCTGCTGCCAACAATAATAAGATCCGCTTGAATTTCATCAGCATATTTCAGAATTTCTTTCGTAATCGACCCGCTTCTCACTTCAATATGAACATTCGAATAATCAGTAGTTTTTTCTTTTATTTTACCAATGACTTGCTCGGAGTAATCCAAATAATTGTTTTCAATGACAATAGGCGGTATGACAACCGAGGAACCAAGCACATATGTCGGAAGATTAAAAATATGAATAATATCCAGTTTCGAAAAATGATTCAACTTGGCCAACTTCAATGCAGAATCGAGCGCTTTATCGGAAGCTTCGGAACCGTCATAGGCTACTACTATTTTCGAATATAACATTTCACCTTCACCTCGTTTGTTTGATACCACCAGTATAATTCTTTCTAAGCTTAATCGATGTGAGAAAGATCACATGCTAAGCCAATAGCGAAATATACTTCTTAAGCTTTAGCATAAATATCGTTAAGCATTTGGTTCGCAACCGGGAAAAACATTTCCTCTTCGGACAGCAGATGCTCCGATAATACAGAGCAGGCCACTCTAAGCAGTGAGATCGCCTTTTTCAGCCTTATGCTGTCGGCACTTTTACATTGATCCGCAAATTCAAGAAATGAGCGGACAAAGCGTTCCGCTTGTTTATGATCCTCCCCCAGAACCCAGGTTGAGGTCCAAAAAGTAGGCTCCATCCCCTGATTCGCATACCCGGCCAGGATTGGCAAAACTTCATCTTCCTCCCAGTGCTCGTGAGCCTCCAGTTGAAGCATGAAGGTTTCCATCTGTTTTCGGATTTCTTGAAGCAAACGCTTTGACTCTTCCGAGCCAAGAATGCCGACTAGTTCGCTTGTGATTTCCTGGAAATGGACCAATTCTTTCTTTAGTGCGCTATGTTCGTCCTTTAAACGCTCAAGCATCTGTTGAAGTCTAGAAGTCTGAGCGTCATCTAACGGCATCCCAAGCTCAATAACCATACTTGATTCCTCCTTTTATTGCGTTAATCACATTGTAACTCTTTATTTCAGCTTTCACTGTGAGGAGAATCACTGCGGCAAATTGAAGCTAGGACTATATTAGAAGAAAAGGTATTTTTCGCAATGGAGGTAATCGTCGTGGGTAGAGAAAACAATGCTGCTACGAATACGTTTATGTTAAACGCTAAGTTTCTGCTCATTTTATTTGTGGTCATCGCTAATTGTATCGAGCCGCTGATTCAACAAAGTCCAGCTTTCCACTCCTTATATCTGGGTATTTACACCTTTCATATCCCCATGTTTGTCATGGTAACCGGATATTTCTCTAAAAATTTCCGTCTGGACATCTCAGGAATCAAAAGTCTTCAAATGATTTTTTACCATTATCTGATCTTCCAAAGCCTCTATTCTCTGCTCGATTTGCTAGCCTTCCATGCGCCGGGTGTCCGTTATTCTTTTTTCATTCCTTATTCGTTATTGTGGTTTTTATTGAGTCATTTTTGTTGGCGATTGCTCCTTATACTGTTTACAAAAATGCAGCATCCCCTTGTGATCTCTGTTGTTCTTGGAATACTTGTCGGTTATGCACCTTTTACCGGGACGATGCTCAGCTTTTCCAGGACACTAGTCTTCTTCCCTTTTTTCTTGGCCGGATACTATTTTCACCTCGATATGATCCCTAAACAGATCGTTCATATGAACAGATGGTTAAGCGCAATTGGCCTACTTGGTGTTCTGATCATTCTGAACGCGATTCCGCTTGATCCCAAATGGTTATATAGCAGTTTTACTTTTAAGGAGTTGGGTTCCTTTCATTGGTATGCAGGAGGATATCGCTTGGGCGTGTACGTGTTGGAAATTATCGCTTCCTTTTGCTTCTTGAGCTTCGTTCCTCGCAGCCAATCTATCCTTACAGAATGGGGCAAATATACCGTATATGTGTTTTTACTGCACGCTCTTATTACGAAAACAGCCATTTCGATGGGCGTTTTCTCGTATGTACGCACTCCTGTACAAATGACTCTCGTCTTGCTGCTTGCCGTCGCGATTACCTGGCTCCTATTGCAAGAATCGGTACGCCGGTTCAGTCGACCTCTTATCGAACCCAATCTATCTTTTTGGGAACGATGGATAGCTGGAAAACACAGCATATAGCAATTTCTAGCTCGGGTTCGATAGTTGCTGGCATTCACGGAACGCGAAATACTTGCATCCAAGACATTGACCTGCAAAAAGTACATCCTATTTTAAAGGATTTGTCGTTTTCACGGTGCTCACCTGTAAAACCTGCATCTCATTTGCTCGAAAAGCACCAACAGCGAATAAACCGTTCGATTTAGATGTATCTTTTGCAGGTCATCTCCTCTAATTCTACCTATTGTATGCTTTATCATGTATAGAATGCAGGTTGTTCATCTGCTGACAGGTAGTTACTAGCGAAAACTATGGCTTCTTCCTTTTTGCTTCACGGCTAAATTCTTATAGTTTAAATAACAAAATAAAACCACCCAGCAAGTTAATGCTAAAGTGGCTTTGTTTGACTTGCTATATTACCCATCTCAATGAGATTCCTCGCTCTGGCAACTTCCTGATCAGTTGGTGTAGGACATTGTTCAAGCGGGTATTCTTTCCCCATTTGCTGCCACTTATAGACGCCCATTCTGTGATAGGGCAGCAGCTCCAATTTACTAACATTAGGCAATGAACCGATGAACTTACCGAGCTCGCGTAAATCCTTGTAGTCATCCGTCCACCCAGGTACAAGCACATGTCGGATCCAGACAGGCTTATCGATCTCATTCAAATGTTCGGCAAAGCGAATGATACGATCATTAGGCTGTGCTGTAAGTTCGATGTGCTTATCAGGATTGATCTGCTTCAGATCGAGCAGTACTAAATCCGTCACATCCAAAAGATCCTGTGCATGACTCGGCTCACAAAATCCGTTCGTATCCAGTACGGTATGCAGGCCCCAGCGTCTTTTGCACTCAGCAAATAAACGGGCCAGGAAGGGAGCCTGAAGTGTTGGCTCCCCGCCTGTTACAGTAATTCCGCCGCCTGAACGGCGATAGTATTCGAGGTAAGGTTCAATCTCATTTAGAATCTCCTCTACATCCATCTGCTTGCCCGTATTCATTTCCCATGAATCCGGATTATGGCAATACTTACACTGCAGCGCACAGCCCTGCATGAACAGAACAAAGCGGATGCCAGGACCATCAACGGTGCCAAAGGAGTCGAAGGAATGTATGCGTCCTTTCATCGGTCTGTCCCCCTCTCTATTTACATCGTGCCGTGAAAAGTACGATGTATCACATCAAGCTGTTGTTCCTTAGTCAGCTTGATGAAGTTCACGGCATAGCCGGAAACACGAATCGTCAATTGTGGATATTGCTCCGGATGCTCCATGGCATCCAGCAGCTTTGCACGGTCAAAAACATTAATATTCAGATGATGACCGTAATTGGCCATATAGCCATCGAGCATGGAAACAAGATTCGAGATGCGTGACTCCTCTTCCCTGCCAAGTGCCTTCGGTACGATGGAGAACGTGTTGGAAATACCGTCGAGGCAATGCTCGTAGGGAATCTTGGCAACAGAAGCCAATGAGGCCAATGCACCTTTCCGGTCACGTCCATGCATAGGATTGGCGCCTGGTGCGAAGGGCTCTCCGGCTTTGCGCCCATCTGGGGTGCTTCCTGTCTTTTTCCCATAGACGACATTAGAGGTAATGGTCAGAACGGACATCGTGGGCACTGCCCCGCGATACGTCTTATGCTTCCTGATCTTATTCATAAACGTTTCCGTCAATTGAACGGCAATGGCATCTACACGATCATCATTATTGCCATACTGCGGGTACTCGCCTTCAATTTCAAAGTCGACCGCAATGCCATTTTCATTGCGGATCGGGCGTACCTTCGCATATTTTATCGCACTCAGTGAATCAGCAACTACGGACAATCCGGCGATACCTGTTGCCATCGTGCGTATAATTTCACGGTCGTGCAACGCCATCTCAATCCGCTCATAGCAGTATTTGTCATGCATATAGTGAATAACGTTAAGTGTGTTCACATACAGCTTCGCAAGCCACTCCATGATCGTATCGAATTTCCCCACTACTTCTTCATAGTTCAAAATATTAGAAGTCAAGGGAGCTAACCGGGGCCCCACTTGTATCCCTAGCTTCTCATCCACACCGCCGTTAATGGCATAGAGCAGAGCCTTGGCCAGATTGGCGCGTGCGCCGAAAAATTGCATCTGCTTGCCGATGCGCATCGCGGAAACACAGCAAGCAATACCGTAATCATCCCCATAATATGGCCGCATCAGGTCATCATTCTCATATTGAATCGAACTGGTCTCGGCCGATACTTTTGCACAGTAAGCTTTGAAGCCATCGGGCAGCTTGGTCGACCACAGCACGGTCAGGTTCGGTTCAGGTGCAGGCCCTAGATTGTATAAGGTATGCAGAAAGCGGAAGGAATTTTTCGTCACTCGCGCTCTGCCGTCCAGTCCCATGCCGCCAATTGATTCTGTTACCCAAGTAGGGTCTCCACTGAAAAGCTCGTTATAGTCGGGGGTACGTAAAAATTTGACGATGCGAAGCTTCATAACAAAATGGTCAACAAGCTCCTGCGCCTCTACTTCCGTCAATGTTCCATCCGTTAGATCTCTTTCGAAATAGATATCAAGAAAGCTCGATACGCGCCCAAGGCTCATCGCCGCTCCGTTCTGCTCCTTGATGGCTGCCAAATAAGCGAAGTATAACCATTGTACGGCTTCCTTGGCATTCGTCGCCGGCTTCGCAATATCAAAGCCATACGTTTTGGCCATCTGTTTTAATTCGCCCAGACTGCGGATCTGCTCGGAAAGCTCCTCTCGCAGCCGGATGACATCTTCGGTGATCGCATCCACTTCCATTTGCAGGAGGTCTTTCTTCTTTTCTTCGATCAACCGATCCACACCATACAGAGCGACACGTCGGGAATCACCAATAATGCGGCCACGACCATAAGCATCAGGAAGCCCTGTAATGATTGCAGCCTTACGCGCTGTTTTCATTTCCGAGGTGTAGGCATCGAACACACCTTGGTTATGTGTTTTACGAATATCTGTAAACACTTGGATCATTTCTTCCGGCAGCTTAAAGCCATAGGCCTCGCAGGCGTCGATGACCATGCGAATGCCGCCGAAAGGCTGCACAGAACGCTTGAGCGGAGCATCGGTTTGCAAACCGACAATTTTCTCTTTGCTCTGTGCGATATAGCCTGGTGCGTGAGAAGTAATCGTGGACACTGTCTGGACATCGATATCCAAGACGCCTCCATTCTCCCGTTCTTGGCGGGTCAGCGTGCTAACTGCCTGCCACAGCTGATCTGTAGCTTCTGTAGGACCTGCCAAGAAGGAATGATCTCCTTCGTAAACCGTTATATTTTGATCGATAAAATCTTTCACATCAATGGTCGTTTGCCATTTGCCTTTCACAAACCCACTCCAACAACGGCCTGCCTTTAAGTCCTCTTCTCGTATTGCCATGGTGGTACCTCCTTAGGTTTGCACGATTAAAACTTTCCGTAAAAAGCATTCCGATAAACGTCAGCGAGCTCTGTCACTAGAGGCATCCGAGGATTCGCTGTTGTACATTGATCTTCAAACGCCCGATCCGCCAAGTAATCTACACGCGTCTCGAATTGTTCCGCATTGAATCCCAAATCCTGAAATTTCTCAGGAATACCGAGGATTTTATTCAGCTTACGGATGGCCTCGATGAGACTGTTTACTCCTTCTTCCGTTGTCTTCGCTGGAAGCCCAAGCATACGCGCGATTTCCGCATAGCGTTGATCCGCTATGAAGTGATCGTATTTCGGGAACGAAGTGAATTTCGTCGGTTTTTGAGCATTATAGCGAATTACATGCGGCATCAAAATCGCGTTGGTGCGACCATGCGCGGTGTGGTATTCGCCGCCCCATTTATGCGCCAAACTGTGGTTAATACCCAGGAAAGCGTTCGCGAAGGCCATTCCGGCGATCGTTGAAGCATTATGCATTTTCTCACGTGCAATTGGATCTGCTGTGGCAAACGATTTCTCTAAGTTTTGGAACACCATTTGGATAGCTTTCATGGCTAAACCATCGGAATAATCATTCGCCATAACGGATACGTAGGCTTCAATAGCATGGGTTAGGACGTCCATTCCCGTGTCGGCTACCGCCGTCTTCGGCAAGCTATACACATAGTCAGGATCAATGATGGCAACGTCCGGTGTAAGCTCATAATCAGCAAGCGGATATTTGGTATTGCCCTTCTCTTTGTCTGTAATTACAGCGAAAGACGTCACTTCGGAGCCAGTCCCAGAAGTCGTAGGTATCGCGACGAATTTCGCTTTGCGCCCTAGACGCGGATATTTGTAAACCCGTTTACGAATATCCATGAATTTTTGCTTTAAGGCATCAAAGCTCGTATCTGGGTATTCATAGAACAACCACATCGCTTTAGCCGCATCCATCGGTGACCCGCCACCTAACGCAATAATGCAATCCGGCTGGAAGCTTGCCATCTGTGCCCGGCCGCGTTCCACCGTTTCAACAGATGGATCGGGCTCCACATCCGAGAACACTTCGATGTAGACTGGCAGCTGTCGTTTGCGGAGGTAATATTCTACACGTTCTACGTAACCTAGCTTCACCATCATGGGATCCGTGACAATCATGACGCGTGTAATGTCAGGCATTTTTTCTAAATACTGTGTAGCACCTTTTTCAAAATAAACTTTTGGCGGTATTTTAAACCACTGCATATTGACTGTTCGATAAGCAACTCGCTTCACATTGATCAGATTCACGGCGCTCACGTTAGAGGTTGTGGAGTTATGACCGTAAGAACCGCAGCCTAGTGTTAAGGAAGGCAAGTTAGTATTATAAATGTCTCCAATAGCACCGTGGGTGGAAGGTGAATTGACAATAATGCGTCCTGTTTGAAGCTTACCTGCGAACGCTTGGATGACCTCCGCATTCTGAGAATGAATGACGGAGGAATGTCCCATACCGCCAAACTTCACCACTTCCACAGCCCGATCAATGCCTTGCTCAGCATTCTTCACTTTGTAACAAGCGAGCACAGGGCTAAGTTTTTCAGCCGATAATGGAAATGCCTCACCAACGCCTGCTAACTCCGCAACTAGTATTTTCGTAGCCGCAGGCACCTTAATACCAGCCATCTCAGCAATTTTCGCAGCAGGTTGTCCGACTATTACCGCGTTAACCGCACACTTCTCAGCGTTAATCACCAACTTGGAAACTGCTTCTGTTTCTTCTTTATTTAAGAAATAACAGCCCTGTTCAATCATTAACTTTCTTGTTTCCGCATATACCGATTCTTCAATAATAACCGCTTGTTCAGAGGCGCATATCATCCCATTGTCAAACGTCTTGGATAAAATCAAATCATTGACAGCTTGCTGCAAATTCGCTGTTTTCTCAATGAAACAAGGCACATTGCCGGGTCCAACACCCAAAGCTGGCTTTCCAGTACTATAAGCTGCCTTCACCATTGAAGACCCTCCCGTTGCCAGAACAAGCGCTACATCCGGATGATTCATCAGCAGTTGGGTAGCTTCCACAGATGGATGCTTTACCCATTGAATGCAATGCTCCGGTGCGCCTGCTTTAACAGCTGCGTCCAGCAATGTCGCTGCAGCTGCGCTGCTAGATTGTTGTGCAGATGGATGGAAAGCGAATATGATTGGGTTGCGGGTCTTTGCCGCGATTAATGACTTGAACATCGTCGTCGAAGTCGGATTGGTAACGGGCGTCACGCCAGCAATAATGCCCACGGGCTCAGCAACCATTCGGTAGTTCTCATACGAGTTTTCCTCAATCACTCCAACTGTCTTGTTATTTTTAATGCTGTGGTAGATATATTCAGTAGCAAATAAATTCTTGGTAATTTTATCTTCGTAAACACCCCGACCGGTTTCCTCAACAGCAAGCTTGGCTAGAACCATGTGCCTATCAATGCCTGCTAATGCCATTTGCTGAATCATTTGGTCAACCTGCATTTGATCCAGCTTCAGAAATTGCTGCTGAGCTATCTTCGCTCTGGCTACCAGCTCATTGACTTCGTCTTGAGCAGAAATCTGTTCAATCCTCTTCGCTTCTTTTGTTGTCATGGTTCATTCACTCCTTTATTTTCAATCCATGTGAAGCTGTTGTCTTGAAGTTCTACCTTTAGATTAAACTTAATCAGGAACCCCAACTATGACAAAAATCACAAGATGAAGGATTAGAGCGCTTAATTCCTTGAACGATTTGTGAATATTTTCACATTCTAATTTACAGGTGTAAGACGGCAGTTCTATGTGCATAAAACTTGCCGCTCAGGCTGACATACCGACCAAAAAGCTCATCGCCGACAATGCTCAACTTTTTTCCCGTATTTCTTTAAGGTGAACCAAGAACTTTCTGTTTTCTGCGAATCCATATAACAAATCCAAACACGATAACACACGTCAAGGATACCCATGAACTATATAAAAAAACTTGCCTCATCCCGTAAGCTGAGCTCATAATTCCACCTAAGAAGCTGCCGATAATACGGGCGGCTCCAAGGCTGAGCAAGCCGTTAAGTGTTTGACCGCTGGCCTTCCATTCTGAAGGCACTTCACGGTTGATAAACGTGGCAAGCGTAACAGAAAGCACGATGAAAATAAGTCCGTGCAGCAGCTGCACCGGTAAGATCCAAAGCGGATTCCCGATTAAGGTAAACAAGAACCACCGGATCGAAGATGCGAGCGCGGCCACAATCAGAAGGGCTGAGATAGGGACGCGTTTGAAAATCCAGCCGGAAAACAGAAGAAACGGCAGCTCGCTGAGTGAAGAAATCACCATCGACCAGCCTAGCAGCATGCTGTCTCCTCCCATCTCCTTGAAGTAGATTGGGAAGAATGCGTAATAGTAACCCAAGGTGATTTGAACAACAAAGTTGATACCCAAATAAAACATCAGCTTACCGTTACGGAAAAGCTCCCGGAAACGTTTGCCGGTGACATTAGTCTGGCGGCCGGCAGCTGGCGGAAAACGCCAGAGAAACAGCAATGCGGCGGCCATAGTTCCGGCGTAGACAGGGAACATTGAGCCAATGTGTGACTTGGCTGCTATACCGAAAGCAAGAGACATGACAGCGAAGCCCACTGTACCTCCCAGGCGAATCCAACCAAAACTCCAAGTGGGACGCCTGTCCAATTCTTCCAATGTAATCGCATCACTGATTGCAAATATAGACGTCTGAAAAAATGTGAACACACAGATTAACAAAAGCAGGTAAATGAAATGATGTGAGAGCGGGAAGAACAAAATGGAAACACCGCTACCCATCAATAGAAAGCGAAGTACGCTATTCTTCGTCTTGGCCCGGTCACTGAGCGCCCCCCAAACCGGTTGGCCAAACATCGCAACCAAAGGTCCAAGGCTAAGAAGCATCCCGATTTGCTCCTGAGAAAATTTAGCGCTATGCAGGTAAACCGGCATAAATGTGCCGTAAACAGCGTTTCCCATGTAGATGACTACGTAAAACAACAAAAAAGCGTTCATCTTCGTTGTCAGCCCCTTCTTTCCTTTTAGAATCATACATCATTTAAGAAGCAATCTCTTCCTTTTCACGAACGAGAAGTCGGCAGTATTAACTGTACGACAGTGTAGTATGCGGTTCAAGAACTATTTTTTAGGAAATTCGAGATGTTGGTCGGGGATGTCCGAGTGGTTCGACTTAGCTTCTCAGAGGAAGGAGTTTATCAGTTTTTGTCGAAATTCATAGGTACTATTAACTACTTCAGGAGAAACATATGAAAAAGCAATTTAATACCTCAAAAATAGATCCTAATCCAAGTACGGAAGCTATCATTGCCTTGCAAAATGAAAATGATTACCTCAAAAAAGCCATTCTCGATATCGTGCAAGGTATTGAAAGTGAGGCTGCAGATAGTTTTTTTATACACTTGGTTCAATATCTAGCTCGCGTTTTAAAATGCTCCTATGCTTTCATTGCTGAAGTCGATCACCAGTCCGTAAAAACGATCGCCATGTATCAGAAAGGAGAAATGATAGAGCAATTTGAATACACGTTGGAATATACACCTTGTGAAAATGTAGTAAATGAAAAGCGTCTTTGTTGTTATCAAGAGTGTGTGCAGAACTTATTTCCCTTGGACTCGGATTTGACCAAATTTGATATTCAAAGCTATCTGGGTATTCCTCTCTTACATGTCGATGGTACTGTCATTGGCATACTTGTTGTGATGCACGATCAACCGATTCATGACAGGTTTCTCGCAGAAACGATACTGAAAATTTTCTCGTTTAGGGCATCCGCTGAGCTAATACGATTGTTGGAAGAGAAAAAACTAAAAATTAGCGAGCAGAATTTACTAACTTTAATTCATACGATGCCAGACATTGTTGTTTTTAAAGATGGTAAAGGCAGATGGATCGAAGCGAACAACGCGGTTCTCCGACTATTTGAGTTAAAACAAGATACATACAAAGGTAAAACGAACAGCGATTTCCAAAAAACCAATGAATTTCACAAAGAAATGTTCATTACATGTGAAAAAACGGATCAAGAAGCCTGGGAGGCAGGCAAACCTATTATTTTCGAAGAAGAAATTAAACGTTCCCGCGGTGCAAGTATGATGGTTGAATATACCAAAGTGCCCATTTTTGATCATAAGGGAAACCGACAATGGCTCATTGTTATTGGACGTGACATTACGGATCGGAAATTCCTACAAGATAACTTAATAGGTCAAAATGATATTTTGGAAATGATCGCAAAAGGCAAACCACTTCGTGATATTTTGCATCGAATTATTGAATTAGTCGAACAACAAAGCGGCGCTATTTGCTCGATTCTTTTATTGGAAAAAGAATGCTTGAAACATTGTGCAGCACCAAACCTTCCAGAATCCTACATTCGTGCGATTGATGGCGTGGAAATAGGGCCAACTGTAGGTTCATGCGGAACAGCCGCTTTCTTCAATACCAAAATCATTGTTTCTGATATCGGAAATGATCCACTATGGGATGACTATCGGGAGATTGCATTCCTTCACGGTCTTAGAGCTTGTTGGTCCGTGCCGATAACGGATAAAAATAATCAGGTGCTTGGAACATTCGCCATGTACTACAAAACTCCCAATTCTCCCCAAACCTATGAGCTTAATTTGATTGAACGAGCGGCCTATCTGGTAAGTTTGGTGATTGAACGGGATAAAGCGGAAGCAACCATTCGTCACATGGCTTTTCATGATTCTTTAACCGGACTTCCGAATCGAAAATCGTTTCAACATATGCTCGAAGAAGCCATTGTTGATGCTGAGCAAAACGATCAAATCGTTTCCGTGCTTTATCTGGATTTAGACCATTTCAAAATGATCAACGATTCCATGGGGCACTCCTGGGGAGATGTTCTACTGCAGAATGTTTCGGATCGATTGAAAAATCTGATTACGAATAGAGGCGTTGTCTCACGTCAAGGCGGGGACGAATTTACGATATTGTTACCGGGCACAACCAAACAAGAAACGGAGGATATTGCTAAATCAATCCTGGTTGCTTTGACCATTCCCTTTCGTATTCAAGATCAAGATTTATATATCTCAACTAGTATCGGAATCAGCATGTTCCCTTCTGATGGGAGCACGTTTGAAGCATTGATCAAACAGGCAGACATCGCGATGTATCAGGCGAAAAGCCAAGGGGAAAATTTATACCAGTTTTATGTAAAAGAGAATGAGTATCCTGCCTCTGAACATGTAGACCTCTACAGAAATCTAAGAAAAGCATTAGACAACAATGAATTTGTACTTGTTTATCAACCGCAATACGATATAGCAACGAAAGAATTCATTGGTGTAGAAGCTTTAATTCGGTGGAATCATCCCGAGAAGGGAATCGTCTCTCCCATGCAATTTATTCCATTTGCCGAAGAAGTTGGACTCATTGTTCCAATTGGGAAATGGGTCTTGCATGAGGCCTGCAAACAGTGGCGTTTATGGATGGACCATTTTGGAAGTACATTTAAAATGTCAGTCAATTTATCCTCGAGGCAGATGTATGAACCGGACTTAATTGAATTGATGACCAAGATTTTGAATGAAACAGGGATGGACCCTCATTTCTTGGAAATTGAAGTTACGGAAAGCATCACGATGAATCTGGACCGAGCAACGATGCTGCTTTCCAAACTGAAAGGCATTGGAGTAAGCATTTCCATTGATGATTTTGGTACGGGGTTTAGTTCATTGGCGTATTTGAAGAACTTCCCTATCGACCGCATTAAAATTGATCGAACATTTATTAAAGATCTTTCCAATGATATTAGTGATCAAAACATCGTGAAAACAATCATCGCTTTGGGGATAAATTTAAATCTAAAAGTAATCGCTGAAGGCGTCGAGTCTGAGGAGCAGCTCACTCTTTTAAGAAACTATGGTTGTCATGAAGCACAGGGATATTTTCTGGGACTTCCCATGTCTGCGGATCACATTGCTAAGCTTATTAATTCGGAGTAGTTTCTTTCAGTGAAATAGAAATACCCCCGGAAAATAATTCCAGGGGTATTTCCTAAAGGCTCAAAATTGCATGCCAAATGAAGATGACAAACCAGATAACAAACAGACAAACTGTTACTAAAAAAGTTGTATTAATAGAAATGCTTTTCTTATGGTTATTTCTAATGCTCAAATGATCTTGTCTAACATTTCCTTCATTATCCAATAATCGTACGTTCAATTTGTTAAGATGATTGGATGCAGAAAGTAAAGCAGAGATCGAAACAACCGGCCATAAGAATAAAGTGATCAACAATACAGCTAATGCATTCATGAGGTACTCATTTGGTAGAACAATCTTTAATTTAATGATTAGCATGGCTGCAAGGTTAAAAGCAAGAATACCTAGGCCCAAATAACCTATGATGATTCCTTTTTTCTTATTTCTCATATCAATCTCCATATCATTGCTTTCCCGCCACTTGGCCATCAGATTAAAGCGTGCTGCCTTAATCCGGATTTCTCAAAGCATTCTTGAACCGCCTGTCTCAACATGGAGCAGCCCTGCTCAAGCTCCTCCATCGATATGGTTAACGGGGGCATCAGCTTGATGACAGCGTCTTGACGGCCCACCCTTTCCAAAATGAGTCCCAACTCATAACAGCGGCTGGCAATTTCTTTGGAAATGTTCTCATACTTGCTTGCGGATACATCAACGCCCCATAGCAGACCCATTCCCCGAATCTGGATATCCTCGCTTATCGGAGCGATTTCCTCCTGCAAAAACCGACTGACAAAATGAGCTTTCAGATGAACCTCAGCCTCTAAGTTATATAACTCCCTGTATTCCAGTGCTGCAGCTGCCCCGACAAACGCCAATTGGTTGCCGCGGAAAGTCCCCGTATGCTCCCCTGGATGCCAAACATCCAATTCCGGCTTTAACAAGGTAATGGCCATCGGTAGTCCATAACCGCTAATCGATTTGGACAACACGACAATATCTGGAACGATTCCTGCCCGTTCGAAAGAGAAAAACGGACCTGTTCGGCCGCAGCCAACCTGAATTTCATCGCAAATGAGCAAAATATCATGCCGGGTACACAGATCGCGAAGACGCTGCATCCACTCGATTGGCGCTTCATTCAAGCCTCCCTCCGCTTGCACCGTTTCAAAAATAATGGCTGCTGGCTTGTCGATACCGGAATGGTCATCCGTCAGTACAGCTTCCAAATAGTGGATGGTGTCAAATGTATTCATGAATCCGCATGGAAAAGGCATAAAGGAAACATTGTGTAAATCCGTACCCGCCGCCAATCTGTGGTACAGGTTGCTGGTTACCGATAAGCTGCCAAGCGACATGCCGTGGAAAGCCCCCATAAAGGAGAAAATACCTGAACGTCCTTTGACTTTGCGAGCCAGCTTTAACGCTGCTTCCACAGCATTCGTACCGGTCGGTCCGCAAAATTGAACTTTATAATCAAGCTCTCTCGGCTTCAAAATGAGCTCTGAAAATGTATGCAGGAACGACTCTTTCGCCGAAGTAAACATATCGAGTCCGTGGGAGATGCCGTCTGATTCCAAATATTCGACCAGCTTACTTTTGATGTAATCGTTGTTGTGACCATAATTCAAAGCGCCCGCTCCTGCAAAAAAGTCGATAAACGTTCTTCCGGACTCGGCGTACAGCATAGAACCTTTTGCTTTCGTGAACACATCGGGAAAAGACCTGCAGTAAGAACGTACATTCGATTCCATTTTTTCGAAAATAGACATGAATTCCACTCCTCTTATCTTTCGATTGATTTCATGAAAGCATCCTTCTCTTACGCGGTGACCGGTTCCGTCTCGTGCTCGTTATGCGATTGCTGCCGGTACAGCTTTGCGTATAAACCTTCTTTGGCCATGAGCTGCTGGTGGCTTCCCTTTTCCTTTACAACACCTTGTTCCATCACATATATGACGTCCGCCTTCTCAACTGTTGATAGCCGATGAGCGATCATCAGGGTCGTCCTGTCTTTCATCAAAGTATGTAAAGCACTCTGCACCCAAAACTCGGATTCAGCATCCAGCGCAGAGGTAGCCTCATCGAGAAGGAGAATCGGGGCATTTTTGAGCAAAGCCCGGGCAATGGCTATTCGCTGACGCTGTCCTCCAGATAACGAAGTTCCCCGCTCGCCAACCATCGTATCGTAGCCGTCAGTCAGCTCCATAATGAAATCATGCGCATACGCCGCTGTTGCCGCATCCTTCAAGTCTTGATCCGTCGCATCTGGTTTGCCGAATCGGATGTTATCGCCAATCGTACCGTGAAACAAATAAGGGTCCTGTGGAACATAAGCAGTTAGCTCCCGAATTTCAGAAAGCATATAATGACCCAGCGGCTTGCCAAGCAAACGGATCGTCCCGCCATTAGCCGGATAGAAGCCGAGAAACAGCTTCATGACGGTGCTTTTACCGCTGCCACTGGCGCCTACGAGGGCCGCTATCTGTCCTTTCTGCACAGATAGTGTACTCCCGTTTAGAATGCCGGCCGAGGTACCGTAATCAAAAATCACGTCGTTCATTTCCAATTCTGTACTTGGCAACGCCTCCTGCTCGCTGACCTGTGGAGGTACGGACGAATATCGATCCGGCTCCGCCCTCTCATCAAGCAGCTCGAATACGCGTGCGGCCCCGGCAAACGAATGCTGAATCAGAGAAACGATACTGCCAAGCTGCAGAAATACCATCGAAACGCCCGTTTGCAGTTGGATGATTTGCCCCAAAACGCCAAGCTCGATTAAATTTTGCGAATACATGATAATCCCAACAACGAGCATGCCGCCTAAGCTCATGAAGTTAATCACGAAATTCACGGCTTCAAGAAGACCCGTTTGATGCCCCTGCTTCATCGCTGAGGCTGTGACCTCCGCATTCCTATCATGGAATCGCTTCGTAACTGTACGATGAAGTGAGAACATCTTGATCACTTGCAGGCCGGCCAGCAGGTCAGATAACCGTTCGGTCAAACCGCCCGTTTGCTCTTGAAACCGATCACTTATTTTCCGCAAAGGGCGTGCGAAGCGCGTGTTGATCAAGATGGACAGCAGGCCGAGCGCCAGCAAAACCAAGGCAAGCCGCCAATCGAGTAGGAACATAACGACTAGTGAGCCGACCAATGTCAAACATTCTACAGTGATCGATTTCAAATGCTCCGTAAACGTTTGTTCCATCAAGTGCATATCATTCGTCGTTCGCGAAACGATATCTCCGGAATGATGGGTTTCATAGTAGCGCTGCGGCAGCCGTCCCAACCGTTCAAAAACGAGCAGCCGGATGTCCGCCATCGTTTGTTTTACGCTGCGATGATACATATAGCTAAAAAACGGCGACAGGACACTAAGCATGACGAACGTGCCGCCAACGATCCAAACCGCCTTCATGAGCACAGCATGATCGCGATGAACGGAAAATTCAAGTAAATATTGAATAACGAAAGACATTAGAATAGCAATGCTCGCATTGCTTATGCTATCTCCGATTAATCCGATGAAATACCTTTTACGGCGCAGCTGCATAAAAGACATCAGTCGTTTAAATTCCTTGTAGGACTGTCTAAGGAACATGACTTAAGCCCCCTCTCTGTCTGCGCTGGCGGTACCGTCTTGCAGCACAAATTGTTTGAAGTACAGCTTTTTGTAAGGACCATTGCTGCGGATTAATTGCTCGTGCGTGTTGCATTCCACAATTTTCCCATCGCTCATAAAAATCACATAATCCGCTTTATCTAACGTCGTCAGGCGATGCGTGATGACGAGAACCGCACGGTCCTTCATCACCCGTTCGATCGCTTCCTGAACGATAGCTTCGGAGTGCGTATCGAGCGCGGATGTCGGCTCATCCAACAGCAGAATCGGCGCATCCTTCAACAGTGCCCGCGCGATCGCAATCCGCTGCTTCTGACCTCCTGACAAGGAACCCCGTTCTCCGATGACCGTTTCATACCCTTCCGGCTGCTGCATAATAAAATCGTGCGCATTCGCTTCTTGGGCCACCCGGACGATATCGTCACGGGTGGCATGAAGGTTCCCAAAACCGATGTTCTCGGCAATCGTGCCCGGAAATAGGTGCGTATCCTGAGAAACGAGTGAGATTTGGCTGCGAAGCTGCTTCAGACTCCACTCATGCAAGGGCCGGCCGAGCACCTTAATCGTACCGCTGCCCGGTGCCAGTTCATAGAAGCCGCAAAGCAGCTTGAACAGTGTGCTTTTCCCGCAGCCACTGGAGCCTACGAGAGCGATCGTCTGCTGATTTTGCAGCCAAAAGCTTAAACCGTTCAGCACATTCGTTTGTCCGTCATAGGAGAACGTGACGTTATCAAATTCAATCGGTGCTGCATTTAGGTACAATTCTTGGAATGAGCGGATATCTTGTTCCACCGGCATATCAAGAACATCAAACAATCGCCTAGCTGCCCCGGTCACTTCCTGAACCTGAGCGGACAGCACCGGGATCATCGATATGGGCTGTAGAACAAACGAAAACATATACAAGAAAATGATGATGTTGCCGGAAGTCAGCTCGCCTTGTTCAATCAAGTAGCCGCCGATGGCGACCATCAAAATGAGCGGTGTCGAAAGCAGCAGAATACTGATTGGCGACATGAGTGCGCGACGCTTTTCGAGCTGCAGGCTTTTGGACAAAACCTGCTGCATCACGCTGCTGTATTTTGCGAACAACGTATCCTGCCTGTTAAAAGCTTTGACCATCGAGATTCCGCCGATCATATCTTGGGTGACCGCATTAGCAGCGCCCAATTGTTCCTGCAGCTGTTCGGAATATTTGCTTATTGGCCTGCTCAAAACGGCTGTCACGGCAATACCAACTGGCAGCAGGATGAGACTGAACAGGATCAGCTTCCAACTCGTAAGCAAAAGAATCGTAAGCGCACTGACAAAGACCACCGGCATGTAAAATAGATTGGCAAAATGGTGGATAAAAAAGTTTTGCAGCACGGTCGTATCGTTCGTCAGGCGGGATACGAGATCACCCGATTGCTGCTTCTCTACAGTGGAAACCGGTAGGTTCTCCAGATGATCCGCAACCGAATTGCGCAAATCGCGCAGCGCGTAAGCACTAAACCGGGTTGAAGCATATTTGATCAAATACTTCGAAATCACACCGATCAGCGCCATAATGCCAATGAAACCAGCGGAAAACAGCAGCTTCTCCGAAGAGCTGTCGACCATTTGCTCAATTAGCTTCCCCATCCCGATATCGACGCCTGCAGCCATGAGCGAGGTTACAATCGTCAGAAGAACCCAAAAGATGTAAGGCTTGATGTAGGCCATCAGCCGAAAAAAAATCGGCTTTGGTCTTGGTAGCTGTGTCTTGCTTTTTCGACTGGCCAAAGTATCGCTCCTCTTCATTGCGGGTTATAAGGATAAGATTTCCTTGACAATCTCTGCATTTTTGGCGGCATATGGCGCATCCAACATGTCTTCATGAGGGCCTGCTCCCTCATAGCTGCGGTACTGCGAAGTTGTAGATTGGTTCCACAGTGTGCTGCCACTTAACTTGCCGCTTGATTTGATTCCGTTCTGTACAAAATGGATATTCGCATGAATGGTGCCGTTGTTTTGCAAACCGTTCAGGTAAAGCATGTAGTTTTTCATTTTTTGAATCACACTGTTTTTGATAAGTTCATTACTTACATAGGCTTCATATTTAGCGTTAGACTCGGCTTCCTGGATCAAAACGTCGACCTCTTTCGCCACCGTCTTTTCGGATTGACGGATGACTTTGTTTTTCCTAGACGCATCTAGCATGATCAGATCCGAGACAGCGTACCCTTTTGCCTCCATCGCCTTCGTCAGCTCGAACATGAGGTTGCCGCCGGCGGAATACCCCATAAAGACATACGGCCCCTCCGCCTGAACACTTGTCACAAGCTCGATGTAACGTTCCAGGCGATCCTCGCTCTCAATAAAATCAAGACCGTAGAGGGCATGCGAACCGATCTGTTCCGCGAGCTCTTTAAACACGAAACCGAAGCCGCCTACCGGTGGGAAACAGAATACATGACGATCTGTTTTCCGGTTCAATAAGGTAATAGGTTTGTTAAAATCGATCCTCAGCTCTTTGGAATCCAAGTATTGAGCCATTTGTTCAACAGTCGGATGCTGGAATAAGTAATGCAGCGGCAATTCCTCCTGCATCGATTCGTAAATTCGCGTCACAAGCTGAATAGCTTTCAGTGAATGGCCGCCAATTTCGAAAAAGTTGTCGTGAACGCCAACTTGCTTCAGGCCAAGGAGCTCCTGCCAAATGGCGGCGAGACGCTCCTCCGTTGCGTTACGAGGTGTGACATAAGCTGCGCGGGCCAAGGTGCTTTCATCCGGCTTCGGCAGCGATTTTTTATCCAGCTTACCATTCGGAGTCAGCGGCATGGCTTCCATACGGATGAAATAGCTCGGGACCATGTATGCCGGCAGCTCGGAGGAAAGATACGCCCTCAGCTGTGCCATGTCCTGGCTAACGCCTGCAACCAAGTATGCGCAAAGTACCTCTTCTCCGTTCATTTCTTCCGTCACGACGACAGCTTCTTGCACATATTCATGTCTGAGGAGAACTGCTTCTATTTCTTCCAGTTCGATCCGGTAGCCCCTGATTTTCACCTGCTCGTCGAGGCGTCCGATGTATTCGATCGTACCGTCTGGCAGGAACCGGGCAAGATCTCCCGTTTTGTACAACCGTTCACTTGTCCCTGCTATGGAAGTGAATGGATTCGCGACAAATTTTTCGCTCGTCAGGTCCTCACGATTCAAATATCCTCGGGCCAAACCGTCCCCTGCAATACACAGCTCGCCAATGATGCCGATCGGCTGCAGATGATGATCGGTTTCATTCACAATGTACACTTGCGTATTTGCGATCGGACGGCCGATTGTAATGTCCTTATCTGGCGTCAGGTCTCGCAGGAATGTGGCTACGACGCTGCTTTCCGTAGGACCGTATTCATTCACAAGCTCGATGTGCGGGAAAAGCTGCTTGCTGCGCTCGATCACAGGTTTGTTCACCTTTTCGCCGGCAACCGTAATGATACGCAGCGAGCCAGCTTCATCGGTGTTCATACAGTCGAGCAGCGCTGCGTACAAGCTTGGCACGCTGATGAAATGCGTAATGCGATGCTCCGCGATTTGCTTTTTGATAGCGACGGGGTCCTTTGCTTCTTCTTCCTGCGGCAGAATAACCGTGGCTCCCGCCAGAATCGGAGTAAAGAAGCTTGTCACGAAACCGTCAAAAGCAAATGAGAACAGCTGCAGTACATTGTCTTTTGTGCTCAGCTCATATTCCGACTTTCTCCATAAGAGATTGCCGGCGATGCTGCGGTGCTCGATCATGACGCCTTTCGGTTTACCCGTCGTACCCGACGTATAAATGATGTAAGCCAAATCCGTCTGCGCATTGACCTGCTGCAGATTGGAACCGTCCGCAGCATAGTGTTGATTGTCGTTCAAATCCAGCAGCTCTCCGGAGAAAGCCGCCTTTAACTCACCGCTCATGCCCACGATCAATCGCTCCTGAGTCAGCACGATCGCAGTACCGCTATCCTCTAGCATGTAGCGAATTCGTTCTTGCGGATACTGCGGATCAATCGGCACATACGCGCCGCCAGCTTTCAATATCGCCATGATACCGACGATCAGCTCGAGCGAGCGGTCGGCCATAATGCCTACCCGCGTCTCCGGGCGAACGCCCTTAACCCGCAGCGTTCTTGCCAACTGGTTAGCCTTCGTATTCAACTCCGCATAGGTCAGCTGCCGGTCCGCACAGACGACTGCCATCTGTTCTGGAGTTCGCGCCGCCTGCTCCTCAAACAGCCCGTGCAGCGGCTTTTCGTTTAGCACGTCTGTCTGCGTTGCGTTGAAGAGAGCTATTTGCGAAAGCTCATCTTCCGTCATGAGATCAACCTCAGCTAACAACGTATCAGGACGATCTAATAAGTTGTCGATCAGTTTTAACAAATGGCGGCCCATACGCTCTACGGTTGCTTTGTTAAACAATTTGGTGCTGTACGCCAGATTAAATCCGATCTCACCTTCGGTCTCAACCGCTGTTAACGCGAGATCGAATTTGGCGACGTTATGTTCGAGAGGGAACGGTTTGAACTGCAGTTCGTTAAGTTCGATCACCGCTTCATCTGTATTTTGGAAAATAAAGATTGTATCGAACAGCGGATTACGGCTTAAGTCCCTTTGTAAGCCCAAATTTTCTACCAACAGCTCGAACGGGTAGTCCTGATGCTCGTATGCCTGCAGCGCAGTTTCTTTGACTTGCTGAAGGAAGTTACGGAACGTCAATCCGGCTTCTGGCTGGCTCCGCAGCGCTAACGTATTGACGAACATCCCGACAACATTTTCCACGTCCGCATGCGGTCTGCCGGCAATTGGTGTTCCCACCACTAGATCATCCTGACCGGAATATTTGGCAAGCAGCACATTAAATGCGGCGAGGAGCACCATATACAGCGTCGTTCCCTGTGAAGCAGCCAATCGGTTCAGTAGCTCCATCCTTTTAGGGCCGGAGCCGAAAGCGATAAAGTCCCCTTCGAAGCTTTTCACTTGCGGTCTAGGATAATCGGTTGCGAGATTTAGCAGCGGCACTTCGCCGGCAAACTTGCTTAACCAATATTGCTCGTGCCTCAGCATGACACCGCTTTGGAATTGTTCATTTTGCCATACCGCAAAATCCTTGTACTGGATAGTCAGCTTTGGCCGATCAGCGCCCGTGTAAAGCGCAGCAAAATCATTCACAATGATGCTGCTTGAGACACCGTCTGAAACGATATGATGCATATCTAAAACAAAGACATGCTGATCGTCCGCCCTTCGGATCAAAGCTGCGCGAATCAATGGCGCTTCACTTAGCTTGAACGGACGAATGATAGACTGCACAAGTTGAGCGGCAGCTTCGTCTGAATCAGCCTGGAAGACCTCGATTTGAACCGTCAGTTCGGCATCCGCATGTACCTTCTGCCTCGGCTCCCCATCCACGGTATGGAATGAGGTGCGAAGTACTTCGTGCCGACGAACAAGTGCCCGATAAGCCTGCTCAAATCTCTCAAAATCTAGCTCGCCTTCGATCAGCATCACATCCGGCATGTTATAACCGACGCTGCCCGACTCAAACTGCTGCAGAATGAACATCCGTTTTTGAGCGGATGACAGCGGGTAATATTCCTGCTCATCAGCAGGCCCAATCGACTGGTAATTGTGCGATGCGGATTGGTCAATAAACTTGGCAATCTGCTGCACCGTCGGCATCTCGAACAGCATGCGCAGCGGCACTTCCACACCCGTTTCACGATGAATCTGGGCGAGGAGCATCATCGCTTTCAGAGAATGGCCGCCCAATTCAAAAAAGTTATCATGAATGCCGATCCGGCCGATTCCGAGAATATGCTGCCAGATACCGCAGAGATTATCCTCCGTTGCATTTGACGGTGCCGTATAGTTGTTCTCATGCCCACCATCCGGCTCGGGTAGTGCTTTGCGGTTAATTTTACCGTTCGGAGTCAAGGGAAGCTGATCCATTTGAACAAAGTATGACGGCACCATATAGGCAGGAAGCTCCTTGCTTAAGCTTTCTTTCAGCTCAGAAGCTGGCATCAATTCGTCAGAAACGAAGTATGCGCATAAGTACTTTTGACTATGGGAATCCATCCGATCAATGACTACGGTTTCTTTGATCCCCGATTGTTTCAGCAAAATAGCCTCGATTTCGCCGAGCTCGATTCGGTAGCCTCGTATTTTAACTTGATGATCTACCCGTCCGATATATTCCAAATTGCCGTCCGGCAGGAAACGTGCCAAGTCACCTGTTTTGTACAAACGAATACCAGTTTCGCTGCGGAATGGGTCCTCCATGAACACTTTCTTCGTTCTCTCCGGGTCATTCAAATAGCCGCGCCCAACCCCGATGCCGGACACACATAATTCGCCTTGAACGCCGATAGGCACAAGCTTCATATACGGGTCAACGATGTAAACATGCAGGTTTTGCACCGGCTTGCCGATCGGCACCGTTTCCAGTTCCGGCGCTTCATCCATTTCGTACAACGTAATGTCATCCGACGCTTCAGTTGGCCCGTATGCGTTGACCAGCTTCACGTGCGGATAGCGCTCGAACCATTTTCGCGCCAGCGGAGGTTTGATCGACTCCCCGGTCACCAGCACATATTGCAGATCGGGAAGCGGTACGACTTCAGGTAAATCCAGCATCGCGGTCATATACGAAACGACTACCTCCAGAACGGTTGCCTTGTCTTCCGCCACTTGCTTCATAAACTCACGTACATTCAACACGAGTTCATGACTGTACATCGCCGTCCGGCCACCAATCACTAAAGCGGTAACCAACTGCCAGACGGAAATATCGAAGCAGTGCGGGGCATTCTGGACTATGACACTTTGTTCGTCCAGATCGAAGGCGTTGATCATCGCATCCATATGATTCAGCATGCCTGCATGCTCCAGCATGGCGCCCTTCGGCTTGCCGGTCGAACCGGATGTATAAATGACATAAGCAAGGTTATTGGATCCCGGTACCGGGAGGATTCCATTCTCTGCTTCTACTTGGCGGATGACCTCATCGACCGTATCCATCGGAATGATTACTCCGTTACAGTCTTGTTCGATTTCAGGCGTTACGTATGGCATTTCAGTCAGCAGGCACACAGCGCCAGAATCAGCAAGCATATCGCGAATTCTTTGCGGCGGATAATCCGGATCGATAGGCACATAAGCGCCGCCCGCCTTCCAAATGGCAAGGATGCACACAATCATCTTTGGTGAACGGTGCAGCAAGATGGCCGCCAAATCCTCCTGCTTCATCCCTTTTAAAAGCAAGTAACGAGCTAACTGATCTGCCCGCTCATTCAACTCGCGGTAAGTGATGTGCGTTCCTTCGAAGCTGACCGCGATGCGATCCGGCGTTTGCGCCGCTTGTTGCTCGAACAGCTGCGGCATCGTCACATCCAGGTTGAACGGTTCTCTCGTATCGTTAAATAAATGAATGATCTCATGCCTCTCTGCAGCGCTAAGTATATCGATCTCAGCTAGCAAGCTATCGGGGTTCGAGACGATTTGATGGAGCGCCCGCAAATAGTGGTCCGCTAATCTTTCCACCGTCGCCCGGGTAAATAACCGCGTGCTGTATTCCAAATTGAAGCGGATTTGATCCTCTTCGTCCGTTGCTTCCATCGAAAGATCGAATTTGGCAATTCGGCTCTCCGTTTCATAAGGCGTAAATTGGAGCCCTTCCATTTGCGCCGCCTGAACAGAAATGTTCTGCATGCTGAACATGGTGTCAAACAACGGGTTGCGGCTTAAATCGCGGGCCATATTCAGCTTGTCGACGAGAGATTCGAAAGGATAATCTTGGTGCTCGAATGCTCCAAGTGTTGTATCTTTTACCGACGCCAAAAACTGCTTGAACGTCTGCCCGCCTTCCGAACGGTTGCGCAGTGCCAGTGTGTTGACGAACATCCCGATAACAGGCTCAAGCTCCGCACGCGGTCTCCCGGCGATCGGCGTTCCGATCACGATGTCTTCCTGCCCGCTGTATTTGGACATCAGCACATGATAAGCAGCTAACAGCACCATGTACAGCGTTGTGCCGGTTTCGGCGGCAAGTCGTTTGAGCCTGTCAGCCAGCTCTTTACCTGAGAGAGCGGTTATATAATCGCCTTCAAAGCTTTGGATGGAAGGTCTGGAGAAATCGGTTGGCAAATCAAGTATCGGAATTTCTCCTTCAAACTGGGATAACCAGTAAGTCTCCTGCATTTGCATGAATTCCGATTGGAAAAACGCGTTCTGCCACACAGCAAAATCTTTATAATGGATCGAAAGTTCCGGCAATACTTCGCTTTGATACAAACGGACGAATTCGTCAATGAGGATTGCCATCGATACGCCATCAGAAATGATATGATGCATATCGAAAAGGAATAGATGACGTCCAGGCTGTAGATGAATCAGACCTACGTGAAGCAGAGGCGCCTTCGATAAATCGAACGGTCGAACGAACTGTTCTACCAACCGACCTACTTCGGTACCTTCTTGAGCGAAATCGATATATTCAATCTCAAATTGCAGATTCCGGTGTACGGTTTGGACCGGTTCGCCATCTACGACCGAGAAAGAGGTTCGCAGCGATTCATGTCGTTCAACCAAGCGAATGAACGACTGTTTGAATCTTTCGAGGTTCAGCTCACCTTCGATGAACATAACACCGGGCATATTATAAGCCGTTCCGGAGCCTTCAAATTGCCCAAGAATAAACATCCGCTTCTGGGCGGAGGAAACCGGGTAATAGTCGCGCTGCTCGACCGGCTTGAGCGCCGTATAGGTCTCCCTGTCGGCCTGTGCGATATGCTGGGCCAGCCTCTCTATCGTTGGCGACTCGAACAGCACCCGCAGCGGCACGTTTACTTGAAGCTGCTGCTTGATCCGCGCTAGCAGCGTCATCGCCTTCAGCGAGTGGCCGCCCAGCTGGAAGAAATCGTCGCGGATGCCGACCTGCGGCACGCCGAGTACATCCTGCCAAATGGCAGCGAGCTGCTCTTCCGCCATATTGCGCGGTGCTGCATACGCTGTGCCTAGTCCTAAGCCGCCTTCCGGCTCGGGCAGCTCACGGCGATCGATTTTGCCGTTAACCGTCAGAGGCAGCTTCTCCAGCTGCACCACGTACGCCGGTACCATGTAGGACGGCAGCTCTTGCGCCAGAAACGCCTTTATTTCCGGCGCACCCAGTTCCTGCTCCGCCACGATGTAGGCACACAAGAACTTCTGCCCGCTAGCGTCCTCGCGTGCGATCACTACCGCATCCTTCATGATAGGATGCTTCATCAGCTCCGCTTCGATCTCGCCCAGCTCGATCCGGTACCCCCGTATCTTCACCTGCTGATCAATGCGGCCCCTATATTCAATCGTCCCGTCCGGCAGCCATTTCGCCAGGTCACCAGTGCGGTACATCATCTCTCCCGCTATGAATGGGTTCGGTACGAAGGTCTCGGCCGTCAGCTCAGGCCGGTTCGCATACCCTCTCGCCACGCCATGACCGCCGACGTACAGCTCACCCGGCACGCCGACTGGCTGCAGCTGGTTGTACTTGTTCACGATGTACGCCGTGGAATTACTGATCGGCCGCCCGATCGGAATGCTTCCCTCGTAATCGCGTTCGATCCTAAATGTCGTGGAGAACGTGGTGTTCTCCGTCGGCCCATAGCCGTTAATCAGTCGTAAATCCGGACACTTACTGCGTACGTGGTTAATGTGGCTTGGAGACAACGCGTCTCCACCGACTAGCAGTTGGTGAACACCCCTGAACAGCTCCGCGTTCTCCTGCGAAAGCTGGTTGAATAGCGGTGAAGTAAGCCACATCGTCGTGATGCGGTGTTCGGCGATGAACGCGCCAAGCTGCTCACTATCCAGGATGACACTCTTCTCGGTCAGGTAGAGCGTACCTCCGTTCAGCAGCGCACCGAAGATTTCGAACGTGATCGCATCGAAACCAAGCGCTCCTGTTTGCAGGATCCGCTCATCCGCACTCCACTGAACGTAGTTCGTTTCCTTAACCAGCCTTACAACGCTGCGCTGCTCAATGAGCACCCCTTTCGGCTTGCCGGTGGAGCCGGACGTGTAGATGACATACGCCAGATCGCGCGATGAGCCAGGCAGCACCAGATTGGAGCAGTCGCTATTATAAACAACAACCTCATCGTCAAGGAAAATCACTTGTGCAAAAGCAAATGCCGTTGTCTGCTGACGCAGGTGCCGCTCTGTCAGAATGATACGTGCTCCGCTATCTTCGAGCATGAACTTCATGCGCTCTACAGGCACATCGAGATCAAGGAGCAAGAAGGCGCCGCCTGCCTTCAGAATGCCGAGCAGGCCGACCATAAGTTCTAGTTTGTGTTCCGCCATCAGACCGACGACATGATCGGGACCTACGCCTTGTGCGATCAGCGTCCGCGCGAGTCGGTTCGCTTGCTCATTGAGCTGACGGTAGGTCAGCTGCTGACCCTTCCATTCAATAGCAGGATGATCAGGTGTTTGCCGGGCCTGCCGCTCAAATAACGCAGCAATAGTCATTTCGCTCGGGTAATCTGTTTGCGTATCGTTGAAATCAGCCAGAATTTGTCGTCTTTCTTCCTCTGAGAGCATGTCGAGCTCCGCCAGCTTCCTCTCCGGTTCCTGCACAATGGATTCGAGCAGTACGAGGTAGTGGCGGCCCATTCGCTCGACAGTTTCCCTTTCAAAAAGGTTCGTGCTGTATTCGATATGAACGCTCAGACCGTTCGCCGCTTCCTTCGCTTCCAAGGATAGATCGAATTTGGAAATGTAATTCTCAACCGCGTACGGCTCAACCTGCAGCTCTTCGAATCCGGCCTCCTGCACATCGATGTTTTGCACCATGAACATCGTATCAAACAACGGATTGCGGCTAATATCGCGCACAATGTTCAGCTTTTCGAGAAGTAGCTCAAACGGGTAATCCTGATGGGTGTACGCCATCATCGCGCCCAGCCTGACTTCCGCTAAAAACTGCTTAAAGGTTTTATGGCCCTCGGGCTTATTTCTCATCGCCAGCGTGCCGACAAACATGCCAATGATGCCTTCCACATCGGCATGGGATCTTCCGGCTGTAGGTGTGCCGACAATGATGTCTTCTTTTCCGGAATATTTGGAGAGCAAGACGTTATAGGCGGCAAGCAGCACCATGTAAAGCGTTGTTCCTGTTTCCGCAGCGATGCGCTTTATGCCATCCAAAATCCGTTTTTCCGCCTGCAGCGATACATGATCGCCCTCAAAGCTTTGCACCGCAGGTCTTGCATAGTCAGTCGGCAGCTCCAGCTGCGGCAGCTCCCCTTCAAACAAGTCAAGCCAGTAAGCTTCCTGTTTTTTCAGTTTCTCACTTTGCAGACCGTCATGCTGCCATACGGCAAAATCTTTATACTGAACGGAAAGTTCCGGCAGTTCTGCCCCATGATACAATTCTGTAAATTCGTTGACGAGGATCGACATGGAGACCCCATCCGAAATGATATGGTGCATATCGCACATGAAGATGTAGTGATCGTCGGCAAGCTGAATCAACCCTACGCGGAGCAGCGGGGCAACATTCAAATCGAACGGTTGAATAAATGAGCGGATCAACGCCTCGACCTCGACACGAGATGGCTCTCCCCCATCAACCTCCGTATAACGGATCTCAAACGGAACATATGCGTGTATTCTCTGAAAAGGCTCTCCATTTACCGTTTCAAACGATGTTCGCAGCGTCTCATGGCGTTCGATCAATTGGCGGAACGCCTGTTCCAAGCGGTTTCTATCCAGCTTCCCTTTCAAATTGAACACGCCTGGCATATTATAGCCTGTGCCAGAACCTTCAAATTGATTGATGATGAACATCCGCTTTTGTGCCGAAGAAACAGGATATACATCCTGCTGCGGTGCAGGGCGAATCGCCAAAAATCCGCTGCTTTCTGCGTCAAAAGCTTCTATATAACGAGCCACCGCTTCAATATTCGGCGTCTCGAACATCAAGCTTAACGGCACTTCCACTTCGTACGCTTTGTGCAGCGCTGTGATGAGCGACATCGCCTTCAACGAATGCCCGCCCAGCGCGAAGAAATCGTCCAGCACCCCGACCTGACCGCAGCCGAGCACGTCCTGCCAAATTTGCGCGAGCCCCGCTTCCAGTTCTGTTCTCGGTGCCACGTAGGCCGTGCCCGAGTCCAACCCGCCTTCTGGCTTCGGAAGCGCTTTGCGGTCGATTTTGCCGTTGGCGGTGAGCGGGATTTTGTCCAGCTTCACAAAATGCGACGGGATCATGTACGCCGGCAAATCACTGCCGATATGCGCCCTAAGCTCGGACACAGTCAGCTCCCCGTCTGAGATGAAGTAGGCGCACAGGAACTTCTGCCCTTGTTCGTCATCCTGCGCCAACACTGTCACTTCCTTAATCCGCTCATGCAGGAGCAGCTGCGTCTCAATCTCGCCAAGCTCGATGCGATGCCCGCGGATCTTCACCTGATGGTCGATCCGACCGAAATATTCCATCTCGCCACTGGGCAGCAAACGCGCTAGGTCGCCGGATCGATACAGCCGTTCCTCCGGCTTGTAAGGATTCATGACGAACCGCTCAGCCGTCAGCTCCTCGCGGTTCAAATAACCGCGGGCGACACCGTCTCCGCCGACGTACAGCTCGCCGACAACGCCGATCGGCACCAGCCTGCGCTGCGCATCGAAGATGTAGCTCGTCAGTGTGGGAATCGGACGGCCGATGTTGCTTAGGTTCGTTTCGATTTCGCGATCCGTTATTTCTTTATAGGTAACATGTACAGTCGTTTCGGTAATCCCGTACATATTAATCAGCAGCGTATCCGGGTATTTCATCTTCCACGGCTTCAGCATGAGTGGGTTCAGCGCTTCCCCGCCGAAGATGACATAACGGATGGATAGCCCCTTGCTCTGCTGCTGCAGCTCCTCTTGGATCAGCGTGTAGAACGCGGTCGGCGTTTGATTCAGCACTGTCACTTGCTCCTGCCGCAGAAGCTGCGCGAATGCTTTCGGGTTTTGCGCGGTTGTCTTTGGTACAACCACACACCTGCCGCCGTACAGCAGCGCCCCGTACATTTCCCACACGGAGAAATCGAAGCAGAAGGAGTGGAATACCGTCCACACGTCACGCTCGTTGAAATCGAACTGCAGCCGGTCATGAACGAGCAGACGCACGACGTTCTGATGCTCGATCATAACGCCCTTGGGCTTGCCGGTCGTGCCGGACGTGTAGATGATGTAGGCCATATCGTGCGGCCCATTCACCGGTTCCAGGTCAGCAGAATCCCCGGCGTACAACTCATCATCGCTCATATCGAGTACGACGCCGTCATAAGGTACTTTTCCGGTCAGATGCGGCTGCGTCAGCAGGACGCGGGCCCCGCTGTCCGCAAGCATGAACTGCGTGCGCTCCTGAGGGTAGTCCGGATCGAGCGGTACATAGGCGCCGCCTGCTTTGAGTGTCGCAAGGATGCCGACAATCATATCGAGCGAGCGCTCGACGAGCAGGCCGACCCTAACGTCCGGCCCCACTCCGTGGCTGCGGAGGTTGCGGGCGAGGCTGTCCGCGCGTTCGTTCAGCTGACGATACGTCAGCTGCTCTTCACCGCAAGATGCAGCGACGCGATCCGGCGTCCTTAGCACCTGCTCCTCGAACAAACCATGGATCGTTTGTTCCTTCGGAAACGCCGCCCCTGTCTGATTGAATTCGTCCAGCAGCGTCATTTTTTCAGCCATGGAAATAAACTCAAACTCCGCCAGACTGCGGTCCGGCTCGTTCAAAGCCGACCGCAAAAAATGAATCAAGTGAAACACGATTTGCTTCATCAAAAATTCGCTATAGATTCCGGTGTTGTATTGGATAACCAGTTCAACCTGTTCCTCGGCTTTTGAAAACTGGAAGATAACATTGGATTGGACATGGTTGGCGACGCTGCTGTCATGAATGCTCTCAAGCAAAACAAGCGTAGGAAGGTAAGGTTTGTCTCCGCTCCCTTTTGGCAGGTCGAGCAGCTCCGCCAACTTCGCATACGGATAATTTTGATGCTCATTGGCAGATTGGATGGTTTCTTTTACAGCTGTCAGCCATTGTTTGAACGTGCAGGTATCCTGCATGAAAGTCATTTGCAGCAGCAAAAGCGAGTTCACCAGAACAGAACTTTGTTTGTTTTGCTTGAAAACAGGCATGCCTACGATAATCTCCGCTTGGGACGTATACCGATGCAGGATGTATGTAACCCCAGACAAGAGAATCATATAAAGAGCAAAATCGGACTTACTCGTGATATGCTGCAGCTTTTGCGAGAGCTCTGACGGCAAGTCGTATTTCATCGCCGACATTTTGTCGGGAATAGCGGCTGATCGATCAGCATCCCTCGGAAATTCCGAAAGAACGATTTCACCCTGCAGCTTGTTCAGCCAATACTGCTGCTCTTTCTCAAATTGACCGCCGGCAAGCATCATATTTTGTGAATATTTATCGATCATGAGCATCCTCCTAAGAGTTTTGCTTTAGCAAAACTAACTTCGTAAGCATAGGCTTAGTTTTCCATAGGAAAACTGACTTCGTAAGCATTGGCCAACTAAAATAGAAACTCCACAGCCTCATCCAACACATTTTCCAACTTGTCGAAGTGCGTAAGTGCAATATCTCTCAACAAAATGCCCGGATTTTCCGTAACCTGATGCAGTAACGCTTGATAATCGGTCATCATCCGTTCAATCGTCTCTTTATGAAACAAATGGCTGGCGTATTCCGCATGGAGCACAATCTCGTTTTCATCCTCGATCGCTTTGACTGACAAATCGAACTGGGCGATTTTGTTTTCCGTGTGGTAAGGTTCGAATCTAAGACCGGCAAACTCCGAAGCTTTCATCTCCTGATTCTGCACACTGAAGACCGTATCGAAGAGCGGATTTCGGCTTAAATCCCTGCGCAGCTCCAATTGATCAATGAGCATCTCCAAAGGGTAATGATGGTGTTCCAGAGCCAGTAATGAACTTCGCTTCACTTCCTCCAAAAACTGCGCGAACGTTTTACCGCTTTCCGGCTGGCTGCGTATCGCGAGCGTATTCACAAACATGCCGAGAATGTTCTCGGTTTCAGCAAGCGGCCTGCCTGCTACCGGTGTTCCAACGATTACATCCATCTGCCCGCTGTATTTGGAAAGCAGCACTTGATACGCGGCAAGCAGCATCATGTAAAGTGTGGCGCCATAATCGGACGCTATGTTGTGAATTTGATCGCGCAGCGGCTGGCTTAACCTCACGGTGAGCGCATCCCCTTCAAAACTTTGAACGGCTGGTCTCGGATAGTCAGTCGGCAGCGCCAACACCGGAATAGTGCCGGAGAACGTCTCAAGCCAGTACGCTTCATGGATTCGCATCGACTCGGAAGAGAGCATGCTGTTCTGCCAAACAGCGAAATCTTTATATTGAACCGTTAATTCAGGCAGATCATCTCCACGATACAGGCATGCAAATTCACTTAACAAAATGCCCATCGACACGCCGTCGGATACAATGTGGTGCATATCAAACAGCAGTAAATAGCGCTGAGCACTTACATGTACGAGCTTGACTCGCAGCAGCGGTGCCTTTTGCAAATTGAATGGCTGTACAAACTCCGTAACGATGGAAGCCAGCCCTTCCTCAGTGCTTCTGGCGTACTCAACCTCAAAATGAACATTCGTGTGCACGATCTGCACCGCTTCGCCGTGGACTGTCTCGAACGTCGTCCGCAGTGATTCATGCCGGGCAACCAAGCACCGGAACGCTTGCTCGAATCTCTCCAGATCCAATTCACCTTCCATGAACATGACGCCTGGAATGTTATAGCTAGTGTTCGAGCCTGTAAATTGGCTCATGATATACATCCGCTTCTGGGCGGAGGAAACCGGGTAAAAATCGCGCAGTTCCACTGGCTTAATCGCCGCATATGATTCCCTGTCGGCCTGTACGATATGCTGGGCAAGCGCCTCTACCGTCGGCGACTCGAACAGCATCCGCAGCGGCACATTCACTTGAAGCTGCTGCTTGATCCGCGCCAGCAGCGTCATCGCCTTCAGCGAGTGGCCGCCGAGCTGGAAGAAATCGTCGCGGATACCGACTTGCGACACACCGAGTACGTCCTGCCAGATGACGCAAAGCCGCTCTTCTGTCATATTGCGCGGTGCTGCATATTCTGTGCCGAGCCCCAAGCCACCCTCTGGCTCAGGCAGCTCGCGCCGATCGATTTTGCCGTTAGCGGTAAGCGGCAGCTTCTCCATCTGCACCATGTACGCCGGCACCATGTAGGATGGCAGCTCCTGTGCCAGCAACGCTTTTACTTCCGGCACATCCAGCTCCTGCTCTGCCACGATGTAGGCGCACAAGAACTTCTGCCCGTTCGCATCCTCACGAGCGATCACTACGGCATCCTTCATAGCAGGATGCTTCATCAACTCCGCCTCGATCTCGCCCAGCTCGATCCGGTACCCCCGGATCTTCACCTGCTGATCGATACGGCCTCTATATTCAATCGTCCCGTCCGGCAGCCATTTCGCCAGGTCACCGGTGCGGTACATCGTCTCTCCCTCTTTGAATGGGTTCGGAACGAAGGTCTCGGCTGTTAGCTCCGGACGGTTCGCATACCCTCGCGCCACGCCATCACCGCCGACGCATAGCTCGCCCGGCACGCCGATCGGCTGCAGTTGGTTGTACTTGTTCACGATGTATGCTGTCGAATTGCTGATTGGCCGCCCTATCGGGATGCTTCCCTCGTAATCCCGTTCAATCAAGAATGTCGTGGAGAACGTTGTGTTCTCTGTCGGACCATAGCCATTAATCAGACGCAGACTCGGAAACATGTAGCGAACGTGATTAATGTGGCTCGGCGACAACGCGTCTCCGCCAACCAGCAGCTGCCGCACACCTGCGAACAACTCCGCATTCTCCTGTGAAAGCTGGTTGAAAAGCGGTGATGTGAGCCACATGGTCGTGATTCGATGATCGGCGATAAACGCACCGAGCTTTTCGCTATCCAGAATAACGCTCTTATCAGCTAGATATAGCGTAGCTCCGTTCAGCAGTGCGCCAAAAATCTCAAACGTAACCGCATCGAAACCAAGCGCGCCTGTCTGCAGAATGCGCTCATCTTCGCTCCACTGGACGTAGTTCGTCTCCTTCACCAGCCGTACGACGCTGCGCTGTTCAATAAGCACGCCTTTCGGCTTACCTGTAGAGCCAGACGTATAGATGACGTAGGCCAGATCGCGCGGTCCTCCCAGTGACAGCAAGTTCTCGCTAATCAAGCTATTCTCATTCAATACGGCTTCATCGAGGTCGATCACATGTTCAGCGAGCGCAGCCTGTGCCATCCAATACAATTTCCGCTGCGTCAGTACGATGTTAGCGCCGCTATCTTCGAGCATAAATCTGATCCGTTCCGCAGGCATTTCTAGGTCAAGCAGCAAATAAGCGCCGCCTGCCTTCAGAATGCCCATTAGACCGATCATCAGCTCGATCGAACGATCCGCAAGTAGGCCAACGACCTTGCCTGCGCCAACCCCCTGCTTCCTCAGCTCGTTTGCTAGTAGATTCGCCCGCGCATTCAGTTCCCGATAGGTGAGTTGTTTACCCTCAAAGACAACAGCCGGATGATTCGGTGTCAGCGCGCTCTGCTTCTCAAACAGCGTTGCGATCGTCTCGTTGTTCGGATAATCAGAGCTTGTATCGTTGAATTCTTGAACGATTTGCCATTCTTCCTCACTAGGTACTATGCTTAGCTCCGCCAACGTCAGATCCGGGACTAATACGATTTTTTCTAACAAGCATACGAAATGGCGCGCCATCCGCTTCGCTGTCTCCAGCGCAAACAGATTCGTGCTGTAATCCAGCTGGAGCTCCAAACTTCCCGCTCCTTCACGCACTTCCAGCGTCAGATCAAATTTGGCGATGCCGCTTTGCCAGACGTGCGGTGTAAAGGTCAATTCCCCAAAGCCTGCTCCGCCCTCTTGGCCTAGTCCCGGATCGATACTCTGCATGCTGAACATCGTATCGAACAAAGGATTGCGGCCGGGATCGCGCCGAATATTCAACTGCTCCAGCAGCTTATCAAACGGATACTCCTGCGCTTCAAAGGCTTGAAGGGCATACTCCTTTACTTCCGACAAGAAGCTGTGGAATGTTTTCCCGCCTTCCGGACGGCTTCGCAGCGCCAGTGTACCGACGAACATCCCGACGACATGCTCCAAGTCCGCCTGAGAACGGCCGGCTGTCGGAGTACCTACAACGATATCTTCCTGTCCGGAATACTTGGAAAGCAGGATATTATAAGCAGCAAACAAAACCATGTACAGCGTTGACCCGTTTTCAGCAGCCAATCGTTTCAATGACCCGAGCAATTCCGTATCAACTGCAAAGCGTATATGGTCACCCTCGAAGCTCTGCACTGCAGGGCGAGGGAAGTCAGACGGAAGCTCCAGCTGCGGCAGCTCGCCGGCAAATGAATGCAACCAGAACGCTTCTTGCTTGCGCAGTGATTCACTTTCCAGCTGAGCCTGCTGCCAAACTGCATAGTCTTTATATTGGATGGACAGTTCAGGCAAAGTACCACCGCCATACAACTGTACAAACTCCTTCACGATGACAGACATCGATACGCCGTCTGAGATAATATGATGCATGTCGTACATGAACAAATGACGCCGTTCCTGCAGCTCTACAAGCGCAACACGGATCAATGGCGCCTTTTGCAGATCGAATGACCGCATAAAACGCTCCACCAGGCGTTCAATGACTATGTTTTCTGAAGCCGAATCCTCAGCGCTTTCAGACAGTCGTGAGAACTCTACTTCGAAATCGACGTTCTCATGAATCTTCTGAACCGGCTCCCCGTCGACCAACTCAAAGGACGTGCGCAGCGCTTCGTGCCGCTGGATAAGGCGAGCGAACGCTCTCTCGAACAGGTCGCGGTCTAACTCGCCGCAGACGATAAACACGCCGGGCATATTGTAGCCTGTACCTGCATCATCCAAATCTTGCAGCACAAACATCCGCTTTTGTGCGGAGGAAACCGGATAATACGGCTTTTTCCCCGCTGGTTGGATTGCTTTACGGACATCCTCCTCCGCCTCGCGGATCTTGCGTGCCAACCCTTCCGCTGTAGGCGATTCAAACAGCTCGCGCAGCGGGATATTGACGCTGAAATGCTTGTTCAAGCGTGACATCAACGTCATGGCTTTCAGCGAATGTCCGCCGAGACTGAAAAAATTGTCATGAATGCCTATGCGGACAATCCCCAACACTTCCTGCCAAATAGCAATAAGTGCTTCTTCCACGACATTTGTCGGCGGTATGTACTCCGTCCCCGTTACGAACTCCCCATCAGGCTCAGGCAGTGCTCGACGGTCTGTTTTGCCGTTCGGTGTCACAGGCAGCTTAGCCAGCTCCATAAAAAACGACGGAATCATGTATTCCGGCAGTTCTCTCAGCAAATATGTCCGCAGCTCTAGCGAATGAAGCGGCCTATCTGACACGTAATACGCGCACAAATAAGTTCCTCCCTGCGCATCTTTCCGGTCCAATACGGCTGAGGCCGTCACCGAAGGATGATTCAGCAACTGCGATTCGATTTCGCCAAGCTCAATGCGGTGTCCACGGATTTTCACCTGATGGTCGATACGGCCTAGAAACTCGAGGTTGCCGTCCGGCATCCAGCGTGCCAGATCGCCCGTTCGATACATGCGTTCGCCTTCACGATACGGATTTGGCATAAACTTTTCCGCTGTCAGCTCGTCGTTGTTCCTGTAACCGCGCCCTACGTTATCACCAGCTATGAATAATTCTCCCGGGGCGCCGAATGGTTGAAGCTGCAATCCGTCATTCAACATATAGATGCCGTTGTTCGCAATCGGCCGTCCAATCGAAGGCAGCTCAGGAATGTCTCCGTTTGGCTCCATCTGAAAGATGGTGACGACATGGGTCTCCGACGGACCATAATGGTTATGGAGTTTCACGCCATTTTTTTGCAAAAAGGAACGAAGCTGATTCGTGACCACCAGCTGCTCGCCAGCAGTAATGATATGCCGTACACAAGACGGAAAACGGCCGGCGTATTCTTGCTCGTTAAAAATAAATTTCAAGAAGGAGACCGGAAGGAACAAGACTTCAATTTGCGCCTCTTCAATTAAGTGAAGCAGCTTATGCACCTCTCGCTTCGTATCTCCGTCGATCAGATATAATTTCCCTCCCGAACACAATGTAGAAAAAATCTCCTGGTAGCAAACATCGAAGATCATCGTTGTGTACTGCAGAACAGTACTGCCGTAATTGACATTGTCGTGGCGGAAAACATGGTGAAGCAGGTTGACCATATTGCGATGTTCAAGCATGACACCTTTTGGCTTACCTGTCGTACCTGACGTATAAATGATATAGAACAGATCGTTGGCGCTGCTGTTTACCTCCAGATTACTGCTCTCCGAGTCATATACGTGATCGCTCGAAATATCAAGGATTTCACCCTCAAACGCCAACTTTCCGTATAAATGGCTTTGTGTTAGCAAAATGGATGCACCGCTGTTGTGAAGCATATAATTGACGCGTTCTTCCGGAAGCTCGGGATCGATCGGCACATAAGCGCCTCCCGCTTTCAGAATCGCCAGAATACCGACTACCAAATCCGGCGAACGTTCCACCATAATCCCGACAGCCTGATCCGCTCCAACGTTTTTGCCATGAAGCGTTCTGGCTAATCGGTTAGCCCTTTCGTTCAATTCAAGGTACGTCAACTGCCGTTCCCCGAATACAACGGCCACTTGATCCGGCGTTTTCTCCGCCTGCTCCTCAAACATACGATGAACAGTCAAATGGCTTGGAACTTCTTCCCTCGTATCGTTCAGCTGCAGAAGAAGCTGCTTTTCTTCTTCGGTGACCATAACTAGATCCTTCAGGCGCAGCTCCGGATGTTCCACGATTGTCCATGCGACGGTATTCAGATGTCCTTCGATGCTCCGCAGAAACTGCGTGTTATACACGTTCGCGTTATAGTTCAGGCGCACCGCCAGCTCCCGGCCTGGCATAACCAACAAGTTCAAATCGTAGCTCGTCTGCTCGATCATGCTCACATCCGTTGCTTCAAATCCCAATTGGCTTTCGAGGGATCCATTTTGCACGGACTCCTCCACCGGATAGTTTTCGAAAACGAGAATATGATCGAACAGATTACTCTTAAGCAAGCTTTGCGCCTGAACCTCAGCAAGCGGCAAGTAGGTGTACGATTCGGCAGCCAGCGCATTCAGCTGCACACTTTGCAGCACATCCGAGAATGATTGATCCGCGGACGACTTCACGCGTACCGGAATCGTATTAATGAACAAACCGACCATTTTCTCAATGCCGACAACCTGCGAAGGCCGCCCGGAAACGACGGAACCAAATACGACATCATTCGCATGACTATACCTTTGCAGCACGATGCCCCAGATCGTCTGAAACACCGTATTCAACGTTACCTGGTGCTTGCCCGCCAACTGCTGCAGCTTCGCAGTCAGCTTCTCATCGAACCGGATTGTCAGCTCTTCCTGCTTATATCCGCGCCCTGCCATATCCGTGGCGGGAGCTGTCATCTGGGGCACAGACGCCAGTTGTTCATATCCGGACAGCGCATCAGCCCAAAAACGCTTTGCTTCGTCCTTGTCCTGGCGTTCCAGCCATTTGATGTAGTCGCTGTATGGATACGTCCTTTCCAACTGGATCGGTGCTTGTTCCCGCAAGGAGGCATAGATTTGGAACAGTTCGCCGACGATGATACCGAGACACCATCCGTCCATCAGAATGTGATGGTGGCTCCAAAAGATTTGATATTCGGACTCCCCCGTCTGAAGAATGGAGACACGCATCATCATGTCCTTGGACAGATCGAATCCTTGCTCCAGATCTTCCTGTTTAAACCGCTCTACAAATAGCTCACGTTCCTGTTCAGGCAAACTGCTGACATCTTCAAAACGGACCTGAATCTGACGCTCTTTCAGCACCACCTGCACGGGTCGTTTCACTTTTTCATAAAGGAACACGGTGCGAAATACGTCATACCGCTGAGCGATTCGGTTTAAACTGACCGAAAACAAGCCAATATCGAGCGTCCCTCGTACGCGGATGGACATTTGTTCGAAGTAAGCATTCGATTGGCCCTGCTCGAGCAAGTAATGAAACAGCATCCCTTCCTGCATCGGGGATAAAAAATACATGTCTTGGACGTGTTCTTTTTTAAATTGGCTCATACAGGGGCTTCTCTCCTTAGAATTTACATTAGGGACGTAAGCATTTGCTATGCTATCATTTCGCGTATCTTGCCATGATTACAGCTTTTCACCAAGCAATTCGAAGATATCATCGACGTCGTCCGTCGTCAGTCCCTTGGAGCTGAAATCGCTCGCAGTCCGCTCGCTTTCCTCTTTGTTCCTACAGTGATCGATGATGCGGAGCAAATGATAGTTGAACGCAGCAGATAAACATTGCATGGTGGATTCCTCATACTGTCTCGGGCTATACGAAATTCGGAAGCTCATCTCGCCGTTTGCTATCATTCCGTTCATGATGATTGGATACATGCGGTGGGAATTCGGATTAATCGGTTCTCCCATGTCATACGGGGACGGACCGAACGCGTCATGGACGAGATTCGCATCGAACTGACCGAGATAGTTGAAGCAGATCTCCGGTTTTAGTTTAAAATGGAGTCCGGACCGTTTGTCTTCCGGTGTCAAATATTTCAGAATGTCATAGCCGATTCCCTTGTTCGGTACCTGTCTGAGAGTCTCCTTAACCGACTTGATTTCCCTGGATAAATCACCATCCGTCAGATCAAGCACGATCGGATACATGGAGGTGAACCAGCCGACTGTCCGGGAAATGTTGACGTCTTCCATCATCTCTTCGCGCCCGTGGCCTTCGAGTTGAACAGCAATACGATCGGTCTGCCCCCACTCCTGAACGGCCAATCCTACAGCGGTTAAAAGAATGTCGTTCATTTCCGTATGGTAGGCATGATGGACATGCTTCAGCAGATGCTCGGTCTGTTCCCGGGTAAGCGCCATTTCTGCCGTTGCACTTTCGCCAAGTGTACAGGTTTCAACTGCAAAATCTTTATACAATGAGCCAACTGACATATTTTCTAGCTGTTTCCAATAATCAATTTCCTGCAGCAATTCCTTGCTTTCCGCGTAGGCCGTTAACCGTTGAGACCAATATTGGAACGAGTCCGTTTTTTCCTGAAAAGATGTCTCTTCGCCTGCAAGGGCCTGCGCATAGCTTGTCGCCAAATCTTCAAACAGGATGCGCCAGGAGATCCCGTCAACGATCAAATGGTGAGCGGCAAGCAGCAAGTGATCACCTTCGGCTGTTTGAAAAAGAGCTGCTTTCAGCAAAGGACCTTGACTCAGGTCGAAGCTTTGTTGAATGCGATTGGCTTCCGATGCAATGCGCAGTTCTGTGTCAGCATGAGCCCTGAAGTCGAACTGTTCGAATCCATAAATCTCGCCTTCCAGACCGCGGCCCAACTGGACGATCCGCCCGTCCTTCTCGCTGTAAACCATACGAAGCGCATCATGATGCTGGACAAGATCGTGCAGCGCCTTCTCCAAAGCCAGCGAATCGAATCCGTCAGACTTATGCAGCATAACGGATTGATTCCAGTGATGCTGGCTGGCAAACCGCTGATCGAAAAACCATTGCTGAATCGGTGTCAACCCGACTTCACCCGTTACGGTCTCCTGACTGATTTGGCGCTTGACCAGCGCAACTAAGCCGCTCAGTTCTTCGATCGAAGGGTATCGGAACAGATCTTTCATCTCAAGCTGCAGCCCATGATTAAACAAACGCGAGGCTACTTGTATGCCCTTGATCGAATCGCCGCCAAGATCGAAGAAATTGTCACGTATACCGATCCGGTCCGATCCCAGCACTTCCTGCCAGATGTGTACCAGCTTTTCTTCCAACTCGTTTCGAGGCGCTATGTATTCGGCTCCTGTCTTCAGCCCACCCTCGGGCTTCGGTAGCGCCTTCCGGTCAACCTTGCCGTTAGACGTCATCGGCATCTGCGGGAGTCTTACAAAATGCGACGGGATCATGTATGCCGGCAGATCCTCGGATGCATGCGCCCGCAGCTCCGTCACGGTCAGATCCTGATCCAACAGCAGGTACGCGCAAAGGAACTTTTGCCCCTGCTCATCGTCCAGCGCCATTACGACGGCCTCGCGAATCGACTCGTGCTTCAAGAGCTGTGTCTCGATTTCGCCCAGCTCGATCCGATGCCCGCGGATTTTGACCTGATGGTCGATTCGGCCCAAATATTCCATTTCTCCGCTGCGCAATAATCTGGCGAGATCACCCGACCTGTACAGCCTTTCCTCCGGCTTATAGGGATTCGCAATGAACCGCTCGGCCGTCAACTCTTCGCGGTTCAAATACCCGCGAGCTACGCCTTCTCCGCCCACATACAGCTCTCCAATGACACCGATCGGTACTAACCGCTGCTCGCTATCCAAGATGTAGCTTGTCAGTGTCGGAATCGGCCGGCCAATGTTGCTTAAGCTCGTCTCCATGTCCTGTTCCGTTATTTCTTTATAAGTAACATGAACGGTCGTTTCAGTAATGCCGTACATATTAATCAGCTGTGTCTGCCGGTACATCGCCTTCCATGGCTTCAGCATGATCGGATTCAACGCCTCGCCGCCGAAGATGACGTAGCGGACTTGCAAATCGTTGTCTTGTCGTCCAAGCACCTCGTGAATCAGCGCGTAGAACGCGGTCGGCGTCTGGTTAAGCACAGTAACTCCTTCTTGGCGCAGCAGCTGTGCGAACGCCTTCGGATTCTGTGCCACCGCCTTAGGCACAACGACACAGGTGCCGCCGTACAGCAAAGCGCCGTACATTTCCCAAACGGAGAAATCGAAGCAGAAGGAGTGGAACACGGTCCACACGTCGCGATCAGTAAAATCGAACTTCATCTTATCGTTCAGCATCAGACGAACGACATTTCGGTGCTCGATCATGACGCCTTTCGGTTTGCCTGTCGTACCGGACGTATAGATAATGTAAGCCATATCGTCCGGCTGATTCACGGAGTCCAGGTTCGAACCGTCTCCGCTGTATAGCGCCGGGTCACCTATATCAAGCACCGTACCATCAAACGGCACTTTGCCGGTCAGATGAGACTGGGTCAGCAGCACGCGGGCGCCGCAGTCGTCCAGCATAAATTGCAGCCGATCCTGAGGGTAATCCGGATCAAGCGGCACGTAGACGCCGCCGGCCTTCAGCGTGGCGAGTATGCCCACGATCATATCGGACGAGCGCTCCAAGAGCAGACCGACCCTTCCATCAGGCTGCACGCCGTGACTGCGCAGCTCTCTGGCCAACCGGTTCGCGCGGTCATTTAATTCGCGATAGGTCATTCGTTCCCCGTCATATACGATCGCCGTGCGATCCGGTCGAATCGCAGCCTGTGACTCAAACAGTGCGTGCAGCGTCATTCCTTCCGGGTACTGAGCGGCGGTATCGTTGAGCTCGACAAGCAAACGTCTTTTCTCCGCCTCACTCAGCATATCTATGTTAGAAATCGTCTGGTGCGGGTTAGCAACCGCCGTATGTAAAATATTCAGAAAATGATCGGCCATACACTTCACGGTTTCCTGCTTGAACAACTTGGTCCGGTAGACGAAGCAAAGCTCGATCCCCTCTTCATCTTCTCTTGCTTCAATCGTCAAATCGAACTTCGCGACGGGATTGTCTACTATGCCTGGCGATATCGACAATCCGTCCAGCTCCATGGCTTCAAGCTCAATGTTTTGCAGGACAAACATCGTATCGAACAGCGGATTGCGGCTCATGTCTCTGCGCACATCGACCTGTTCAACCAGCGCTTCGAAAGGATAATCCTGATTTTCGTAAATATGAAGCATGTTCATCTTGACCCTAGCCAGAAACTCGGCAAACGAAAGCTTGCCGTCTGCTCGATTACGAAGTGCCAGCGTACCCACGAACATGCCAATGATCGATTGCAGATCGGGGTGGGATCTGCCTGCAATCGGCGTCCCGACGACGATATCTTCTTGTCCGGAATATTTGGCAAGCAGCACATTGTAAGCCGCAAGCATGACCATAAACAGTGTAGTGCCCGATTCAGACGCGAGACGTCTGAGCGCCTCCTGCAGTTCTTTGCCGGTATGGACGATAACCTTATCTCCCTCAAAACTCTGAATAGGCGGTCTCGGATAATCTGTTGGGATTTCAAGAACAGGAACATCCCCGCCAAACATCTCGACCCAGAAGGTCATCTGCCGTTTCATCACTTCGGATCCGAACCATTCGTGCTGCCAAACGGAAAAATCTTTATACTGAATCGCAAGCTCCGGCAAGTGGTTCCCTTGATACAGGAGCATAAATTCCTTGACGATGAGCCCCATCGAGGTACCGTCGGAAATAATATGATGTAAATCGAACAAGAAGAGGTGGCGTTCTGCAGCAAACCGAATTAACTCTACGCGCAGCAGTGGCGCCTTGCTTAAATCAAACGGGCGTATGAAGTCGTTCATCATTCCCGCAGCATCTTCTTCATTCGCCTCTTTTACAGGAATTCGCAGCTCAACCTGCGGATGCACGATTTGCACAGGCTCTCCGTCCACCGTATCGAAAGAAGTTCGCAGTGTATCGTGCCGCGCCACTAGAGCTTGGAAGGCTCCGCGGAACCTTTCTATATCGAGTGGTCCTTCAAGCAGCATGGCCCCTGGCATATTGGAGCTGGTTCCATCAGGGTCAAGACGATTCAGCACGAACATCCGCTTCTGCGCCGAGGATACCGGATAATAATCACGCTGCTCCGTAGAGCGGATCGCTGCGTAGACTTGTTCGTCTGCGCGTTGAATATACTTGGCAATCTGCCTTATCGTCGGACTGTCGAACAGTACCTTGATCGGTACTTCCACCTTCAGTTCCTGATGAATTTTCGAAATGAGCATCATTGCCTTCAAAGAATGGCCGCCATTTTCGAAAAAATGGTCAGTCACGCCGATATGCTCTGTCTTTAAAATCTCTTGCCATAGCGGCAGCAGATTAGCTTCCGTAAGGTTAGCCGGTGCTTCATAAATGGCAGCGGATTTCAATTCCCCTTCCGGTTTCGGCAGCGCTTTTCGGTCAATTTTGCCATTTGGCGTAAGCGGCAGACGTTCCATCGGCATAAAGTAGGAAGGCACCATATAGGCCGGAAGCTCCTGCAGTAGGTCTTCTTTAAGATCAGCTGCTGCTGCGTCCGTTTCGAGTGTATAATACACAGCGAGCGCTTTTTCTCCCCCACCGTCGTTGGCGGCGAGCACGACAGCCTCTTTAACAGAACGATGCCTCAGTATCGTCGCCTCGATTTCTCCGAGCTCGATGCGATAGCCGCGAATTTTAACCTGATGATCGATACGATCGATAAATTCGATATTGCCATTCGGCAGCCACTTGGCCAAATCGCCGGTTTTGTACATTTTCGTGCCTGGAAGGAAGGGATTGTCGATGAATTTTTCCGAGGTGAGTGCTTCTTTGTTCCAATACCCTCTGGCCAGCCCTGCTCCAGCTACGCATAATTCACCCTTCACTCCAATAGGCTGCAGCTGGTGATGTTGATCCACGATGTACACCTGTGAGTTAGCGATCGGATGCCCGATCGTTATCGGCTCTCCAGGCATCAGATTTCGGCTTACGGTGGAAATGACGCTGTTTTCCGTCGGGCCGTACTCGTTGACGATTTCCGCTCCGGGAATGATTCGCTTCGTTTTCTCCAGCAAATAGGGCGAAATGTTCTCACCGCCGAGGGTTACGGCTTTCAGCGAAGAATCTTCCTCCGCGTTCATCGTTTCCAAAATCGCAGCGTACAAGCTCGGCACGCAGCTAAAATGGGTAATCTGCAAGGAAGAGATTCGTTTCTTCAGCGCCAGCGGATCTTTCGCTTCCTCATCACTCGCTAGGACAACCGTCGAACCGGATACAATCGGCGCGAAAAAGCTGCTGACAAAGGCATCGAACGAAAACGATAAAAACAGCAATACACGATCATCCGTGCCGAAACCATATTCCTCTTTTCTCCAACGGATCGTATTCATGATGCTTGCGTGCTCAATCATTACACCCTTCGGCTGACCAGTCGTTCCTGATGTGTAGATCATATAAGCTAAGTCCGCAGGCCAGCTTTCAGCCGTTAGATTTGCAGCATCCGAGGCATAATTCACTTCGTCTTGCAGATCTAGGAACTCGCAATGGCTTCCCTCAACCTTGTGCATCAACCCCGTTTTACTCAATAGGAGCTGTGCTCCGCTATCTTCAAGCAAATAGCGGATCCGCTCAGCTGGATATTCCGGATCGCAAGGCACATAGGCTCCGCCCACCTTCAGAATGGCGAGCAGACCGACAGCCATCTCTAAGGAACGATCCGTCATGATGGCAACCATTTGGTCCTTGCCAACGCCTTTTTCTTTTAATACCCGAGCGAGTCTGTTGGCTCTTTCGTTAAGCTCGCGGTACGTCATGCTCAAATCTCCGCAAACAATAGCCGTTTGATCCGGTGTTTTGATGGCCTGCTGCTCAAAAAGCGCATGGAGCGTTTGCTCTTGGTCCTGCGGATAACGGATTTCCGTATCATTGAAAGAGTGGAGAATTTGCCGTTTCTCTTGCTCCGTTAAGATTTCAATATGCTTGGGCAGCACCTGCGGATCGGCAACGACCTGAGCGATGATTTGCTTCATATGCCCTTCGATGCTGTTCATCCATTCCGCCGCATAAACAGCTGCATTGAAGCTTAGCTTGATCCCCAGTTCAGCGCCCGGTGCCACAACGATATTCAAGGGATAATTGGTCTGCTCCTCGACATGCACATCGTCGATTGCGAAGCCCAGCGACCCTTCCCAACCGTTATTTTGCAGTTCTTTGGCAACCGGATAGTTTTCAAAAATGAGGATATGATCGAATAAATCCTGTTTGTGTCCATTCTGGCTTTGAATTTCGTACAAAGGAACGAAATGATAGGCCTCCGAAGCCAGCGCATTGCGCTGAGCTTCGGCAAGCAGACTGCCAAACGATTGCTCATCTTGATAGGAAATGCGTACCGGAATGGTGTTAATAAACAGTCCGACCATTTTCTCAATACCCCTCACCTGCGAGGGCCGACCGGAAACGACAGAGCCAAACACAACGTCATTCGTATGGTTGTATTTACTTAGGAGAAGACCCCAAATCGTTTGGAAAACCGTGTTTACCGTCGTCTGGTAGCTGCTAGCAAGCTGAGCAATCCGACCAGTCGTCGTTTCGTCAATAACGAAGCTGATCTCTTGCTTTTGATACAAACTGTCTTCAGGTGCGAATGCTTTAGGGATATGAACGGACTGCTCGTAGCCGTCCAGATACGTTTGCCAATAGGCCAGCGATTCGTCTTTATCCTGCTTTTCCAGCCACTTGATATAATCACTAAAAGGGTATACCGCTTCTTGAGGCAGCGTATTCTCATGCTTCAAAGCTTCATAGATTTGAAACAGCCGGTTGATGACAATGCCAAGCCCCCACCCGTCCATCAAGATATGATGGTGGCTCCAGATGAACTGATATTCCTGTTCAGCCGTTTGGAATACAGCCATGTGCATCGGTATATCCTTGGCCAGGTTATAACGTCCAGCATTCCGTTCGCTGATAAAAGATGCGATGTAGATCTGCTGTTCGCTTTCATCCAAATGATCGATTTGCTCGAAATGAAGCTGGATCGTTCTTTTGCTTAAAACAACCTGTCTTGGGCGCTGAAGATTTTGATGTACAAATGCTGTGCGTAAAATATCGTTTTCTGCGATTAATTGGTTAAAGCTTTGTTCGAAAAGGCTGACATCGAGCTGCCCGCAAAGTTTTGCTTGCAGCAGGTTATGATAGGCGCTCGAGTCTGGATCCATGATTGAATGAAAGAGCATCCCTTCCTGCATCGGAGTGAGTGGATACACTTTTTGGATTGTGTCTGATTTTTTCATTATTCACCTCTAAAGAGTTCGCACTCCGGAATCAAGACTCGAAAATATCAACCAAACCATCCAGTTCTTCCAAGGAAAGCTCATGATCGCCGAGGTCGCTCGGGGTCAGCTCAGGTCCTTGTTTATTCACGCAATGCTCCATAATTTCCAGCAGATGCTTCTTAAAGCTATTTTGCAACTGGGTCATCGTGGTCTGATTGTACTCCTGGATATTGTAGGCAAAACGAACGCTTAGTTTGCCGCCTTGAATCATTGCGGTGACATCGAGCGTAAACAAACGCTCCGCATCCGGACTCATCGGCTCTCCCATATCATACGGCGACACCGTGAACCATTTTGTCGTTACGTCGGAGTCGAACTGGCCCAAATAGTTGAAACCAATCTCAGGCTTTGGTGCCGGGTCCAAACGCAGCTCCTCTGGAGACATGAATCTCAGCAGATCGAATCCGATACCCTTGTTCGGTATACGCCTTACGTGCTCTTTGATCCGCTTAATATGGGAGCCCGTATCGTTCGGTCCTTTCAAGTCGAGTACAATCGGGAACTGCGCTGTGAACCAACCGACCGTTCTCGATACGTTGACCTGCCCCTCCAAGTCTTCCCTGCCGTGCCCTTCCATATTGACGATCACGCAGTCCTGCTTCGTCCAGTCCCCAACACTTAAGCCTAACGCTGTCAACAAAATGTCCGGAATGTCGGTATGATAAGCTTGATTAACCTGCTTCAGTAAACGCTCTGTCTCTTCCTCGTTCAGCTCAAACGCGGTACTTCGCGTATGAATGAGTTTCATTTCTTCCGCTTTCTTGTCTTTCGGCAGCGGAGCCCAGGACAAGCCGCCCATTTGCTGCCAGTAATTCTTTTCCTTTGCCAATTCTTTACCAGCCGCATAAGCCTTCAACTGTTCCGTCCAAACTTGATAGGAATCCGTTTTATCCTGAAATAGGATGTCCTCATCGTTCATCGCTTGTTCATAACCTAAAGCAAAATCCTCCAGAATAATGCGCCAGGAAACGCCATCGACCACGAGATGGTGCGCGACGATTAACAGATGATCGCAACTTATCGTTCTGAACAAAGCCAGCTTGATCAAGGGCCCCTCGTTCAAATCCATGCTCGACTGCAAGCGATTTGCTTCTTCGGTAATAACCGAAGACTCATCAACTTGATTCCTTACATCAATTACTTTCAGATGTACCAAAGGTTCTTCCAGACCGCGGATCTGCGCAGTGACTCTGTCGTTGTCTACCCGGAAAACGGTTCTTAGCGCATCATGATGCTGGATAATTTGGGTGAATATTTTGCGGACAACGGGCTCCTTAAAGCCATGAGTACTCTGCAGCAGGATCGATTGATTCCAATGATGCATGTCGGTGAATCTCTGGGCGAAGAACCATCGTTGGATGGGAGACAGCTCCAGTTCCCCGACTACCGTTTCTTGGCTGCTCTTACGGCCTAATGTTTGTACGTATGAACTCACTTTTTCAATAACGGGATTTTGGAACAAATCCTTCATTTCCAGCATCAAATCATGTTTATACAAACGTGTTGACACCTGAATGGCTTTGATCGAGTCGCCGCCAAGCTCAAAGAAATTATTCTTGATGCCAATCGGGCGAACGCCCAGCACTTCTTCCCATACTTCCGCAAGCAGACGCTCTAGTTCATTTCTAGGCGCTTCATATTCCGTGCCTGTGATGGCTGTGCCCAGTTCAGGCTCCGGAAGTGCTTTGCGGTCAATTTTACCGTTAGGCGTCAGAGGCATTTGTCCCAGTTGAATAAAATAGGATGGCACCATGTAATCGGGCAATGATTCGGCTACATACGCTCTCAGGTTCGATATGGGAGCATTGGATAAGCCTGTGAAATAAGCGCACAAGTAATGGTGACCATGATGGTCTTCAAGGGCGATGACGATCGCTTCTTGAAGCAGTTCGTGACCCAGCATCACTGATTCGATTTCTGACAATTCAATACGGTATCCTCTGATTTTCACCTGATGATCAATCCGTCCCAAGTACTCGATATTTCCATCAGGCAGCCAGCGGGCAAGGTCGCCAGTATGATAGATATGTTCACTTGGAGCAAACGGATTGTCCGTGAACTTCTCATCCGTCAGTTCCGGCTTATTCACGTATCCCCTGGCCAATCCGACACCCCCGATGCACAATTCGCCAGGTACGCCGATCGGCTGCAGCAGGTTATCTGGACTCATGATGTACACCTGTGTATTTGGAATCGGGTAACCGATTGGGACCACACCCGTATGCAGCTCTGAATGACTGGCCTGCCAAATGGTTGCGCAGATCGTCGTTTCGGTCGGTCCGTACGCATTGATGTACTGGACCTTTCCTTCCCACCTGCGGATCAATTCGAAGGAGGTGGCGGAGCCGGCGGTAATCAGCTTCTTCAGAGAGCTCATCCGCTGCGGATTCAGATGCGTCATGTAGGTCGGCGGCAAGGTAAGAATAGAGATCCGGTGTTCACTTACATAATCTTCAAACCTTGTGTAATTACCGATGATTTCCTTGGACAACACGTGGAGCGAAGCTCCCGTCAGCAGCGCCATAAACATTTCCCAAACCGAAGCGTCAAAGGAACTGCTGGCAAATTGTCCGATCCGGTCATCGGCAGTCACATCGAGTTGATTCTCAAAAAATGCCTGTAAATTTGCTATACCCGCATGCTCGAGCATAATCCCTTTCGGTTTGCCTGTTGTCCCCGACGTATAGATGATGTAGGCCAAATTGTAGGATGTACTAGCCCACCCCAAATTGGTGTCTAATTTGAAAGTCAGATCCGTTTCCTCCAGCGCTACAACTTCCCCGGCAAATCCTGCTGGACGTTCCGCCTCCTGAGTAACGATTAACGAAGCAGCGCTGTCTTCCAGCATGTAGCGAATCCGATCGGCCGGATAGTCGATGTCGATCGGCAAGAACGCGCCACCAGCTTTAAGAATGGCCAGTATCGTGACGATCAAATCGGCGGAACGCTCCATCATGACGCCAACAATGCTGTCTGCGGCGACGCCCTTCTCGCCTAATACCCTTGCTAAGCGGTTTGCTTTGGCATTCAACTGACGGTAAGTCATCCGTTCACTGTCCCAAACGACAGCCACATGATCCGGTGTCTTCTCCGCCTGCCGCTCAAATAGCTCCTGTATCGTACAGTTCTGCGGGTAATCGGCTTTCGTTTGGTTGAAATCTACGACAATTTGCTTCTTTTCTTCCAATGAAAGCATGTCGATTTGCGCTAGCTGCGCATCAGGCTGATCGGCAATTTCCTGTAAAATACGGACGAAATGACGCCCAAAACGTTCCATCGTTTCTTGTTTGAACAGCGCCGTACAGTACTCAATCGTCAATTCCAATCCTTCTTGATCTTCCATGGCAAGCATAGTCAGGTCGAACTTCGACGTCGTATGCGGAACCTCATGCGGAATAAATGTTAAAGGCTTGATGCCAATCGATGGGTTACCGATATTTTGCATAATAAACATCGTATCAAACAGCGGATTGCGGCTTAAATCGCGCTGCAGCTCCAGCTTTTCCACCAGTGTTTCGAACGGATAGTCTTGATTCTCGAAAGCCATAAGCGCCTGTTCTTTGACTTCGGCCAAAAACTGCTTAAACGACTTGGAACTTTCAGGCCGGTTCCTCATGGCAAGCGTATTGACGAACATCCCGATAACATGTTCCAAGTCCGCATGCGATCTGCCGGCAATTGGCGTTCCGACCACAATATCCGATTGGTTGGCGTATTTCGACAGCAGCACATTGTAAGCAGCAAGCAGTACCATATAGAGGGTCGTGCCACTCATCGCAGCCAACTGATGAAGCTGTCTCAGCAGAGATTTATCCGCTCTGAACGTTACACTGTGTCCAGCGAAGCTGCGCATGGATGGTCTTCCATAATCCATAGGCAGATCGAGCAGCGGAACTTCACCTTCAAACATCGTTAGCCAGTAGGATTCCTGATCTCTGATTGTTTCCGACTGGAACAGACGGTTTTGCCATTCTGAGAAATCTTTGTATTGAACTCGGAGCTGCGGCAGTGGTTGCATTTGATACAACTGTACGAATTCTTGGATGAAAATCCCCATCGACACCCCGTCGGAAATGAGATGGTGCATATCAAACAACAGCAAGTGGCGTTCTTCCTCCAGCTTCACCAGTCCGACTCTGAAAAGAGGCGCAGTCTTCAAGTCAAAAGGCCGGACAAAGCGCTCGATCATCTCCTCTATCGTCGGCAGTGAATCTGCCACATACCAGGTGTAATCCACCTGTATCTCGAGTCTAGGATGCACCCTCTGGATCGGTTCTCCGTCGACCGTATCAAACGAAGTTCGCAGCGTTTCATGGCGGTCTACCAGGCTTTGGAAAGCTCCTTCAAATTGCTGAATATCGAGCTTGCCTTCGATCGTCATAGCACCCGGCATGTTATAGGTGGTGCTTCCGCTATCCAGCAAATTCAAGATGAACAATCGCTTCTGTGCGGACGATAGCGGGTAATACGGCTGCTCTGCCGCCAATTGAATCGACTCGTATCGCGAGAGTCCCGCTCCTTGTATGTAAGCTGCAAGCTCCTTGACAGAAGCCGTCTCAAAAACTGCTCTCAACGGAACTTCGACTTGGAATTCTTTGTACATTTGAGAGACTAGCGTCATTGCGCTGAGCGAATGTCCTCCAAGGTCAAAGAAGTTATCGAGCAACCCGATTTGTCCGATCTCCAGCAAATCCTGCATCAAACCAATCAGCTTCGCTTCTGCTGCGCTGGAAGGAGCGACATATTCTTTTTTGGCCATAAGATCCGTATCCGGTTCCGGCAAAGCCTGCTTATCCACTTTGCCGTTCGGAGTAAGCGGCATGGCTAACAGCTGCATGAAGTAAGACGGAACCATATAGGCCGGCAGTTTTTTCCCTAAGTGCGCCCTTAAATCATCCAGTGTAAACACATCATCTGCGGTAATATAAGCGCATAGATACGTTTGTCCGCGATGGTCGTCCTTGGCTAACACAACCGTTTCGTTAATGAGCGGATGCTGCAGGATGACGGATTCGATCTCGCCGAGCTCGATCCGGTAACCTCTCACCTTCACCTGTTCGTCCAGACGACCGATGAATTCGATTGTACCGTCAGGCAATCTGCGGGCAAGATCACCCGTTTTGTACATCCGTTCGTTTCCGTTATCCCCGGCTGCAAACGGGTTCCGCACAAACTTCTCGGCAGTCAGTTCTTCGCGGTTTAAATAGCCGCGCGCCAAACCGTTACCGGCGATGCACAACTCGCCAATGACGCCGATAGGCTTCAGAGCGCCCTCTCCGCTCACAATATAGATTTGTGTACCCGCAATCGGTCTCCCGATCGTAATCTCTTTGTTTGAATCTAGGCCTCTTTCATATGTGGCTACAACACTATTCTCCGTCGGTCCGTATTCATTCACCAACTCGATATGCGGATGAAGCTGCTTGCTGCGTGAGACCACGTTATCGGTCACTTTCTCCCCAGCCAGCGTCACGATACGAAGCGAGCTTGCTTCTTCTTCGCTCATGCACTCAAGCAGCGCTGCATACAAGCTTGGTACGCTGATGAAATGCGTGACTGCATGCGCAGCGATTTGTTTTTTCATGAGCAGCGGATCCTTTGCTTCCTCTTCTTGCGGCAAGATGACCGTTGCTCCGGCAATGATCGGCGTGAAGAAGCTGGTCACGAAGCCGTCAAAGGCGAAGGAGAACAACTGCAGCACAGAATCGTTGGTATCCAGCGCGTATTCGGCTTTTCTCCACAGCAGATTACTGACAATGCTGGCGTGTTCGATCATGACGCCTTTAGGCATTCCTGTCGTACCCGATGTGTAAATGATGTACGCCAGATTAGTCGGATCATTAACCTTCGGCAGATTCGAACCGTCAGAGTTGTAATGGCGCTCGTCATGGAGATCGAGCCACTTCCCATCGAAGGCAGCATGAACATCCTCACTCAAGCTTGCGACCAGATGCGACTGACTCAGGACGAGTTTGATGTTACTATCTTTCAACATGTAGCGGATCCGTTCCACAGGATATTGTGGGTCGATCGGTACATAAGCCCCGCCTGATTTCAGAATTGCCAGGATACCAATAACCAGTTCTAACGAACGATCCGCCATAATGCCTACACATGTCTCCGGATCGACGCCTTGATCACGAAGTGTCCTTGCCAAACGGTTAGCTGTTGCATTCATCTCCGCATAGGTCAATTGCACGCCTGCACAGACAACTGCCGGCTGATCCGGCGTCTTCTCTGCCTGCTCCTCGAACAACTCGTGCAGTGTCTTGCCGGTAGGCAAAACTGTCTTTGTTTCATTGAATGTAACTAGCAATTGGTGCAGTTCCGCTTCGTTCAACACCGTCAAGTCGGCCAGACAAATATCTGCATTTTTAACCGCCGACTGTAACAATTGAACGAAATGACGTCCGATCCGTTCCACCGTTGCTTTCTTAAACAATTTAACGCCGTAATCAATAAACAATTCTATTTCGCCATTTGTTTCTCTGGCTTCGAACGTCAGGTCAAATTTGGCAATGCCGTCATGCATTGCGATAGCAGCCAATTTCAAGTTGTCGCTTGGGTCATCCGATTGCGAGCGCGTTTCCAAGTTCTGCAGAATAAACATCGTATCGAACAGCGGATTACGGCTTAGATCCCGAGCTATGCCAATGTGTTCCACCAGCCTCTCGAATGGGTAATCCTGATTCGTATAGGCTTCCAGAGCACGATGCTTCACATCGGCTATGAACTCACGGAAAGTCTTATCCGCATCGACCCGATTCCGCATCGCCAGCGTATTCACGAACATCCCGAGTACGCCCTCCGTGTCCGGATGCGATCTCCCTGCGATTGGGGTTCCAACTACGAACTCCTGCTGCCCGGTGTATTTGGCTAAAAGCACGTTGTAGGCTGCTAGGAGCACCATAAACAGGGTGCTGTCCGTTTGCGCAGCAAGCTGTCCAAGCTGCGTACAGAGTTCACTTTCAACGACGATATGAACACGATCGCCTTCAAAGCTTTGCACGGCAGGTCTGACAAAATCGGCCGGCAGATTGAGCACCGGAATTTCTCCGGCAAACGTGTCTAACCAATAGGTTTCTTGCTTTTTAAAAACATCAGTCTCGAACCAGCTATTTTGCCAGACGGCAAAATCTTTATATTGAATGCCTGGCTCAGAAAGTCGCTCACCCTTGTATAGCCGCATCCATTCATCCATCATAATGCCCACGGATACACCGTCTGAGATGATATGATGCATATCGACAAGGAATAAGTGCTGACCATCGGCAAGTTTAGCCAGACCCGCTCTAAGGAGCGGAGCTCTGTTTAATTGAAATGGACGCACAAACCTTTTTGCGAGCTCTGCAAGTTCGGTTTCATTCGCTTCGATGTTTGCGACGATGGTTTCAACAATAGTTTCAACCGAGAATTCAATGTCCGCATGAATTTGCTGCACCGGCTCGCCGTGAATCGTTGCAAAGGAAGTTCGCAGGATCTCATGTCTGGCAATAAGCTCCTTCAGAGCTGCTTCCAGCCTAGCCGCATCTAAATCGCCTTCAAGAATGAAAGCCTCTGGCATGTTATATCCGGTGCCTGCACCTTCAAACTGGCTGAGAATGTACATCCGCTTTTGGGCCGACGATACCGGATAATAGTCCTGTTCATCCAGCACCCGTCCAATGGATACATAGGCCTCTTTGACGGCCGTTTGGATATATGCAGCGATCGCTTCAACGCTCGGAGTATCAAACAATACCTTTAACGGCACTTCTACTTGGCAAGCCTTGTGCATCGCGGAAATAAGCGACATCGCCTTCAGCGAGTGCCCGCCTAGTAAGAAGAAATCGTCCAGCACCCCGACCTGGCCGCAGCCGAGTACCTCCTGCCAAATTTGCGCAAGCTCAGCTTCCAACTCTGTTCTCGGCGCCACATAAGCCGTGCCCGAATCCAGCCCGCCTTCCGGCTTCGGCAGCGCTTTGCGGTCGATTTTGCCGTTGGCGGTAAGCGGAATTTTGTCCAGCTTCACAAAATGCGACGGGATCATGTACGCCGGCAAATCGCTGCCGATATGCGCCCTAAGCTCGGACACCGTCAGCTCCCCGTCTGTGATGAAGTAAGCGCACAGGAACTTCTGCCCCTGTTCGTCATCCTGTGCCAGCACCGTCGCTTCCTTAATCCGCTCGTGCCGCAGCAGCTGCGTCTCGATCTCGCCGAGCTCGATGCGATGCCCGCGGATCTTCACCTGATGGTCGATCCGTCCGTAGTATTCCATCTCGCCGCTGGGCAGCAGACGCGCAAGGTCACCGGTTCGATATAACCGTTCTTCCGGCTTGTATGGATTCGCGACGAATCGCTCAGCCGTCAGCTCCTCGCGGTTCAAATAACCGCGGGCGACGCCGTCTCCGCCTACGTACAGCTCTCCGACAACGCCGATCGGCACCAGCCTGCGCTGCGCATCGAAGATGTAGCTCGTCAGTGTCGGAATCGGACGGCCGATGTTGCTTAGGTTCGTTTCGATTTCGCGATCCGTAATTTCTTTATAAGTAACATGTACAGTCGTTTCGGTAATCCCGTACATATTGATCAGCTGCGTATCCGGATACTTCCTCTTCCACGGCTTCAGCATGACCGGGTTCAGTGCTTCCCCGCCGAAGATGACACAGCGGACGGCAAGCCCTTTGCCCGGCTGCTGCAGCTCCTCTTGGATCAGCGTGTAGAACGCGGTTGGCGTTTGATTCAGCACCGTTACTTGCTCCTGCCGCAGCAGCTGCGCGAATGCTTTAGGGTTTTGTGCGGTTGTCTTCGGAACCACCACACACCTGCCGCCGTACAGCAGCGCCCCGTACATTTCCCAGACGGAGAAATCAAAGCAGAAGGAATGAAATACGGTCCACACGTCGCGTTCGCTGAAATCGAATTGCAGCTGGTCATGAATGAGTAAACGCACGACGTTCTGATGCTCGATCATAACGCCCTTCGGCTTGCCAGTCGTACCTGACGTGTAGATGATGTAGGCCATATCGTGCGGCCCATTCACCGGTTCCAAATCTGCATAATCCCAGGCGTACAGCTCTACATCGCTCATATCCAGCATGACACCGTCATAAGGCACCTTATCTGCCAAATGCGGCTGCGTCAGCAGGACGCGGACTCCGCTGTCCTCCAGCATGAATTGCGTGCGCTCCTGCGGATAGTCCGGATCGAGCGGTACATAAGCGCCGCCGGCTTTGAGCGTCGCGAGGATGCCGACGATCATATCGAGCGAGCGCTCGACGAGCAGGCCGACCCTAACATCCGGCCCCACTCCATGGCTGCGAAGTACGCATGCCAAACTGTTGGCGCGTTCATTCAGCTGACGGTACGTCAGCCTTTCCTCGCCGCATGATGCAGCTATGCGTTCCGGCGTCCTTTGCACCTGCTCCTCGAACAGACCGTGAATCGTTTGATCTTGCGGGAACGCCGCTCCGGCCTGGTTGAATTCGCCCAGCAGCTGCGTTTTCTCTGCATCGGTTAGCATATCAATATCCGCCAATTGGATATCTGAATTCGCTGAAACGGCGTGAAGGATTTGCAGAAAATGCTGCGCAAGCCTTTCTGCCGTCGCACGATGAAATAAAGCTGTGCCATATTCGAGATGGAACACAATCCCATTCTCCCCTTCAGCAGCTTCGAGCGACAAGTCGAACTTCGCGACATTTCGGTCTAATCTGTAAGGCGAGAATGCCAGATCGTTGATTCGAATGGCTTCGTCTCCCGTATTTTGCAGCACGAACAAGACATCGAACAGCGGATTGCGGCTTAAGTCGCGTCGAATGTTCAGCTTCTCGACCAACTCTTCGAACGGATAATCTTGATTTTCAAAGGACCTCAGCGATGTTTCCTTTACCTCCGCCAAAAACTGTTTGAACGATTTCCCAGCCTCTGGATAGTTTCTAATAGCCAATGTGTTGACGAACATACCGATTGTGCGTTCGACATCTGCATGCGGTCTTCCGGCAATTGGCGAACCGATGATGATATCCTCTTGACCGGAATATTTGGCCATGAGCACGTTGTAGGCTGCTAGCAGCACCATATACAGCGTCGTACCTGATTCCGCAGCTAGCTTGTGCAGTTCCTGCAACAGCTCCTTGCCGGTATCAAATGTGACGCGATCGCCATCAAAGCTTTGAACGGGCGGTCTTACATAGTCGGTCGGCCAATCAAGCACTGGAATTTCACTGGAAAAAGCGTCGAGCCAATAGGCTTCTTGGCGCTTCAAATCCTCACTTTGCAGCCGTTCGTTCTGCCATACGGCAAAATCTTTATATTGGTTGCGAAGTTCAGGCAGACTTGCCCCCTCGTACAGATCGGTAAATTCACGCATGAGCACCGAAACGGAAATGCCGTCCGAGATGATGTGATGCATATCACACAGCAGCACATGACGTTCCGCAGCCAAGCGTACAAGACCAACCCGCAAGAGCGGCGCCTGACTTAAATTGAACGGCTTGATGAAATCGCGAACCAGCGCAGAAACATTACCCTCATTTGCTTCCATCACTTCAACGTCGAATGACACATGAGCATGCACCTTTTGTACCGGCACGCCATCCACCGTATGCAGCGAAGTGCGAAGCGCTTCGTGGCGCAGAATCAATCCCCGGAATGCTTCTGTTAACCGTTCATGGTCCAAATTTCCTTCAACCAGCATCGCATCCGCCATATTATAGCTTGTGCCTGTTTCATCCAGTTGATGAATGACGTACATCCTCTTCTGCGCCGAAGATACGGGATAGAACTCCTGCTCTGGCACAGGTGCAATTGCTGAGTAGCTCTTCTCATCCGAATCGATTATGTAAGCTGAGACAGCGGCAATCGTCGGATTTTGGAACAAAGTACGCAGCGGTACTTCCACACTGCTCGCTTTGTGCATTTGCGAAATGAGCATCATCGCTTTCAGCGAGTGACCCCCGTGCTGGAAGAAATCGTCGTGAATGCCGATTTGGTCGACGCCAAGCACCTCTTGCCATACAGAAGCAAGCTTCGCTTCCATAACATTCGTCGGTGCGACAAATGTGGTTCCTATATGAACACTGCCTTCGAGTGCCATCAGTGCTTTGCGGTCCAGTTTACCGTTTGGCGTAAGCGGCATTTTATCCAGCTGCACGAAATGGGACGGGACCATGTAAGCTGGCAGCTGACCTGTCAGGTGTTCGCGAAGCTCCGGAATCGTCAGCGTTCCGTCCGCAACGAGATATGCGCACAAATATTTTTGCTGCGATTGGTCGTCTCTTGCGATAACAACGGCTTCCTTGATGCTTTCATGCTTCAGCAGACCCGCTTCGATTTCTCCGAGTTCGATGCGGTAGCCTCTAATTTTCACCTGATGGTCGCCCCTGCCGAGGAATTGCATGTTACCGTCAGGCATCCATCTGGCCATATCCCCTGTTCGATACATGCGTTCACCAGGTTCAAAAGGATTATCGACAAACTTATCAGCGGTCAGCTCAGGCTGATTATAATAACCCCGGGCAACCCCGATTCCGCCGATACACAGCTCGCCAATGACACCAACCGGCTGCAACTTCATCTGTGGATCAAGCACATAAAACTTCATATTCGGCAGCGGCTTTCCGATTGGCACATTGCCGGAATACGGCAGTGATGCATCGGTATGTTCGTAGAAGCTGGAATCAATACATGCTTCCGTCACGCCGTAACTGTTCACAATCCGCATCCTATGGCCGAATCGGCTTTGCAGATTGGTGAAATCTTCAGATGAGCAGCTGTCCGATCCCAAAATAAGCAAATTCAGTTGGCTCATGTCCAAATCGTGATCGTATATATATTGCATTAACGGTACGATCAGCGCCGGCGTCGATTCAAAAATATTGATTTCATAGCTCCTAATTAGCGTGTAGAGCGAAGCTGGATCCAGCTTTACATCATTTGGACAAATGATCATCTTACCGCCGTTCAGCAGCGCTCGCGCCATGTCCCCGGCGAATACGTCGAATGCAAAGCTCGCCATCTGCAGCAGGCTAACCTGGAACGAATCCAGTTTGTATGCCTCTCTCCAGGCGAATGCAACATTCGTGTAGCTGCCGTGTTCGATCATCACGCCTTTTGGCTTCCCAGTCGTACCCGAAGTATAGATAATATAGGCCAGTTGATCCTCTCTGTTAACGATCCCGAGATTGGTAGAAGGCTCGGAGTACAAACCATTATCCTCAAAACAAACAATTTCTTTCTCAAAAGATACCCGGCGTGCGATCGCGCGCTGAGACAACAATAGCTCCGCACGGCTGTCTGCCAGCATGTACCCAATCCGTTCATCCGGGTACTCAGGATCAATCGGCAAATACGTGGCTCCCGCTTTCCATACAGCGAGCACGCCGATGATCATGTCAATCGAACGATCAACCATAATCCCTACGACGCTCTCCGACTGAATTCCTTTGGTAAGGAGCTTCCGCGCAAGCTGATTCGCCATGCTGTTAAGCGTCCTGTAGGTAAGCAGCTCCTCTTCACAAACTACCGCTACATGATTCGGTGTTTTCTTCACTTGTTCTTCAAAAAGCTCTGTGAACGTTTTGCCAGATGGATATGCCAGCTCCGTCTCATTGAACCCTTCCAAGAGCTGCCGCTTTTCATCCCCTGTTACCATGGAAATATCTGCTAGTGTGATATCCGGACATTCCGTAACACACTTCAAAATTTCGATATAATGCCCAGCCAGACGTTCCATCGTCGACTTCGCAAACAGCTTCGTACTAAACTCCAGCTGGAATACAAGCTCAAGTTCCTTCTCCGTTGCTTCCAGTGACAGGTCGAATTTCGCGATACGGTTATCCAACATGTAGGGCACGAAACTTAAGGAGTCGCCCAGCTCCAGCATCATCAGGTCTTTCATCTGAAGGCTGAACATCGTATCGAACAAAGGATTCCTGCTCATATCCCGCGCGACATCCAGCTTTTCCACCAACAGTTCAAACGGATAATCCTGATGTTCAAAAGCGTGCAATGCATTTTGCTTCACATCTTCCAGGAAATTGCGGAAGCTTAAGGTTGGAATCGGCCTGTTGCGGAGAGCAAGCGTATTAACGAACATTCCGATCGTATGCTCTACATCAGGGTGTGGCCTACCTGCCACCGGTGTGCCCACAACGATATCATCTTGATTCGCATATTTAGCGAGAAGTACGTTGTACGCCGCTAGCAGCAGCATGTACATCGTCGTGCCCGTTTCAGCGGCAAGACGGTTTAGACGAATCATCAATTGATGGCCCGTGCCGAATAGGATGCTGTCACCTTCAAAGCTTTGCACCGACGGCCGCGGAAAATCGGCTGGCATCCCCAGTACAGGAATCTCACCAGCAAAAGCTTCCAGCCAGTAGGCTTCCTTCTTTTTCATTGCGCCTGACAGGAAAGATTCGTTTTGCCAGACCGCAAAGTCTTTATAGGGCACCGACGCTCGTGCAGGTTCTAAACCACGGTATAAATCTGCCAATTCGCTAACGAGAATCTCGATCGACAATGCGTCGGAAATGATGTGATGCATATCAAACATGAACAGGTGGCGATTTTCACCGATTTTTGCAAGGCCTATTCGAATTAGCGGGGCTTGATCCAGTTGAAATGGCTGGACAAACTTGGATACGAGAAAATCAATAGAGTCATCAGGTCCTTGACTATCATGTTGAATGGTAAAATGAATGTGGTTGTGTACTTTCTGTACAGGGTGTCCATCGATGGTGTGAAAGGAAGTGCGAAGCATGTCGTGACGAACAGCCAATCGGTTAAAGGCAGCTTCCAATTGTCTTGGATCCAAAGGTCCTTCGACGGTAAAAACGCCAGGCATATTATAGGTCGTCCCCATGCCTTCGAATTGGTTCAACACATATAGTCGCTTCTGAGATGAGGAAAGAGGGTAATATTCTTGTTGTTCCGCTGGTAAAATTGTGGTGTATGTACCTTCGCTAGCTTGGTCAATGTAGGGAGAAATCGCCGTAATTGTCGGCGTCTCAAACAAAACACGAAGCGGCAGCTCTACATGAAATGACTGATGAATGCGCGAAATGATCTGCATGGCCTTTAAGGAATGGCCGCCCAGCTCAAAAAAGTTATCCTGCACACCGATTCGTTCCTGCTCCAATATGTCCTGCCAAATCAAAACAAGCATTTCTTCTATATCGCTGCTTGGCGGCATATATTCACGACCAGTCATAGCGAGCCCCGCAGGCTTAGGCAGCGCTTTGCGATCAATCTTTCCGTTCCCTGTGATCGGCATTCTATCCAAATGTACGTAATGGGAAGGTACCATATAGGCCGGAAGCTCCAGCGCTAAGTGCATGCGCAGTTCAGAAACCGTCAGCTCCGCCTCACTAATCAGATACGCACACAAATATTTTTGCGCTTGCGCATCGTCGAGTGCGATAACGATAACCTCATGAATCATGGGGTGCTCAAGCAATCTTGTTTCGATTTCACCCAATTCAATGCGGTGTCCGCGGATTTTCACCTGATTGTCGATCCGGCCCAAATACGCCATTTCTCCATTAGGGAGCATTTTTGCCAAATCGCCGGTTTTATACAACCGTTCCCCAGGCTTATACGGGTTCATGATGAAACGCTCCTGCGTCAGTTCATCACGGTTCAAATAGCCTCGGGCTACGCCCGCTCCACCGACATACATCTCGCCCGTAACACCTATGGGCACTAACTTCCTGTTTTGGTCAAAAATATAGCAGGTTAACGTCGGAATTGGCGTTCCGATGTTGCTAATATTCGTTTCGATTTCCTGTTCGCCAATCTCTTTAAATGTAACGTGCACCGTTGTTTCCGTAATGCCGTACATATTAATCAGCTTCGTCTCGGGATACTTGTGCCGCCATGGTTGCAGCATGATCGGGTTCAGTGCCTCACCGCCAAAAATGACATAACGGATTGCCAAGAAGCTGTCTTCCTGCAGCAGCTCTTCATTGATCAACGAATAAAATGCGGTAGGCGTTTGATTCAGTACTGTTACTTTTTCATCTCGAAGCAGCCCAGTAAATTCCTTCGGATTTTGCGCAATAATTCTCGGAATCACCACGCATTTGCCCCCATACAAGAGGGCGCCATACATCTCCCATACCGAAAAGTCAAAGCTAAACGAATGGAATGCGGTCCATACATCATTCTCGCTAAAGTCAAACTGCAGCTTGTCGTTAAACAGCAGCCGGACCACGTTACGATGTTCGATCATTACCCCTTTTGGCTTTCCAGTCGTACCGGAGGTGTAAATGATATAAGCCATATCAGATGGCTGATTCACGAGTGGCAAATTGGAACTATCGCCAGATGAAAGCAGATCCCCATCGATAACGAAAATGGTCCCGTTGAAAGATACTCTTTCCTGCCACTGCACTTCAGTCAGCAATACCTGAGCCCCGCTGTCCTCAAGCATAAACTGGATTCGCTCTTCCGGATAATCAGGATCCATAGGCACATACGCACCACCCGCTTTGAGTATCGCGATAATGCCTACGATCATTTCCACAGAACGATCCACCATAAGTCCAACCCGATCATCAGGCTTCACGCCGTGATCGCGAAGCCTTCTTGCCAAACGGTTGGCACGCTCATTCAGCTCACGGTAGGTAAGGCTTTCGCTGCCGAAAACGACCGCAATGCGATCTGGCACCCGATCCGCCTGTTGTTCAAACATCCCATGGATGGTTTGATCCATCGGATAATCAGCTTCAACACCTGATAAAACATGCAGCAGTTGGTTTTTTTCCTGCTCATTACAAAGCTCCAGATCAAACAACGGTTTGCCCGGATTGTCTAATACATCCTTTAGAAGCACAAGCATGTGCTCTAACATCGAAGAGATTTCTTCACTCGTAAATAAGCCTGTACGATAATCGATGTCGAGCTGCAGCTGGTCAATATCCATACGATCTTTGATATGTATGATGAAATCATTGGCTTCGTGTCCATTGCCAAACGGTTCCGTAACGTATTCGATTTGTTCTTTTTTCTGCCATTCCATCACCTGGTATTCTATGAAAACACCGAATAGTCTGCTAATGTCACTGTGCTTTTCCCGCAATTCGTTAACCAATACGTTATAGGGGTACTTTTGAACTCTGAAAATGTTCATCTGCTTTTTGCCGACTTTGCGGATAAACGACAGTGCATCTAGCTCAGGCTCCACCTGCATTCGAAAAGGTGTCGTGCTGACGAACATACCCAGCATATTTTTTTCTTTCGCGTTCGTCCGATTGGAGAAATTGGTACCAAGCACGATATCCTCATGAGAGGTAACGCGATAAATGTACGTGTACAGCATGGCGACAAACAACGTAAAAACACTGACGTTATGTTCTTTGCAAAACCCCACAATGTCATTACGAAGCGTTTGTGGAATAATGATCGATTCTCTCGCCGCCTCGGTACTGACACGGTATAGATCATAAGTTTTCAAACTCGTAAATTCAGGGATTGTCTGAAATTCCTCATGCCAAAATTTTTGATCTTTCAGGTAACGGTCTGAAGCTTCATAGTCTGGCTCATTGTGAACGTAGTCCACGTACGACGGGCGCTCATCTTGAGCGGTATCTTCACCATTCACAAGGCCTACATAGATATCGATGATTTCGTTAACGGCAAGCACCATGGATATCCCGTCCGAGACGAGATGATGAATTTTCATATATACGCGGCCCTCATCGCCGCTAATTTTGAAAATTACAAACTCAAACAAATCGGCATCGTGAAGCTGAAAAGGCTGCATCATTCCTCGTTCGCCCCATAGACGTACCGCCGCGCTGGCATCATCTTGGTCGCTGAAGTCGTAGAATGGAATTTCGAAGGATGTGAATTCGGAAACATACTGACGCGGTTCGCTGCTGTGCTCATCCAGCACACGAAGCCGAATGGTATCGTGCAGCCTGACAAAGTCGTGAATCGCCTGCTTTAACAGCCCATAATTCAATTGCGAGTCCTTCAGATTAAACGTACCGCCAAGATTAGAAATACTCGTCCCCGGATAAAATTTCTCCGTATACCAAATTCTTTTTTGCGCATGTGTTAACGGGTGAGTCGGTTGGTTCGACATTTGGTTCCCTCCACCATGTTTAATAGTTCTCTATAGCCAAATTACGTTACCCGTGTGAACGACTTGCTTTGGGGTCGGTTTCGCAGGGACTTTGTGAAAGCTATCGTAAACCGTCTGCATGATGTTTTCTTGTTGATTGTGCAGAAAAAAATGATCGCCATCAAACATATGTAGAAAAAACTCGCTACTCGTTTGTTCATTCCAAGCAGCCAAAGATGCAACGCTAACATCATAATCGGCATTCCCGCCGAATGCGGATATCGGACAACGCAGCGGCTGATCATCTATGTATGAATACGTCTCACATACTTCAAAGTCGGCCCTCAGCCTCGGCATCAGCAGCTGCATCAACTCGTCATGCTGGAGTACCGCCTCCGGCGTGCCATTCATTCGTTTCAACGCCATTTTGAACTCATCATCTGGAAGTTGGTGAAGTTTTTTCTTCGTATAAGGAAGCCCAGGGCCAGAACGTCCTGAAACAAATAAATGAACAGGCTGTTTCCCATATTTTCTACTAATTTGGCGAGCTGTTTCATAAGCAATCAATGCGCCCATGCTATGACCGAAAAATACAAAGGGCGTTTGAAGCAGCGGCCCCATTTCCAAAACAATCGCTTGGACAATTTGTGACAATGAGGTCATAGGGGATTCAAGTCCCCTGCTCTCTCTGCCGGGTAATTGAACGGGGCACACCTCAACATCCTTTGGGAAAAAGCGGGACCATTCACGAAATACCGAAGCCCCTCCTCCAGCGTACGGAAAGCAAAACAATCGAAGGTTGGCACGGGAATTCACATTTGCATTTAAGAACCATGAATGAAGTTTGGATGTCATCTCTCTACCTCTTCCACTTGTTTTTATGATAAAAGAACACTCCTGACCTAAAAAATTGCTATTTCCCCCCTGTCCAGAAACGTACACCTGACCTCTTTAAAGGTAATGCTGAATTATTAGCGTAGTGTTAACTGAATAAGAAATATTTATAAAGAAAATAATGGTAAATATTAAAGTTTATGTGAACGTGTTATGAATTACAGGATAGTTAACATGGTAAAATATCGGGATGCAACTAGCATTTAACCCCGAAAAACAAGAGATTCAAGCCTATTTGTACCAATCTTTTCTGTTATTTAGGTTAAAATTATCTTTATAAAAATAAATTATAATGCACGTAAAATTCCCATCTTCATAAACAATTAAAATACAAAATTAGGAAATTAATGAGATAATTGAATTGGCTGGCCAGCCCATTTGAAGTTGTATTAAGAAAAGAGAGGAATGAAATCATGAAGAAATTTGCCACTTCCATCTTTCTAGCATTCATACTGGTCATAAGCTTCGTTATCGCGCCCGCCTCTGCTGCCGTTTCTAACCCTAACCTGTCCCGTGTCCCAGGCACATGGTCGCCGGGAGCGACGCCATCCAATTTGAATGCCAAATTGCCTGTCATTTTATTCGTTCAGGGCCTCGGCGGCAATGCGGGATCTTGGTATGACACCAATGACATGTATCAAACAGCTTACAATAACGGCTATCAGACTGCTTTTATCGAACTGAACGATTCGGGCGGAACGCCCAAAAACATGTGGGACAACGGACAGCTGTTAGCTCAGAAAATTGCAGTCATCTCCCAATACTTCAACAAGAAACTTGTGATCGTCGCTCACAGCAAGGGAGGCGTAGATACGCAAGCCGCTCTCGTGCACTACAATGCTTATCCTTACGTTACGAATGTGATCACACTGAGCTCTCCGCATCACGGTTCTGAGTTAGCCGATCTTGCTTATTCAAGCTGGGCGGGGTGGCTAGCCGACCTCATCGGCTACAAGAACGACGCCACTTATTCCATGCAAACCTCCTACATGAACTACTTCCGCTCTGTTACCGATTCGAACCCTAATAGTTCTTTCAATAAGTTCTACACATTGGCTGGAAAAGGCTGGGCCTCATCACCTAGCAGCTCTTATTTTGCCGGTGGACTCTACTTGTCGCTATTCGGGAATAACGACGGTGTGGTTACTGTAGACAGTTCCTATGTACCTAAGGGTACTATGGTCAAGATCGGTGATTGGGACCATAATACGATCCGCAAAGGATCCACTACGTTTTCTTTATTCAAACCATTTTTAACGGCCACAAGTACAGCAGTATCAGCAAAAGCTGGCGTTCCTAGCGACCTCGTCACAGTTGCAAGCAATAAACCTTCTGATGCTGCGCAAGAAAATACAGACGGATCAGCAAGCAATTTACTAGTTCGTGGCGGAGCGCACAATGGAACTGCCAGCGAAAGCTTTCTTGTTGAAAACGACGTAAAAAGCATAACCGTCGACTGGATCTCCCACCAGAAAGCCGATCACGTCGAGCTGATTTCCCCAACAAACGGGCAAACGAGCGTAAAAGTCAAAACTTATCAAGACGAGCAAGTGTTCAAAAACGCTTGGCATCACATTGCTGTCGTGAATAATCCCAAGCAGGGAGAATGGACACTTAAGACACACAGCGTTAATCCAGGCGGCTATCTGATGACCGTCCGATATGATTCAGATTTGGACAAAGCCATTCATTTGAAGCTAAACGATGACAAAACAAAGATTCAGGTCGAGCGCGATAAAGCTTCCTTGCAAGAAGACAAACTTAACGTCCAATATCAAGTTGATTTTACTTCTGAGGGCAGCAGCGCCAACAAAAAACAAACAACAAAGTTAAAAAATCTCGCAACCATCGATTCGGACAGTGAAGCAAATCTATCTGATGTAAGCAGTCCAGGTGTCTACCAAGTATCATTCGTCGTAAAGGGACAAACAGCGAAGGGTGTTCCCTTCGAAAGAACACTTATTCGTTCCATTTACATCGATGAGAAGGGTGACAGATACTAAACCATTCATGAAAAAACGGCTCTTTCGCATCTTTTGCGAATAGAGCCGTTTTTTCCACATAAGAAAGTATAAGTTTTCGGTTGCCGAAAACTGCTTTCTTATTGGCGATAAAACCTACCTCTAATCGCGGTCGCTCATCATTGAATGGCCTCGATAGAGGTTTTCTCATTGCGGATCGTTATGGCATCATTTTTTCTCAACGATTACTTCCTTAAAGGGCGACATCGGTTCATCCAAAAGAGTAGATGGCTTTTGATTCAAGTATTTATCGAAAAATGCGAGCACATAGCTATTAATCATATGCCATGCCTGTTTGGGTGGCAATTTCAAGCCATCCATGAGGCGAAGCCCGGGGGACCATAAATAATAGTCTGTAAAGCTCATATGCTTGATTCCACGGATGGTTACCGCATAACCGCCACCTTTTCCGAACAAGACGCTATTCCGAATCGGTATCTCTGTTTTATATTTGTCGTAGGCTTGTTTAGTAACTCCGATTTTTGCCAATTGCTGTTCGGTCGGTTCCGCATCCTTGTTCGACTCTACAACCTCCGTCTTCATCTGCATGAAGGGTTGTTGCAGGCCGTTTACAATGGTTTTACCGAACGGAGTTCCATCCATGTTGATACCGGCTTTTAGCCGTTGATCCGCATAGAGCGTTTGGATCGTTGCCGCCCCTCCGAAGGAATGGCCCAGCATGCCGATTTTATCCATGTTTATTTTTCCGGTTAGCAACCCCTGCGGGTCTTGCTTATTCAGCTTTCCGAACTGGTCCAGTACAAACTGAGCATCCTTCACCCAGACTTCGATCATTCGATCCCATCCGTCAATGTCGATGACGGCAGGAAGCTTTTTCGTCTTGGGAGCAATACGCTGATCAGGAAATACCGTCGTCATCGCATAGTAGGGATGCTGTATGGCGGCAACCAGATAGCCGTTGCTTGCCAGTTCCTCCATTTGAGACGTGCTCGTAAACCGCGTGCCTGGCAGTCCGTGCGAGAATACAATGAGCGGATATTGGGCTTGTTCTGCCGAGAGCGGAGCGTTTACATAAGAATCTGTTTTTACATGGCGAAAATAGTGTAATATGAATGCAGGAATCTTGTATTCCTGCTGCAGCGCTTGCCCAAACTGACGATACTCAGGTATGTAAAGTGCCTTAAATGAGGCTTGATCGATTTGAGCAGGGTACCATAATTGAACAAGAAGCTCTCGCCGATCATTAGGAGTATCCGTTAATATTTCCTCTCTTGACGCATCGGTCCAATGATAGGTGACTGTTCCTACCGAATAAGGACCGGATGGAGAGTCGATTTTAAATACGGGAAGCAGGATAGGCAGTATCACAGCAACAGCCAATAAGAACGGCAGCAGGAAGTTCCAAATGAAATGAGGCTGCTTTCTTCGCTCTTTATGACGCCTTGCTTTTACAAACAAATACAGCATATAGCCCGCCGTAAAGACGTATAGCGGAACCATCTGCCACCTGTAGCCCTCAAAAATGAAATGAAGTAAGGCTATACCTATAGCCAAGCAGTTTGCCACGCCAACCACTTTTCTTCTACCCCATCTATCAACGATCCATAGCATTACATTGCTTACAATAAACAAGATCTCGAATATTCGCATGAAGCCCTCCCTTCCGGTCATCTTCACCATTATGTTCCAATAAAGCACATAATATAAGACTTCGGATAGGATTGGAAATTTATGTCTCGAGCGTATCAACGTCAACGTGAATGACTTTATCAGGAAAATGGCTGGACTTCGCACATAGAGATAGTTTATAGGCAGGATCAATTTCATATTGCATAAAATGATATTTCGTTATTTCGTCACTGGTGATCAGTTGAATATCAGAACCTTGCTTGTTGATGCTGAACGAATTCAAAGAGATACTAAGCCCTCTCCCGTCTGCTTTGATCAAGCTTTCTTTTAACGTCCAAATGTCAAAAAAATAGGCCAAACGATGTGAGCTTGGCAAATTCATCAATTGCTCGTACTCCGCTGTGGAAAAAAATTGACGGGCGATTTGCATATCGATCGAATGAATCTTCTCAACATCGATTCCTACAGGGTCTGAATCAATGGCGCAGACGACCCAGTCTCCAGAATGTGAAATATTAAAGGAGACGGAATCCGTACCGTCAAGGTGGGGTTTGCCATAGGCATTCATGACGAAACGAATCCTATGCCGAGGCAGCTTCGTCATTGTGCCAATCGCATATTTGACCAACAACTCCCCCACCGAAGAGCGAACAGCGTCATCATATTTCAACATCCGCCGGACCTTGCTTTGTTTCTCCAGCGATAATTGACGAAACATCCGATCAAACTTCTGTCTATCCAGTTCTTCCGATAGATGCACAGCAAAAACCTGCAGCTTGAGCAGATGCAAACCCTCCTACTACGCTTATTCGTATCTTAGTGATTCAATAGGCTGCATGTTGGCCGCCTTTTTAGCGGGATACCAACCAAAAAACAGTCCTACCGCCGTAGAAAATCCAAAAGCGATCACGATCGTCCAGCCTGACAAAATGAATTGCCACTTAGTGATCAGTGAGAAGGCAAACGAACCTAGTACGCCGATTGAAATGCCAACCACCCCGCCAAGAAAGCAAAGAATGATGGCCTCCATCATAAACTGCTGTAAGATCAACCCTGGCGTAGCTCCGATTGCTTTGCGGGTACCAATTTCCCTCGTGCGCTCCGTAACAGACACAAGCATAATATTCATAACTCCGACACCGCCGACTAACAAGGAAATGCCGGCAATGGAGCCTATCAGAATCTGCATAACATTAAATACGACATCGAGGTTTCGCTGGAAATCCTCTACTTTCTGAACTTCATAATAACTACTCTCTGTGTTATGCGCTTTGGCTAAATGACTTGTTATCGCTGTTCCCGTCTTATCCTTTTGCATAGAATCCGTAGTGTTTGCAATCACCATCAGTGAATCCAGTTCATTGTTCGTGCCCTCTTTGAGCAGAGGCAAGGAATCATAAGGCAAATAAGCGGCATAATTTTTACCATCCAGCCCGGATAATATCGATTTATCGGACTTGTATACACCAACGATCTCGTATTTGTTCCCATCCAGCGTGATCTTTCGGTTTACAGCCTGTTCGGCAGAGCCAAACTGACTGATTGCGTAGTCCGATTCAACGACAATCACCTTTTGGCGCGACTTTTGTTCGCTTACGGTAAAAAACCGGCCCGCTTCCGTTTTCAAGTTCATAAACTTGACGATGTCTGCAAACGTGCCTGTCACGTTAAAAGTAAGCGTAGAGTCCCCTGATTTGGAAGTCATGGTCATGCCTAAAGAGCCCGAAGCCGCTTGAATCCCTTCTAGCCTGCTAACTTGTTTTAAATCCGCCATCGTTATTTGGATTTTATCAGCTTTCGTCGCGCTTGAGGACGGCGTTACGAAGAAAACGCCTGGGGAATATTTAGCGAGCTCCGAAACGACGGAGCCTTTACCGATTTGGCCGATGGATACAACCAAGACGACGGATGCAACACCGACGATAATGCCGATCATCGTTAGCAAAGAACGGAGTTTGTTCACTCGCAAGCTGTCCAAGGAAATCAATAGATTTTTCCATATACTCACTATCGCTCACTTCCCTTTCGGCGATCTTCGATGATTTCCCCATCTCCGAAGCGGAGTATGCGTTTGGCATGCTCCGCAATGTCCATTTCATGGGTGATGACAATCACCGTAGACCCTTCATCGTTCAGTTGAGTGAATAGCCCCATGATTTCATGAGACGACTTTTGATCCAAGTTTCCAGTCGGCTCATCGGCCAGCAGGATGGCAGGATTCATCGTCAACGCTCTAGCTATCGCAACACGCTGCTTTTGCCCGCCGGACAATTCGCTCGGGCGGTGATGCACGCGCCCCCCCAAGCCGACTTTCTCCAGCAAACTGCTTGCCCGTTCCATACGAACCGAAGAAGCAACGCCTCCGTACAGCATCGGGAGCTCCACATTGCTCTGAACCGTTTGCCTGGCGAGCAAGTTGAAATTTTGGAACACGAACCCAATTTTCTTATTTCGAACCTTGGCTAATTCTTTTTCCGTCAACGATTGGACTTCTTGACTATCCAACTTATAGGTGCCGCCACTTGGAATATCCAAGCAGCCCAAAATGTTCATCAACGTCGATTTCCCAGATCCCGAAGGTCCGATAATCGCTACGTAATCCCCTTTCTCGATCGTCAGATTCGTCGGTTTAAGGGCTTGAACTTCCAACGCGCCGTTGCGGTAAACTTTATGAATTCCCTCCAATGCGATCATTTGTTGACCACCTGCACGCCTTCCTTCACATCAGCGGAAGGTCCTTCAATAAACGGGTCACCTGGTTGCAGTCCTTCGAGTACTTCGATAAATTCGTCGTTTTCCTCCCCAAGCTTAACATGGGTTCGAACGGCTTTATTCTCAACAACCTTAAATACATAAGATTGCTGTCCATCCCGCTTCACAGCGCTAAGAGGGATGATATGATGCGCAACGTTCTCTATGGTTAATTGAACGGTTGCTTTATATCCGGGACGAAGCTGCACATCCGGCTGTTCGAGATCAACCCTGAACTCAACGACTGACTCCTTGGCATCCAGTTCGGAAGTGACGGCAACCGGTGAAATATACGAAATGCTTCCTGCATAGGTATTCGTGAATGCATCGCCCGATACCTTAACCTTCATCCCTACTTTAGCTAGGTTGGCATCGTTTTCCGCCAAGTTCGCTTTAATCTGTAATTGAGACACGTTTGTAATTGTAAATGATGATGTGCCGAGTGCGATCTCTTGTCCTTCTTTGACAGAAATCCCAGTCACAATCCCATCGATATCAGCAAATAATTGATTCTTTTCAAGCTTTTTCTGGATGTCATCGATATTGGACTCTGCGTCTTGAATTTTGAGATCGTACAACTTCACATCAGCAGCACTATTTCCATCAAAGGATTCCAAGCTCGAAGCTGAACCCGTTTCGCTCATTTCTTTTTTCGCCGTTTCAAACGTTTGCTTTCTCACTTTATCCTGGTCTTTCAGAAACTTCTCCTTCTCAGCGAGATTCACTTGAAGTTGATGCTTCTCTTGCTTCAGCTTTTCATTCAAATCCGTCGTGGACAAGGTAAGCAGCTCCTGCCCCTTTTTGACAGAATCGCCTTTTTTGACGTGAATCTTCTCAATGATACCGCCTGATGTTACAAATTGTTCCTTAATGACTTTTGACTCGATCTTTCCGTTCGCGAAGACGTCTTTCGTTATGTTCCCTTCTTTCGTTGTGGAAATTTTTACGGCAACCGCCGCACTTCCTTTTGAGGTAAATACACCTGTAACTAGTACGGCAACAACCAAAAGGATGACAACCAATACTCCCCAAAGCGCTTTTCTAGGCACGATCATTCTCTCCCCATTCTTTAGGTATCTACATGTATGCTTTTGTGCCAAAAAGCACTAAAGCTTCTTGGCAATAAAGCATGAGATGGATAGTTGAAACCCTTACCCTTCTTGAAGGAGTGGAACAATCATAGATGGATGACTCGAAGGATGAATCATGATTATTTTAACCCGTTTATGTTTTCTGTGTGTTATTTCCAAATAAAGGTTTTATTGAGATAAAAGTGAAGACTCTGACGATTGATCAAATGGTTCCTGCTTTAGTCCGTTGTAATGAACCAGTCCGCCTTTTGAGTCGCCAATAGCTTTCTTTGCCCTTCAAATTCTTCATATAAACTGAGCTTATACTGCTTCAAGAAAGAAGATTTGAAAATCAAATCGGCATCTGTTACTTGTATTTTAAAGTTCTCATGTTTACCGATTTTCAGCTTCGTCCCCACGGTTTCGGGCGTTTCACCTTCGACGGGGTCAAAATCTTTCATCTCGAATGATTTCTCAAACGACTTTTGACCGCTTCCATCTTCAAAAACAAGCACGAGCTTATGTCCGTCTACATTCGTTTCCAGATAGCCCTCGCGACTGATTTCATAATTAAATTTAAGGGTAAACGTACTGTTTTCGACCATCGTTCCAAAATGATTCAATGAAATTTGATAAGGGTATAGGATAACGTCCTTCAGTGAGTCCTTCACATCAACCTTCACTTCAGGAAGCATGAACGCCACGGGTTTCACGTAAGAATCGGGTTTGCCGCCGCTCTCCGTCAGCTTGCCTTCCGTTACGGACTCACCGATAATCAGGTGCATGTTTTCCGTCGAAATCCCTTTCGGAAGCGAGGCCGATACGTTTAGCAGTGCAGTGCCATTCGGACTTACTTTATTTTTGACTTCGGCTACCGAAGCTGGAAGCACCGTCCCGTCAGCTGCTCTGAATTGAGCGACTAGCTTTGTGGGCGCGGTATATCTTTTCTCCAAGTTCGTCGCTTCTACCTGTGCGATAACCAATGAGCTTGTATTGCTTGTATAACGATTAAGGCTGCGGATCTTAAAACTAGTTTTTCTACCCGCATCGTCAAGGAGGTACGGCTGTTCCAAACTATGGAAGGGAATCGCCTGCAGCTCGGATTGACTGGTAAACTCGACCACATCCGATGTGACCGTATCGCTTTCTTTCTCCTGCAGCACAAGCTTCATTCGCGAATACTTCGATGTATAAGGAATTTTACCTACCATTTGCAAATTCAAGGACGAATCGGATGCTATACCGACTGCATTCGCCGTCTGCACGATGTTGGCTTCGATTTTAACCGCATCATCTAAAAGAAAGTATCCGGTCAAGTTCGGTATGGACAATGTATCGGGACCTTTATTACTTAAGGTAATATCTCCGCTCACTAGGTCCTGATCTTCCCATGGGAGCCGGTATAAAGCATTCAATTCAGCGGTATAAACACCGGATTTGCTTGTAAAAGAGTAGGCTTTTCCGATGGAACCGCCTTGATTCGAGGTTGCGGCAGGAAGCTGAAATGCGGCCACAGGCAGGTTGATTTTCAAATCGGTCGCAGTCTCCGTTATGACAAGCTCCCAATGATCGGAAGAAACGGCAACTGGAATCGTTCCGGATAACTGAATTTCTTTGCTTTCTTTCGGTTTGATAGTTAAATCCTTGAGTCCTTTCGCTTCCAAAGGATATAGAAGCCCTTCCGGTGTGCGAATCGAAAAGAGGTAGGACGGCATTGTAATCGCCTTAGTGCCGACATTCTCAAGAGCTAAATAAACGGTAGGCACATGATATTTTTCGTTTTTGTTGCTGACGAGCTTCTTGATCGATGCCTTCACTTCCGTGTCTCCTGCTTGGAGGATTGAACCCTCTTGTGACGGAGTCACATCCGTGTATGTATCGGGTACGGCGACCTGACCGAGCACTCTTTCGAATTTAATCTGGTTCAAATCCCAATTCATAAACTCTACAACCAAATCTTGAAGCTGCGTGCTTTCATTCACATTCGCATAATAAGTCATATCCACACTTGAGCCAGGAGCTACGGAAGTCTTGTCTATATCAGAAGGAAGTAAACGCGCGTTGAATTGGCTGCCCGCTTTGTTTTTTAAGCGGATCCAATAATCGATCACTTTTAATGCGCTGCTGCCTCCATTGTGAATCGATATGTTGATTACAGCCAGCTTACTGTTCTGAGACGTTGTCAAATGAATTTGCTTTAATTCAAAGTAACTTTGTTCCGAAATGGAGACCTTGCCAATGATCGCAGATCCCTCCCCATCGGCAAATGCGGGTGTTACAGTGCTTAGAGAGAGCGAAATGGAAATAGCCAATGCTGCCAGTTTCAAGATAGGCGACTTCATAGTCATAATTTCATCCTTTCTCCACCTTAGGGATTTTTTGAAAATATGTATTACAAGCAGCGATGCATATTGAAAAGGAGCAACTGCAAAAGCATGCTCCTTGACAAATCTCGAAAATTACCGAACTAAGCCTACTCTATTGATAAAAGCAGGCTGCAATTTCACCAACCAACTTGTTTCGTTTTCTTTCTTTACTTTCCTTTCCATCGGCAGGGATTGTTCTAATTCCGTTTTTCTTTGAGCCATCATTTTTTCCAAAGCATACGTGTTAATATCCATGAGTTTTCTCCCTTCGATACTTATTGATAGATTTAGTTTAAGTTTTTTTTATTTACACGGTATTAAATAGACATAGATTAATTGTAAATGCCATTTTCATCATTCCTTGTAAATTGTTGGTTTTGAACCCCCATAAAAAATATTTTCGAATCGCTGAAACAAATCAGAAAACACATCCGTTAAGAGGATATAGTTGAAAATAATGGTAACTCTCAAAACGACTGAAAAGGATGAAGAAGATGAAGAAAAAAGGTTTGGTCGTCGGCCTCCTGTTATCCGCTATGATCTTAACGTCCGCATTTGCACCTAACTCCATTAATGCCGATCAGGGACCAGTAGTTCGGCTTGAGGGACAGCCTATCACATTCTCACAGCAGCCTAAATTAATAAACGGTACTTTAATGGCGTCTGTAAAGGATCTTGCCAAGACTTTAGGCATGGAAGTGACATGGAGTGAAACGGAACAGCTTGCGGTAGTTATTGGCAACGAGTACGAACTGAAGCTTCCAATGAATTCAGACTTTGCTTACGTGAACGGTAAAGCAAGCACCATTTACGGCAGTACACAAATGGTAGATGGTTCTATGTACATTCCGCTGCGCTTCTTTATGGAAAGCGCAAATTATGTTGTTCGCTGGGATTCAGCCACCAGCTCAGTGAACATCACGAAACAGGCTGACAGCTTGCCGGTAGTCGGTACCTATGACCACTTGGTCACACTTTTGACTCAGAATGAAAGCAGTGGGTCCGCCAGGATTACTGTAACAACCACACAAGCTGAATCTAAATCCTTAGGTAACGCACCGGCTCCAGCTAGTGCCGGTGCTGCTGTTCCAGTCCAAAATTCGCCCAAGGCAGCGGCACCCGGTTACTCCAGCACGAACGTTCAAGTGCAAGGCGTGGATGAATCCGATGTCGTCAAGACAGATGGAACCTACATCTATACGGTAAACAAGCAGCGTATTATAGTCACTCAGGCTTATCCCTCTGACCAGATGAAGGTGCTGAGCATTCTCGATTTCCCGAAAAATCAAGACACGCAGTTCCAGCCTAGTGAAATCTACGTGGACGACAAGCATCTGATCGTGCTTGGTAATTCTTATCAGAGTTATATACCGGTCCCTAATAATGGGGAAAGCGGCATAACAGAGAAGAAAATGATCCTCCCTATGCCTATGAGATCCCAGGGAACCGCGAAGGTCATGGTCTACGACCTCTCCGATCGGAGCAACCTGAAGCTTGAGAAGGAAGTTGAGCTTGAAGGAAACTACGTTTCTTCCCGCAAAATCGGATCGTCGCTCTATTTTATCTCCAATAAGTACGTGAATTACTACCAATACCGGGAATTGGCGGATAAAGAAAAAGCGAAGACTGCCCTAATTCCTGCTTATCGGGATTCAGCGGCTGGCGATTCCTTTACCTCTGTTCCGCTCAATCAGGTCTATTACTTGCCGAAAGCTCTGGAGCCTAACTATGTGCTCATCGGAGGCATCAATCTTAATGAATTGAATCAGACGATGAATGTCACTTCTTACCTCGGCTCAGGTCAGAACGTGTACGCGTCCGAAGAGAACTTATATGTGGCCGTAACGAATTATGAACAGATGCGAATCCAACCCATGAGGATGCCCGCTGGTGATGCTGCTCAAGGCATACGAGTCGGTGAGCCGAACGGAGTCATCCAGTCTTTTGAACTTCCTAAGCAGGAAACGATCATTTATCAATTTGGACTGAACGAAGGTAAAGCAGAGTACAAACATACAGGTAAGGTGCCCGGGCGTTTACTCAATCAATTTTCCATGGATGAGCATAATGGCTACTTCCGGCTTGCTACAACAACAGGCGAAGTGGGACGGACAGATGAGGGGACTTCGAAGAATCATGTTTTCATACTTGACGGGAACCTGAACGAGAAAGGCAAGATCGAAAACATCGCGCCAGGAGAGCGGATTTACTCCACCCGCTTCATGGGCGACCGAGCTTACATGGTTACTTTTAAGAACACCGATCCGCTATTCGTTATGGATTTAAAGGATCCCGCTGCGCCAAAATTGTTGGGTGCGTTGAAGATTCCTGGCTACAGCGATTATCTGCATCCTTATGATGAAAACCATATTATTGGCTTCGGTAAAGATACCATCGAGGTTGACAACAAGAATCCGAATGGACCGCAGTCCATTGCCTATTACCAAGGCATGAAAGTGGCGCTGTTCGATGTTACCGATGTGAATAATCCGAAGGAGAAATTCAAGGAGCTGATCGGGGACCGCGGCACAGATTCTGAGCTGCTGCACAATCACCGTGCGTTGCTATTTAGCAAGGAAAAAAATCTGCTTTCCTTCCCCGTTAACGTAATGAAAATCGACCCGAATCAGACGACAAACAATCCGAAGATGCCTGCTAACGCATACGGCAATTTTGCTTTCCAAGGCGCATACGTCTACAACCTTGATTTGGAAAAAGGCTTCCAGTTCCGTGGCGGCATTACCCATCTTACGCAGGAAGATCTGCAAAAAGCCGGACAATATGTTCAAGCCGGCGACAAGCAGGTACAACGCGTTCTATATATCGGCGACACGCTGTACACCGTCTCGAACGGATTAATCAAAGCGAACGACCTGGGTACGCTGAAGGAAAAGAACTCGGTGGTAATTCCGTAGTCCTTTTCACGACGAATAAAGCCCCGGTTCCTCCTTCAAGGATCGGGGCTTGTTCGTGCTCTAGATTCATTTATTTCCCGCAACTGTGTCGCTATTAATCGGTTGCCGGACGTCCATTGATTTTCGTTTGGCTATGAACAACGTCAAGATCCCGCTCGATAATGTAATAATAGCGAGTGTTAGTAAAAATGTGGAGATCCCGAACCAATCGAGACAAGCTCCGGTCGCAAGCAGCGAAATCTGGAACATCACGCGGTCAAGCATTCCGCGAAATGAGAAAAAGCGGCCTTGCGCTTCTTTCGGCACTTTGATTTGGAAAAGTGTAGATATCATCGGAAAGAAAAAAGCGACGGCGCAACCGAACATAACGTAAGAGCCGAGAACCGCATAACTGCTTTCACTGAAGGACATTCCAGCAAAAGAAAGCGCAAATAATAACATGAACAGCGTAGAGCTGGTTACCAGATTTCGCATGCCGATCACGCGCTTTGCGAATAGGCCTGCAATCAAAATGCTAGTACCTTCTAACGAATAGATCCAACCCATCAGTTCCGGTTTGTGCTGGATTTGACTAAACTTCAGTACAAGCAAATTAAAACCGCCAAGAAACAAAGTAATAACCCCGCTATTGATAAGTCCGATAAAGATAGATGGTTCTGACCGAATGAGTGGAAACAACTCCGTAAAGCGAATTTTCTCCTGCTTTTTTGCAGCCGCGGCGGAATCCGCAGCAAGGGGAATCCTCAACTGTGTAATGAGCAACACGAGGATGACGTAAAAAGCAAGCGACAGCGCGTAGACCGTGTACAAATTCATCATGGATACCAATATACCTGCTGCAGCAGTACCGCCGATTCTCGCTATTGTAATCACGTTAAAGTTTAAGCTGTTCGCTTTAAGCAGCTCGGAGGCCGGAACGACGGAAGGCAGCGCTGCTTGTACGGTAGGCATATAAACAGTAGCCGCTACTTGCATGATGACGACGGACAACAGCATAATGGCGACGGATTGGTAGTGAATAGCCGCAAACATGACAATCGGAGCCAGACAGCGGACAAGCCCTGAGATAAACAATATTTTTTTCTTATCATAGCGGTCTGCCCACACCCCGGCTTGCGGCGAAATGAGTACACCGAGAAATAAACCGCACATTAGGATCAAGCTCTTGCCTAAATCCGACGGGACGTGGCTTTGCATAAATTGCAAATTAGCAATGATACTTGTCCAAATACCTGCGCCTTGAATGGCTTCTCCGATCATCATGAAAACAAATGTCCGATTCCGAAGTAACGATTGATTCATACCTAATCTCCAATCTATGATGACACTCAGAATCTTCCAATTATAGCACGTATGTTCGCTTTATGTCTATTAGAATATATGACCTAGGAAGATATATTTACGTACTCACCTCCGGTCGGAGTTGGAGAAACTGATGACTTTTGAGCTGTCCGAAGCTAAAAACAACGAAATAGCGTCGATGTAAAGAGAACAGGGCTGTCTCAAAGTAGAAATCTACTTGAGGACAGCCCCTTTGTTGACTTATATAGAGAATATCGAAGAATCTTTTATCTTTTGTATACTATACGCCTAATTGGATTCTCTCATGCTTTTTCGGGCAACCCCGGTACGGTAAGCCGCTTCAACAACAGCTTCTCTTACCTTTTCCACGACTTTCTGGTTAAACACGCTCGGGATAATATACGTTTCGTTCAACTCTTCATCTGTCACGACAGATGCGATCGCCTGTGCAGCAGCAAGTTTCATCGCTTCATTGATCTCGCTTGCCCTGCAATCCAGTGCACCACGGAAAATGCCTGGGAAGCAAAGCACGTTGTTGATTTGATTTGGCTTATCAGACCTTCCTGTAGCCATGACCCTAACGTAAGGCTTGGCCTGCTCCGGGTCGATCTCCGGAATCGGGTTCGCCATCGCAAAGACGATCGGGTCTTTCGCCATGGACTTAACATCGTCCACTTTTAAAATATTCGGAGCCGAAACGCCGATAAAAACATCCGCATTCTTGATAACTTCAGACAAGCTGCCGACTTCCAAGTTCGGATTTGTCATCTGAGCAAACGCTGTCCAATGAGGGTTGTCATAAATAGCTTCCCGATGGATCGCGCCATTGCGGTCCACACCGATCAAATTATGCACACCGGCGGCAAGCAACATCTTGGAGCATGCGATGCCCGCTGCGCCGATACCGTTCACAACGACCTTAATATCCGACATTTGTTTGCCGGTAATTTTGAGTGCATTCAACAAGCCGGCCAGAAGGACGACAGCCGTTCCGTGCTGATCATCGTGAAACACCGGGATATCCAGTTCCTGCTTCAAACGCTCCTCAATTTCGAAGCAGCGCGGTGACGAAATGTCCTCCAAATTAATGCCTCCGAATGCCGGAGCCATTGCTTTTACGATGCGGACAATTTCGTCGGGGTCTTTCGTATCCAGGCAAATCGGAAATGCGTCAACGCCTGCGAACTCTTTGAACAGCATGGCTTTGCCTTCCATCACCGGCATAGCTGCCATTGGTCCGATGTCGCCAAGCCCAAGTACGGCCGTTCCGTCCGATACAACCGCGATCATATTCCGTTTAATCGTCAGGGAGTAGGCCTTGCTCGGCTGTTCCGCAATCGCTGTGCAGACTTTGGCGACACCTGGCGTGTACACCCGTGACAAATCGTCCCGGTTTTTCACCGGAATTTTGGAGGCAATCTCGATTTTCCCGCCTAAGTGCACGAGGAAAGTCCGATCTGACACGTGAATCACCTTAACACCGTTTAGCTTCTGAAGCGATTCATCGATCAACTGGCTGTGTGCTTGATCTACTACATTAACCGTTATATCACGGACGGTATTCGAACGGCTGGACGAGATGACGTCAATCCCTACAATATCGCCATTTGTCCCTTCAATTACAGCGGCTATATCGCCTAGTGAGGCTAGTTCTTTATCGATTTGAAGCCGAAATATCATATACGTGCTGGCACCGCTTGTTACAGACATGGTTTCTCTCTCCTTTTTTTGTGAAACGACTCCTATGAATTTCTCTTTAGTTTTTGTTTAATAACTCCGCTCCTGCAATACCCGGATTCGTCATTTCATACGGATCGAGAATAATCTCGAGTTCCTCTTCCGTTAAGACATTATATAGAAGGCACAGTTCCCGAACAGGACGCCCCGTCAGAATCGCTTCACGCGCGATCCTCGCTACGACTTCATAGCCCAGATGCGGGTTGAGCGCGGTAATGACCCCAACACTTTTCTCCACATACTCTTTGCAGCGCTCTACGTTTGCTTCGATTTCTTCTAAACAATGCACACGGAAAACTTTGAAAACTTGATTCATCATACTGAGCGATTGCAGCAAATTGAACACGAGTACAGGCTCCATCACATTAAGCTCAAGCTGTCCAGCTTCAGAAGCAAGACAAATCGTATGGTCATTCCCGATAACCTGGAAAGCTACCTGATTAACAACCTCAGCCATGACCGGATTCACCTTACCTGGCATGATGGATGAACCAGGTTGACGCGCAGGCAGATTCAGCTCTCCAAGTCCAGCACGCGGTCCTGAAGCAAGCAATCGTAGGTCGTTGGCAATCTTCGACATGTTGATCATGCACACTTTCAATGCGGCAGACACCTCGGTATAGGCATCCGTATTCTGAGTTGCGTCCACGAGGTGATCAGCATTGATAAGAGGTAATCCACTGAGCTCCGCGAGCAATTCCACAACTCGCTTAATGTAGCGTGGATCGGCATTCAGGCCTGTTCCGACGGCCGTTGCCCCCATGTTGACTTCGTACAAATGGTCGCGGGTTTGTTTGATCCGCTTGATATCACGCTCGAGTACTCGGCTGTAGGCCTCAAATTCCTGCCCGAGGCGGATCGGCACGCCATCCTGCAGATGCGTCCGCCCCATTTTGATAACCCCGTCGAATTGCACGGCTTTTTTACGAAATGCTGTGAGCATCTCCTCCATCGTCACGAGCAGCTTCTCAATTAAAGAAAGTGTTGCAATATGAATCGCTGTCGGAAAAGCATCGTTGGTCGACTGGGCCATATTCACATGCGAGTTGGGACTTACTTTAAAATAATCGCCCTTGATTCCCCCGAGAATCTCGATCGCCCGGTTGGCGATGACCTCGTTGGTATTCATGTTGATGGACGTACCTGCTCCGCCTTGTATCGGATCGACGATAAATTGATCATGCCATTTGCCGTCCATAATCTCCTGTGCTGCTTGCACGACAGCATGCCCAATCTGCGGATTCAACTGCCTGATCTCCATGTTCGCTGAGGCAGCAGCATGTTTAACGGTTGCCATCGCACGTATTAATTCTTCATGAATGCGGTAGCCGGTAATCGGAAAATTTTCAACCGCGCGCAGTGTTTGAATGCCATAATAGGCGTCGGACGGTACTTCCTTCGAACCAAGAAAATCTTTTTCCACCCTTTGCGAAGCTGTTGTCATGGTCTTTTCCCCCTAGCTATTTCTTATGCTGCCTTCTTAACGGACTCTAAATATTGCTTTCCTTTACTCTTGTCGTACTGACCTTCCCATTTCGCCATGACCACCGCGGCCATAGAATTGCCGATAACGTTGACTACTGTCCGGGCCATATCCAAAATACGATCAATACCTGCGATAAAAGCTAATCCTTCGAGCGGAATCCCGACAGATCCAAGTGTGGCAAGCAGGACGACGAACGAAGCGCCTGGCACGCCGGCAATTCCCTTTGATGTGAGCATCAAGACAAGCATCAACATGATCTGAGAGCTAATCGACATATGGATTCCATACATTTGTGCGATAAATAATGCGGCAATCGCTTGATATAACGTAGACCCGTCCAAATTAAACGAATATCCGGTAGGGACAACAAATGACGTGATTGCCTTCGGTACGCCGAACTTCTCCATTTTTTCCATCATCTTTGGAAGAGCCGTTTCGGAGCTTGCTGTAGAGTAAGCGAGTATGAGTTCATCTTTCAAAATGCGAACAATGGCCATAAGGCTGGTACCGCAAAGCTTAGCAATCAAACCAAGCACGATAACTACAAACAGGAACATGGCGACATACACGGCAATCACCAATTTCCCCAAAGGAATCAAGGAGCCGACACCGAATTTGGATACGGTTACACCAATCAACCCGAAAACACCGATCGGCGCAAATTTCATAATTTGGTTCGTCACCCAGAACATCGATTCGGCAACGCCTTGGAAAAAAGATAAAACCGGCTTTCCTTTATCGCCAATCGCGGCAACGCCCAAACCAAACAAGACAGAGAAGAAAATGATGGCCAGCATGTCACCGGCTACTAAGGATTCAAAAATGTTTTTCGGAACGATGTTGACAAATGTATCGGCAAAGCTGTGACTAGTCACTGTTTTCGTCGCTTCGACATATTTCGTAATATCCGACTTAGCTAGTCCAGCCATATTGATTCCGGCTCCAGGCTGAAAGATATTCGCTATGACCAAGCCGAAAATAATAGCAATCGTCGTCACGATTTCAAAGTAAAGAAGCGTTTTACCACCAAGTCTTCCAAGCTTTTTGATATCTCCTACTCCTGCTACTCCGACAATGAGAGAAGAAACGACAATCGGAACGACGATCATTTTAATCAAACGAATGAAAATGTCTCCCGCCGGTTTCAAATAACTTTCGATGGATGGGTTACCATAAAAAATAGCCCCGACAATAACCCCTAAAACTAGTCCCAACAAGATTTGAAAAGCCAAGCCAAATTTTTTCATCTTAATTCCCCTTTTTTATAAAAATGTAAAGCGCTTTCTTTTGTATAAAAGTTAAAATGTCTTGAATGAGTTTTATTGTACGAGGAATCTACAGTAATCTATTTGAATCTACAAGTTGATCAAAAATTCTTTGGTCAATCCTTCGTCGAATTGTTCAACTCGTTTTTGGAATAATGAAGTAGAAGGCATATTTATGTCCATGGAGGAATCATACAAATGATGTCGAACAACTGTTAAGCTGTTAAAAAAGGAGGCTTGAAAACTGCATTGAAAGAAAAATGGCTCCTTTTAACGCTGATGGTCATTTCGGTTCCGATCGCGGGCGAATTGAATTTTTATCCGTTTCATACTGATTTTCGGGTAAGTTTGGGCACCCCTGCCTTTTTTCTATTCCTACTCTGGCTTCGTTCTCCCTCGCCGCTTATCTCTGGATTACTTGTCGGCAGCTCGGTAACGATCTTTCGCATGGGACTTGAGTTAGCACTCGTTCCGTATTGGAACTGGGGAGCTGCTTTTCACCATCACTTTCCGGTATTCTTTTATTATTTGACCTATGCGATTGCCTTCGCGGCATTTCGAATGAACCGTCGTCATGACCGGCCGCTTCTGGTCGGAGCATTAGGTGTGGCGTGTGAAATCGCTGCGACGTTGGCAGAGCTTTTGCTCCGTTACTCGGCAATAGGGCAAACGACCACTCTCGCAACCTGGAATCAGATAGTTCTCATTGCTTTTTTTCGTAGTTTTTTCGTTCTTGGCTTTTTCAATTTAGTCAAATTGAGGCAGTCCAAAGCGGCCGAAGAGCAGAAGCGCAAAGAAAACGAAAAGATGCTTATGCTAATTTCTGAGCTTTACGAGGAAACCATTCAATTGAAGAAAACGCTGCACAACGCGGAAAATATCGCCCGTGACAGCTACGCGCTGTATCAATCGTTAATTGATGAACAGCCTGTGTCTCATGAAGATCTAGCACAAAAGGCACTCCAGATTGCCGGGCAGGTACATGAGATCAAAAAGGACAATCAACGGATTTATGCCGGTCTATCCAGCCTGATATCGCACGATAGCGAGTATATGCCGATGGAAGAGTTGGCCGATATCGTCCTGCGCTCCAATCAGAAATATGCCCAATCATTTGGCAAAAAGATCGATTTTACGCTGCATACCGAGGGCATCTTTCCTTTGTGTCATGTGTACACCACATTGTCTTTGCTTAATAACTTGGTTGCCAACGCCGTTGAAGCGCTTGAGGAACAGGGCAATATCCGAATAGGGGTTGTACGTAAAAAGGACGTTATCGTGTTCAGCGTCGCTGATAATGGTCCGGGTATTAAGCCAAAGTATCGGGAGAAAATCTTTATGCCCGGCTTTACGACCAAATTCGATCATGCTGGCAATCCTTCGACGGGTATCGGTTTGGTTTATGTGAAACAAGAAACAGAGAAACTGCATGGAACCGTACAAGTTCAAGAAAATAGCGAAGGCGCAGGCACTGTTTTCACCATCACACTGCCGATTAGTCAAATAGGAAAGGGAGAGTAGTGCCATGCGTTTTTTTATTATCGATGACGATCCGGCTGTCCGTTCCATGCTGGAACAAATTATCGAGGACGAGGATTTAGGAAGTGTGGTAGGCGAAGCTCCTGACGGGGCGGATGTTGATAACACTTTGCTCGAACTCAAGCAAGTAGATATCGTGCTTATAGATTTACTAATGCCCGTTCGCGACGGTATTGAGACCGTTCGTAAGCTATCTGGCAGCTTCGAAGGGAAAATCATTATGATTTCCCAAATAGAGTCGAAGGAAATGATAGTCAAGGCCTATGCCTGCGGAATTGAATATTATATCACCAAGCCTATAAACCGTTTGGAAGTAATCGCCGTTATTCGCAAGGTTTCTGACTTGCTGCGCATGCACCAATCCCTTCGAAATATCCAAAAATCACTCAGTGCTGTCGGCTTTAGCGGTGCTTTAACGGAGAAAGAGCCGTCTTCCAATGAAAAAAATATCATCACATGCGGGAACTACATGTTATCGGATCTTGGCTTGATTGGAGAAGCCGGCAGCAAGGACTTACTAGAGATGCTCGATTATTTGTACCGTTATGAGGCGGATCATCCACAGGAGCAGGGCTTCCCGCAGCTTCATGAACTTTACCATCAAATCGCCTTAAAAAAATTAGGTGCCTCCGCTTCCAGTATCGACTTGAAAAAAGAGATCAAAGCAGCCGAGCAACGGGTGCGGCGGGCCATAAACCAAGCGCTAACCCACTTGGCATCCCTAGGATTAATTGATTATTCGAATCCAAAATTCGAGCAGTACTCTACAAAGTTTTTTGACCTGAGTGATATCCGCAAAAAAATGAAAGAACTGGAGAATGAAGATTCTTCTTTCAGCTTGATCCGGCAAAACACAAAAAAGTTTATTCAGGTGCTTTATTTAGAATCAAGAAAGTTAATGAACTAATGATAAGCGCGGAAAACGCGCTTATTCATGAGCGCCCCAACAAATAAGCGCGAAAATCGCGCTTTCAGCGAGAACTCTGCGAGCCGAGGCTCGCCAGCAGAGTCTGAAGCCGAAAATCGACTTCGTTATTTTACATTAAATGTTTCAAACATTCGCTTGATCATCCTTGTCTTGATGATGGGTACCTAAAATTACAAAAAGCACAATGGTACAGGAGTTTTTCTCCTAGTCCATTGTGCTTTTTTTACGTCTTTATTTTCGCGCAATATTCTATTCCGTTCGTTTTAGGCGCATTATCCATTTTTCTTAAGAATAAAGTAGATAGGAACTGCCGCGTATACGGCAATCGAAATATACGGGGAGATGAAGGCGATACCTATCGCGACAATATAAACGAGTAAATGTAGCCAAGTATTCTTGAACGAGAGCGCTTCCTTACTAGTTATTGTGAACGGATGATCGGTATTCTTTTTCAGTACATGGTGATACAAACAATAATAACTCGCACCGCAGAACATGCCGATTATACCATACAAAATAGAAGGGAAATGAAGGCCCGGGTATTCACCCATCAGCGCGGTTGGGAAAGGAATGAAAGCAATAAACATCAGAAAAATGCCGTTCAGAAAAATCGTTTTGCGATCTATGTGTTTAACTCCATGAAACAATTCATGATGAGACATCCACCAAACAATTAGAACCAAAAAACTAATAATATAGCTGAGTACAACCGGAAGATTATGTATAAAATCCTTTACGAGCCCCCAATCTTCTTCGGACGATTCGATCTTTGGGACTTTAAACTCAAGAATTAAAATGGTCATCACGATGGCAATGACGCCGTCACTAAGAGCCTCAAGCCGAGTCTTGGTCATCGGGAATTAGCTATAACGTTATAATGCTTCATCTCTAAGATGGCATTGAAAAAGGGCTTAACCAATGCAAAGAAATGCTGAAAATCTGAGCTCGTTCGAAATCCTTGCATATGTCCCTCCATCGAGTCCCATTCAATTCTGACAATGAAATGGTTCGTTTCTTCAATGCCATTTATGACTTCGTAGGACAAACAATGCTCAGAGCGGTTTAAATACGTCCCAGCCTCTGTATAAGCCGTTATGAATTGCTGAGCTGATTCTGGCGCTATGTCATACCGGATGATTTCCACTATCATGAGATATCCCGCCTTCATAAAATTTTTTATGGATGCAATCCACATCCAAAATTATACAGGTTGTAATCTCAGCAAACAATACGGCACATTTTTGTTCGTAGAACGTTGTCATGGCTGTGGGCTATTCGTCTGACGTCTTCAAATCCCTTACTTGCAGATCGAACTCGCGCATACGTTGTTTGCCCCATTCACACATAAGCTCAAGAATCGGCTCAGCACTCTTGCCATACTCGGTGAGGGAGTATTCGACTTTTTTAATCCGCTCATCAAATACAATCCTCTGAATCAAGCCATCCTCCTCGAGTTCCTTCAATTGAAGAGTCAGTATTCGCTGAGTGATATTCGGCATCCGCTGATGAAGCTGGTTGTAGCGTAATGTCCGCTTGGATAAATGCCGCAGTATGACCGTCTTCCACTTCCCTCCCAGAACATCTAATGTCACTTCTACCGGACAGCCATAGATTTTGGTCATGGTCAAACACCTCCTCTTCCATGCTTTACTTCGTACTTGCTAGTAAAGGTCCGCAGCTGTAAACGATGCCACGACCTCTTCGATATAGATATCTTGTTCCCCGATGTAATAGTTAGAAACGTCATCCTGCAAAGCCTTGATTCTAGGGTCACTGACGAAAACATCTAGAGCTTCCTTGGATTCGAAATACAAATTAAAAATAAAAGAATACGGAGCGGAAGAGCCGTCTGCCGAGGATAAGACCTTTTTTACTTCGTACTTGGAAGCACCCATTTCAAGAACGGTTTTCCTAGAAAGCAGGGGTAGATGCGAATTGAAATAATAGGTTTCATCAAATGGGATACCTCGTTTGTAGCAGAAAGTCAAAACTATCATGCCATCATCTCCTTTGGGATTATAATAAGATGATAAACCATGACATTAATGGTATAGTCAATTGTAGATTATATTGGGTCGAATCTAAACTCTGTGAAGTGATTTCTGACATAAAAGCTGCTTATCTGAAGATTTCAGAGAATTAGGAGGCGTTATTTTGGTGATAATGCCGATGCAGCGCAAGCAAGCGGAACGAGGAGGCGCTATTTTGGCGTTTATGCCGATACAAGGTCGGCAAGCGGAACCAGGGGACGCTATTTTGGCGTTTTACCGGTTTTTACACCTCCAAAGTGGGAAATAGAGGCTCCTCGTTCCGCAAAAACGTAATATATGCAATTTTGAGCAAAATAAGGCTTCTACGTTCCCCCAATATCTGGTGATGCCAGGTGATTGTTGAGGTTGGGACACAGATAGAAGAACTATGAAGTAGCTTGTCTGTGATTTATCCACGGGATGGATGTGCTCCTTTATTGGCGTATATTGTTGAAAGTAGAGTACTAGGGCAGGTAGATAATCAAGAATAGGTTCACAGTTGGGTGAACATTACGTATTTGGCTACTTGGCAGAAGGAGCGGCTATACGGGATATCAAGGCCATTTAAAGATAAGCTACACACTGAGAAAGCGGTTTTCGGGAACCGAAGTTCATCATTGATTATTTGTTCATTGAGCAATTCTACCAGTCCCTCAATGACCTGGTCACATCCGGTTGGGTGGTGCGGATATCTCCGACTGAATCTGCTTCCTGCTCAGATGGAAGTGCAATTAAAAATACTTACAAAATCTGATATAGTCTTAATAGATAGCCATAAACCTTTAGGGAAAACCTCCAATAAGAAGGAAGTGTTAAACAATGAATTTAGAAATGGTTATGCAGGAGCTTGAAGCTCTCGGCAAGGAACGAACCAAGAAAATATACGTATCCAATGGCGCGCACGAACCGCTTTTTGGCGTTGCTACAGGCGAAATGAAGCCCATCGCCAAAAAAATCAAAATAAATCAACCTTTGGCTGAGCAGCTTTACACCACAGGGAATTACGACGCAATGTACTTTGCTGGCATAATTGCAGACCCAAATGCAATGACTGAGGCGGATTTTGAGCGTTGGATGGATGCGGCTTATTTTTATATGCTATCCGATTTTGTGGTTGCAGTAACTTTGGCAGAAACAGATATTGCGCAAGAAGTTGCCGATAAATGGATCGCAAGCGGCGAAGAACTAAGAATGTCAGCGGGCTGGAGTTGTTACTGCTGGCTTCTGGGTAATCGCCCGGACGGTGAATTTTCTGAAAGCAAAATTGCCAATATGCTTGAAATCGTGAGAAATACGATTCACGATTCTCCCGAAAGAACTAAATACGCTATGAATAGTTTCATTTACACAGTGGGGGTATCCTATATACCGCTCCATGAAAAGGCGGTCGAGACCGCAAAGGCAGTAGGCCCAGTAGAAGTCAAACGGGACAAGAAAAAAAGCAGTTTCCTACATGCTTCCGAAAATATTAAAAAGGCAGTAGTTAAGGGGCAACTTGGTTTCAAACGCAAACATGTAAGGTGTTAAACTATGGCTTCACTCGAAAAATCCGATCAAGCAGAAATCATTGCCCAAAAATCGCGCAGTATCGTGATTATTGAGCATAATTGCCAGTTAGGTTAGCTGAGGGCAGCCACACAGCAGCCCCCTCAGAGCTTGATGGCATAAATGAACAAGAACTTTATACCATTCCCGACAAAAAAACATCGCCGGTTCCTTTCGGCGATGTTTTTTTGTTCTTTTTATTTTAGATTGTGAGCCTTATATATCTTGTTGTATCATCCCACCTGTTGGTAGACGGCCTTTGTGTTGCAGGGAGCTTATTCCTCATGTTCGCGTTCGCAAATGACTTTAGTGAACAAATTTAATGGAAACAGAGTAGGAACTACCCGGCCTGGGACCTGGACAAACTCGACAAAATCTCTTCCAACGCGGATTAATTTCCCGCGCAACTCTCCTATATCTTCTGCGGTGGCTGTCAAATCAAAGGGCTTTGCAGTTTTAACGCGTTCGTTCAGGACGATAAAGAAGGATGTTTGAATTACCACTTCCGTTGATCCAACTGTAAAAGAGAACGCCGTCACGTTGGAAAGCTTTCCTGTCGTTTTTGTCAGTTGCGGGAATCCCGGTTGGAAAACCGTTACAGTCCGCCCCACAATGGGCTGCAGGCGTTGAACCAACGTGATGTTTTGGGGGGCTGGACAGCCTTCAATGTCAATATCGCTCAAAAAATCTCCTCCTACAAGAAGCTGGTTGGCACTTAACTTTATTTTATGCTGATCCAGAGATTATGTATGGACGGATCTTACGGGAACATCGTTGGAACAGGCTTCGACAGACTAAAATATTTTTTGTTGACTTAAACCATGGTTTAAGTCGTATCCTATTCCTGTCGACAACGAAAGATTAATTTTGGAGGCCTCCAGATGAAATATTGTTCAATTAGCGAAGCTTCAGCCAAATTAAATATTCCAGAATCAACGATACGTTATTATGAAAAAAAGGACTATTACCCCTAATCGAACGAGATAAAGCTGGTAGGCGGTTATTTTCAGAAGATCAGATTGCGCTCCTTGAAACCGTTATTTGTTTAAAAAACACGCACATGCCCATTAGTAGTATCAAGCAATATATGAATTGGGTAGTTGAAGGAGATAACACCACCCAACTCCGACTTGAAATGATGCAGAATCACAAGCAAGTTGTGCTAGCTGAAATTTCGTTGATGACAGAATCCTTACAAGGAATTGACGTAAAAATTACACGTTATACAAAACGTACTCAGGAAAGAAAATAAGAAGGATATGCTGAAAAAAGCATTAGAAACTGACGCATAAAAAGGAATAGGCTTTATTGGTTTTGAAGAAAATAATGGAGAAAAGGAACTATAATGAAACTTTCAGGAAATACAATACTTATGAATCCGAGCGTGTAGCATTGTTTGATTGGGTAACAGCGAACTATCCAGAAGTGAATGTGTTAGTTAACAATGCAGGGATCCAACAACGCTTTAATGTGTTAAAAACGGATGCGAAGAACAATTGGAATCATCTCAGCAAAGAAATCACAACCAACATTGAAGCACCTTTCCATCTCTCGTTGCTGTTCGCTCCATTTTTTGCGACAAAAGAAGAAGCGACAATCATTAACGTGACATCTGGGTTAGCTTTTACACCGTTTGCGATTGCTCCAATTTATTCAGCAACGAAAGCGGCGCTTCATTCATTTACAATGAGTTTAAGACACCAACTATCTAATACGTCTGTAGAAGTAATTGAAGTTGCTCCACCGGCAGTGAATACAGATTTAGGCGGGACTGGGTTGCATACGCACGGAGAACCATTAGATGCCTTCGCAGATGGGATTTTCAAAGGATTAGATGAGGGTAAAATGGAAATTGGATATGGCACTTCTGTCAATCGCTTACGCATGTCACGAGATGAAGTCGACGAACACGTAGAAAATATGTATAAGGCAATGAAAAACACAATTGAATAACTAATTTACGAATAGGTACTACCTTTGTGTAGGTGCAATGGAAAGCGGCAGCCGATCGTGTTGGCCGGCTGCCGCGGTGTCTTTATTGAACTATCGATTCCGTTAGCTGAGAAACCCTATGCGTTATAATTGAAATATAATAAATTAATTATTTGTTTCTCGATATAGGGGGGCAATCAACCGCATCAACATATCGGCCTTCGGAATTCGATAGTCTTCAATCCCGTTCGAATTGATGACCATGATACCAGAAAGGACAGATAAGAAACAGGCGATAAGCTCTCTGGGGTCTCCTGCCGCCAATTCTCCGACCTGCTGTCCCTCTTGGTATAACGGAAGCAGCATATCAATAAAAGTATCCATCGAATACTGCTCCAGAAGGTGCTTAACCTGTGCGGGCACACCGTCAGACGTACGTGCCTGGTGGATGAGCATGAAGTACGGTGCACCGCTTTCATCGAGAATTTCCGTCGTCAAAGCCCTGATTTTCTCGATCGGCGTTCCCGGCATTTCATAGATGCTTCGCATAGCCGCTTCCGTTTCTACCATCGCCTCTTGAACAAGCGACATAAACAACTCATCTTTCGATTTGTAATAATGGTAAAGCAGCCCGTTGCTAATACCAGCCGTTTCCGCGATCATGCTCATCTTCGCGCTAATGATACCTTTGCGGGCAAACACCTGGATGGCAGCCGCCTTAATTTGTTCTCTTCGTTCATCGCGGATTTGATGCAATTGTTCTTCATTTAATGGTGCCAATGTCGAGTGCTCCTTTGTCGGACGATATAGATATCTATCAGTATACCAAATCCGATCCTTAAAATCGCTATAGCTTTGTCGGCTCGAACGGCGTTTCCGAGAATCGTGGCAGCAGATCTTCCAAAACTGCCTCGACGGGCCGTCCGTCTTTCGCCTTAAGCCCGGCGAGCAGTTGCTTGCCTTCATCTGAAGCGGATAGAACTTGGACGGCTGTCTGCGGATTGAAAATGTGGCTAGGTGATATGGACAACGTATTCACGGCCCAATAGAGCCCGTATAGTTGCCAATCGGGCTTGCTTATAGCGTGTTTGAGATACAGCTCCATATATTCCCGGCTGAACGCATTCCCCGTGTGTGAATCCGTTCCTTCGTATTCGACACCTTCCCACCGTAGATCGGCCGTGCAGTTTAACCAGAAGGCCGGCTCGATGGCTTCTTTGATTCGGCGAAGTACACTGTGCTCCCAATCGGGCCGGAAATCGCCGTGTCGTTCTCGTAGACTGGTTTCCAGAATTTCGGCAGCGATCGCGGCCAAAGTCATGCCTTGGCCGAAGATCGGATCATAGATGCAGTAAGCATCTCCCAAGACCAGTAATCCTGCAGGCCAGCGAGACATCTGTTCGTAGCGATGACAGTACAATTCGGGAACGCGGAAGCCTCGAGGAGAGGTGATGGGTTCCAGATCGCGTACGATTTCCGAAATGATCGGGCTCGGAAGCTGCTCCACGGCCAGTTCAAATTCAGCGGCATCCGTCGGAGGGTAATTCCCGCCTGGGCGGTAGAGCAGCACTTCGGCAATCTGGTTCTCGATAAAGGAGAACACGCCCGTGTAAGTGCCGCCTGTAGGCTGACCCTGGAGGTTGATGACGTCCCATTTATCGATTAAGTGGGTTAGATGAGAAGGCACTTTATATCGGCGGGTACTGTATCCCAGCGAAACCTTCAGAAGATCCGGCTTCGGCACCTCGTATCCCAAAGCCGTAAGCCATCCCGAAAGTTTCGAGGAACGTCCACTCGTATCAATAACCAGATCAGCTGTCAGAGTCTTCTCTTGCGATTGATCTCGATCCCTAGCTTGAACGCCGGTAACGACTGACCGGCCTGGGGCCGTTAACAACCGGATCACATCGTGCCTAGGCAGGAACTGTACGTTAGGAATGGCTTTTACGCGTTGACGGATGACCCACTCAAGTACCGCTCGACTAAATTTGATATCATTCCGGGCATACTTCATTTCCAGGCTCCCGTGTTGGTTCATGAAATAAACGGCTTTGTTCAGAGACGAAGGGGAACCTTGCGCCACTAAGTCATGCTCATATCCCGGAAAAAGCCGTTCCGTGATCGATTTCCCGCGCGCCGTGAAGCGATGCGGATGGAATGCCTGCGGAGTTCCGGGACGGAGGTCTGGCCCAGAAGGGAAGTCGTCTTTCTCGATGATCAGCACCTCTTCGTAATGATCCGAGAGTACGCGTGCGGTCAATAATCCGGCCATACCCCCACCGATGACGATAGCTTTGTTTTTGTTAGGATTGGTTGTCATATCATAATCCCTCCTTGTTTAGATTGACTCATTCAGTCAATAAATCTGCAAAAAAATTCACACAAAAATTTCGATCTTAACCTAAAATTTTAGATTGATCCGTTCAGTCAATATTATTATCTGTTAATCCCCAATTTTTGTCAACACGTTTTTTAAAACACTACGAAGACAAAAAGACCTTCACGCAAAGCGTTCTGAACACAGGAGTCAAACAAATAAACTTCACTGTCTGCAGACCAGCCTCGACCTGCAAAACATACATCTTATTTTAGTGGATTTGCCGTTTTCAAGGTGTTTACCTGTAAAACCTGCATCTCATTTGCTCGAAAAGAGCCAACAGCGAATAAAGTGTTCGATTTAAATGTATCTTTTGCAGGTCATCCTCTACAATTCTACCTATTGTAAGCTTTACCATGTATATAATGCAGGTTGTTCATCCGCTAACAGAAGCAATCTATACATTTCGGTTCCTCGTCTGTAAAGATAATTTCTTCTTTCAATTAGCGTAAACATGCAGATGCCGCGTCCGTGAGGATGGGTAATGAGGAAAACATTTACAAAGTAGCGATTGGTAGCTTATGATTTTAATATTCGCCCATTGGGGGAATGAATCGGATTCCGCCTTGCCTCTTTTGGGGTCGATTACGCCGGCAATGAAATCAAGCTGAAGGAGATGAATAATGATGAAGAATAGATTTGAATTTACTGCGATCGTCTTAATAGGCAATGGCGAGTTAACAGACGACTTTACCATCGATCTTGCCAAAATCGCTGACCGTTTGACCTCACAGCTGGAGATCGCCAAGAAAGCGTTGCAAACTATTGCAGAGTGCTCAGCGGAAGGTAACGAGGCAGCCAAGACTATTGCCGAAGAAGCTCTAAAAGCGATTGTCGAGTAGGTCAGATGAATTCTACAGATGGGGGATCACATGGTTTGAATATGCAGCCATGCGGCTTCATTAATTGAGATTAATCAACCTTGGCTCCATGAGAAAGCGAAAACAATACAGATTGCTCTCTATCCATTCTCATACCTGTAACGGTGAATGTTTTGAAATCCACTCTTTCCATTTTTGCCCCTCTTACATCAGCACCCTGCAATTTCGCATTTGCCAGTAATGTCATAGTCAGATCACAATCTCTTAAATCGGCTTTTTCTAAATTGGCTCCTGACAAGTCTGCTTCATAAAATTTGACCCCGCGTAAGTCCTGTTTAACTAGTCTGGTATTTCTCAAATTTGTATATGACCAATCGCCTTGATAAATTGTGATCCCATCCATATTGGAGCCAGAAAAATCCGAACCCGTCATTTTACATGTTTCAAATTTCGAAACAAAAAGATTAGCTCCGTTAAAGTTACAATTCTCAAACGCGGATTCTTTATGAATGGAGCCATTTAACAAGGCTCCGCGAAAATCACATTCAATGAAACGGCAGTTGTAAGATGTAATTTCTTCTAGTGACCCGTTAGTAAACGAGCAACGATTAAATGTACAACTTTTTAGCTCGCCGTACCTTAAATCTTGAGTGCCAAAGTTTACTCCTGCATAATTTTGATTGCTATGCTCAAACATTAGGTGCCTCCTGTGTATCGTTAGTAACTTGAAATGACTTTTTTAATATAGCATACGGCTGTCAAGGACCTGCATGATCTCAACAAAAAGTCAATCGCTTTATTTTCTCGTAATCCTTATGGAATTAGGTTCGATCACAGAAAAAAGGAGCTGCCGCGAGGCAAACTCCTTCACATTCGTTCTTCGTCGTTAAGTGAGAAATCTTCGTTACTTTCTGAATCTAAATCAGTTATTCATCCACGCTAACTCTTCTCATATAAATTGAATTTCCAACCATTATCCCATTCTAATAGTCTTATATGTTGGAATCCGCTTTCCAAATAATATTGATTTAATCTATCATTTTCAGCCATACAATCAAGCCTTATTCGGTTCTTCCCTTTATTTTTTATATAGTTTTCAGCCCATTTCAATAATAATTGACCTATGCCATTCCCTAAATGACTTCTACTTACAGCAAATCTATGAATATATCCTGATTCATTATTATCAAGTTCTGCCCAAATTAAAGGGTCCGACCAACAAATGAAAAGTGTTCCCACAACTTCTTCTCTCAACCTAGCCAAATAGATCTCATTACCTTTTCTAAAACATTCATGAATTTGTTCAATATTAAAATTTTCTGGATTCCATTGATTTATCCCTTTAGATTGAAGCCACCTTGCAGACCCTTTCCAAAGCTCAAGTACAAGATGGCTTTCATCCAGAGATGCAAGTTGTACATCGAGTATTATATTTTCATTAACTTGCTTCATAGACTTCACCTCACAAGTAATTGAACTTCGCATTCCAGCTAGCTGCTATACCATCTATATTACCACAATTATACAATTAAGTAATTCTCATAAATGTACTTGTTTACATTATCCTTCCAAGGAAGAAAACACCCGTTTAGCTGCTCCTATCGCCCCTGCCAGATTGCCAAGTTCCGCCGGTTTTACCTCGATGTCGAGCTGTAACTGCTTCACTTTGGTCGTGAGCAGCCCCCACCAGTAATCCCGGGAATCGACAAGACCCCCACCAATGATAATTGCTTGCGGATTCAGGCTAAGATGAATGTTATAGATGACGATCACCAAATCATCCAAAAACCGATCGACCATGCCTACGAGCTGAGGGTGCCCGTTATTAAAATCTTGCAGTACCTCCACGCCCGTCGCATATGGAATTTGGGTGACCTCTCGCGCAGCTGCTACAAAAGCAGTACCAGATACATACTGCTCCATACATCCGTATTGACCACAATTGCAAAGACGCCCTCGCGGGACTAGAACAACATGCCCCCATTCGCCGCCATTCCATTGCGCCCCACGGATAAGCTCACCGCGCACCATATTGGCTCCTCCAACCCCGGTGCCTAGCGTTAACATGGTCAAATCGCGATAGGGTTTGCCAGCACCAAGCCACGCTTCACCGATCAATGCCGTATTCGCATCGTTATCAATGACGACAGAGTGGCCATATTCAGACTCAAGCAGCGGTTTCATATTCATACCCTGCCAGCCTGGCAAATTATTAGTCGCATATACGATATCTCCGGTATCCGCATTGACTCTCCCGGCCGTACCGATGCCGATGCCGGCCACATCCTTCTGCGAAGCAAGAAGATCTTCAATGACGGATCTCATGTTGCTTAGTATATGCTCTCTTCCCAGCTCAGCAGTAGTCGCAATCTTGACTTGCTTCCATATTTGACCTTGGTCGTTGATGACGATTCCTTTAATCGAAGTACCGCCGATATCGATACCAATCGCATTCATCCGCTTTACAACCTTTCGTTGTCCGATTTTATTTGGCTGGAAATCGCTTGAACGAATCTCTCGGTAATAATCTGGGGACGCGTTATCGCACTTCCGATAACTACGAATTGTGCTCCCGCCTCCAAAGCGCGATTGACTTCCTGTGTTGTAAAATACTTTCCTTCTGCAACAACAGGAACACGAACGCCCTTTACTAATCGAGCGACCAAATTGATATCGGGGTTGCTGGATTGCGAGCTGTATGGCGTATAGCCCGAAAGTGTTGTCGAAATATAATCCACCCCTAATTCAGCTGCGAATAAACCTTCCTCTTCATTCGAAATATCGGCCATAATCGGGATGTTGATCCGTTTGAGCTCCTGAACCGTTTGCGCTAACGTTCTTCCATCAGGGCGATTCCGATTCGTACCGTCAATGGCAACGATATCAGCCCCAGCCGCATATACAGCTAGAGCGTCCTCAAGGGTCGGCGTAATATACACGTCGCTGCCTTCCATATTCCTTTTATACAGCCCGATAATCGGCACTTGAATAGACTGTTTCATGACAAATATATCGGCAACCCCATTTGCGCGAATCCCGATGGCTCCTCCTAATTCTGCCCCTTTGGCCATTTCCGCCATATAGTGCGGACCATACAAGGGCTCACCCATGTAGGCCTGACATGAGACAACGATCCCTCTTTCAGCAATTAATTTTCTCATCCCATTTAACTCCTAACATAGAATCGAATGTCCTATACTTTTAACCGCAGCATTCTGAATTCTTGAGGCGTTGTGTCGTTCTGCTTCTTGAAGAAGCGAATGAAAGCCAGTGCGGAATTGTAGCCGAGTGCGGCAGCGATTTCGTTCACTTTCATGGCGCTGCTCATAAGCATCTCCTTTGCTTTCAAATTCCGGTAATCGATGATGTAGTCGGATAACCCGATACCGGTCATTTGCTTATACAGTCTGGAGAAATACGACGGATTCAGTCCGACGTGGTCCGCAATCGCATTTAGGGAAATATCCGTGGAAATGTGGGCTTCGATGAATCGGTGCGCCTTTTGCACAACTTCCGCCGGAAGCATCGCGCCTTGGGCTGCGTTCCAGCTGAACAGGCAATCAGCCGTTTGCATAAAATATTGCCTTAAGGAAAGCCATGAGTCATTGTCGCCGTACTGGAACAGTGGAGCCAAATCATGGACCTCATTCAAATATGCGCGCATCTGTGAGCTTTTATTGATGTATGCCAGAAATATGGCGGCCATGGAGTGATAGAGCTCCTTTTTCCTCTCGTACGGGCTGTTTTCCTCGCCCCAAATCTGCGTCAATTCCAGGTAAAGTTTGTAAAATTCTTCACGGTGGCAATTTTCCAGGGACTTGGTGAGAAGCTGCACACGGGTATAATGAAAAAAATCGGTCTGCTTATCTACTGCCGTGCCTTCCTCTGCCCGTCTGATGTCGGAATCGGTCAAAATAACCTCGCTGGACAATCCCATTCCATATACGAATCCATATTTCAAACTATGGAACCTTTCGAAAACACCGCTCCATGCCGTATGCTCGCTGCTTAGAATAAATGAGACTGGCAGCTGCAGCAGCTTCTTACACGTCAGCTGAATCTTCTCGAGCATGCCGCTTACATACGTGGATGTTTGTTTCCACAGTAAATCGGATGAAACCTCTTGCGTTGGCGCATTGTTCATACCTAACGGTTGGATGAACCAAACGATTTTGGACTGGTCGTACACATAGGAATAACTGCGCACGTATGGCGACAAAAACTCCTCAGTAACATTTTGCACGGCGTAAATAAGCAGCGCTTTATCCGGAGCCGTTATCATGTCCCTCCAGTCATCGACACGTCCAAGCAGCAAAAAAATCGGCATGTCCGCCCGCAGCGGCATCTCGATATCTTTAAAATGGATCTCCAATTGGCTTCTCGTTACAGATTTGCCCTGAAGAAGTCCAGAAATATAATCTTTCTGCAGCGATGGCAGCGCCAGCCTCATCCGGTTGTTCGCTCTTTCAAACATTCGCAGCTGATCGTATTCCTCTTCGAACTTCTCGATCGCCCTCTTAACAGAACGGATGATTTTCTCATCGCTTTCGATCTTCAGTATATATTCGAAGCTGCCGTATTGGACGGCGCTCTGCACATAATGGAAATCGTTATAGCCGGTTAGAAAAATGACTTTACAAGCCGGCCATTGGGCTTTAATTTCCTGCAGCAGCTCGATCCCTTCAAGACCGGGCATTTTAATGTCGGAAATGACAATATCGACCTGGTTGTTCTGAAGTACCTCCAACGCCTCCTCGCCGGAATAAGCCTTCAGGATGTCGAGGTCCAGATCATCCGTTTGTTCAAAAAGCTCAATCAGGCCGTCCACGATGATCGGAAGATCGTCGACGATAAGCAATCGGTACATACTTCTCCCTCCTCAAGCGTTTCTGTAAAATGCTTAACTCCTACCGAAGTGAATCTTCACTTTCAATCCACCTAATGTGGAACGCGCCATCGTGATGCCATATTCGGCTCCGTAGCGAAGCTGGATTCTGCGATGAACGTTGACAAGACCTGTCGTCTCTTCGAGTCGGCCCTCGGACAACTGCAAACGGGTGTTCAACCTGTCAATCTCTTCATCCGTTACGGCGCTCCCGTTATCCTCGACATAGAAAGAGAGACTGTCTTCGTTTTCTTCGCTGTGCACCCAAAGTTCGCCCTCGGTCCGCATGTTGCCAAGCGCATGCTTGTAAGCGTTCTCGATGATCGGCTGCAGCACTAAGCGAGGAACGGAAAACTCGGGTACATCGCTGTCAAACCTCACTTGGATGCGATCCCCGTAACAGACTGTCTGCATATCTACATACGTGCGGGAATGCTTCACTTCCAGTGCTAGCGGGATTTCGTCCTCGCCGTCCCTCGTAATGAAATGAAAATATTCACCGATGTACAAGCAGAACTGGTACGCTTTGTCCTTCTGGCGTTCGGATTTGATCAACCGACACAAGACAAAGAAGCAGTTGTATAAGAAATGCGGATTGATTTGTGATTGCAGACGCTTCAGCTCCGACCGCTGGTTACGGATTTGCTGCTCGTAGTTTTCTTCGATCAATGTTCTAAGCGACCGAATCGTATCATTAAACGCCTGGTACAAATACCCGAATTCGTCATGCCCGCGGTCGATAGTGATCGGCATCAGCCGGTTTTGCTGAACGTGCCGGAACGAATGAACAAGCCGCATGAGCGGTTTATAAATCAGCCTGAACAGTGAATATGAGAAAAATAGGCCGACAACAACGGCAAGCACGCAAGCCCACCAAAACCATACGCGGTAGGTTTGAATCGGACCGAGCACATTCGCTTCGGGAATCAAGCTTATCGAATACGAATTCCAGAGCGGAGAATACTTAAACACCGACAGATAGCTTTTTCCCCCATATCGGACCGTTTCGTAGCCTTCTTTCTTACCTTCTGCCTGTTTAACCTTGATAAAAGCCTCGACCGTCTCGAGCAGCGCCGGATCGTCGTCGCTTTGGATATGCCAGCCACGGTCCACGCTCAGGAGGATGCTCCGGCCATCGAGCGAGCTGCCGATTTGAGCTAGCGATTCCTTGATTTTGCGGGCAGACAACTCGACCCCGACGACGAAAAGCGGCTCACGCCGCGTATTTGCCGGGTACTGCATGGAGATGAACAGCCGATCGTTCCAATAAATGAACGGTTCCTCATATGATCTGTTTTTCGGCTGCATGGCCGCGTATTCCTGCCTGTCGATCGACGTGTCGTATTGGATGCTCAGCAGCGTTCGATCGATGGAAGGAACATACGCTTTCGCTTCTTGAATAAACGGGCTGGAGTCCTTCATCAATACAAGCCGCTTCTGAATACCCAGTATTTTCTCCGCCCGTTCGTAGTAAGACAACTCATTACCGGTGGCAGCTAATTCGATCAAATCGTCGTCCGTCACGTATTTGGGCAAATATCGCACAATCCGGTCCGCCTCCTTTTCGAGCGAGTCCAGGTAATACCCTGTCGTATTCAGTGTCGACTGAGATATTTCCTTGCGGATGCTTTCCGCGCCTTTCTCGTTGATCAACCATGTAATGGCCATAAGCGGCAGCAGAACCACCATGAAGGCAGCCAACATTTTTTTAAATATGGAAGAATCTCTCAGTCGGAAAAAGCGTTTCATCATTCGTTCACCTGCTAAGTTTTGGTAGAGAATCCTGAATGTTTATTCTTTGACACTCCCCATCACAATTCCTTTAATGAAGAAACGCTGCAGGAACGGGTAAACGATCAATATGGGAAAAGCCGCAACGAATATTTGCGCCGCCTTGCTAGTCCGGTCGGACAACTTGCTGATCAACTCCGCGTCTTGTGTCTTGAGGAAGCGGAAATCGAGTTTGATAATGATGGTTTGCAGGAACGTTTGCAGCGGGTATTTGTCGGGATGGTTCATCAAAATCATGCCGTCGAACCAACTGTTCCAGTGCCATACCATTGTAAACAGACCGGTCGTCGCGAGCGCAGGAAGAGCTAAGGGAACATAGATTCTCCATAGTGTCGCAAAATGTCCAGCACCGTCTATCCGTGCTGATTCTTCCAGCTCTTTGGGTAGGTTCCTGTAAAAGTTAAGCAGCAAAATAATGTTGAACACCTGAAGCGCGCCCGGCAGCACGAGTGCCCATATTGTATCGATCAAGCCGAGCGATTTCACCGTCAAATACCAGGGGATAAGGCCACCACTGAATAAAATCGTGAACACGAACACCCATACGTAAAATGTTCTCAACTGAAACTGCCTCGTTTCTTTCGATAACGGATAAGCGGTGAGGATCGTCAGAAACATGCTGATAGTCGTTCCGAGAATGAGCCGTTCGAATGAAACCCGAAAAGCGCGTAAATATTCAGGCTTGCCGAATACGTTGTCATACGCTGCCGTCGTAAAGTCGACAGGCCACAGCGTGACCTTGCCAGCGGCTGCCGCCGTCCCGGTGCTGAACGATAAGGCCAAAATATGGATAATGGGCATCAGACAGGCAAACGAGATCGCTGCCAGAAATATGACATTACCGCTCAAGAAAAGCCGCCTGCCGAGTGGCATTTTGTAACCCATGATGTGTCCCCTCTCTTCCAGATAACTCTACTCAAAAAATGCGATAATTCGCGAAACGGTATGCGAGGAAATATGAAACCGAGATAAAAATAAACGAAACGATCGATTTCAACAGTCCGACCGCTGTGGCGAATCCGAACTGGGACTGCTCGACACCCATCCGATACACGAAGGTATCGATAATGTCGGCGCTTTCGTAAACTTGCGGACTGTACAAGTTGAATATTTGATCGAAGCCGGCATTGAGGACGTTGCCGATGTTGAGCGTAAACATCAGCACGATAATCGGCATCATGCCCGGAATCGTAATGTTCAGCGTCTGTTTCCAGCGTCCAGCGCCATCGATCTCCGCAGCTTCATACAGCGACGGATTAATACTTGTTAATGCCGCCAAGTAAACAATCGTACCATACCCGAATTCTTTCCAAACGTCCGAAACGACCATGACATAAGGGAACCAACGATTATTTCCCAGAAAATAAATCGGGTCGATCCCAAGCAAACCAAGCGCTTGATTGAAAACCCCGGTTGTCGGAGAAAGTACATCGATTAATATGCCGCTCAGCAGTACCCAAGACATGAAATGCGGCAAGTAAACGAGCGTTTGGAACGTTCGTTTGATCCATTGCCTGCTCATCTCGTTGAGCAGGATAGCAATCGTAATCGGTACGAATAAACCTGCAACGATTTTCATGACAGAAATATAGATAGTATTGAAAAAAATTCGGCCGATGTCGGGATAGACGAACATATAATTGAAGTTTTTCAACCCGACGAACGGAGAACCGAACAGACCTTTGGTCGGAATATATTTTTGGAACGCCATGATAATGCCCGCCATTGGGATGTAACTGAAAACGATGACAAAAATCAGTCCCGGGATCAGCATCAAATGCAGCGGCCATTCACGTTTCCACATGCGCGAGATCGATTTCATCATGCACCACCACCTGCTTATATTACCCCGCCGAGTTTGAATAGAAAGAGGGATCGTACCTGATCCCTCTCCTTGAGAAGAACTATTTGTTCTTCGCGTACCAGTCGTTCACTTCTTTGGTGATTTGGTCTCCGCCAAGCTTCTTCCAATCGGCGACAAATTTATCGAACTCATCAACCGATACCTGATTCATAATAATTTTGAAAAATACTTCGTCACGTTTCTTCTCTAGGATCGCATTCTTCTCCACCATCGTTGGTGTCGGAGCGCCGTAAAACTTCGTTTGTTCGAACTGATTGTTCTTTTTCATATCCGGAATAAGGGAGTAGGAGCCCTTCGGACCTGAAATCCAATATTCCCACCACATGCTCGTATCGCCATTTACATATTTCATAGCCCGCTCGTATCGGGTCTTCTGATCTTTCGTCTTCGCCAGACTCGCGTCTTTGGCTGCAATCGCCTTCGGCAGCACTTCGCCGTTATTGTTCGATAAGCTGCCAACCCTGAGCGGATTAAGCAACCAGTAGTTGCTTTTCTTTTCCACACGGTCTTTACCATACTCATAAACTTTGTTATCTTCCGTCTGATTGTTATCCACGACAATCCATTGATTGAGCAGCCTCATGACGGCTTCCGGATTTTTCGCTTTCTTTGACACGACGTAATATCTGTCGCCGCCTATCCCGATTTGTGCTTTGGCCGGATTGTTATCCACGGATGGAATCGGATATACGCCCCATTCCTGCACTTGTTTGCCGTCTTTGATCGCGCCGGTCGCAAGGTGCGCCGGCACCCATTCGGCGCCATATACAAGACCAATGTTGTTACCGAAAATGAGTTCCGATTCCTTTTGCGTGTCCTTCACGGCAAATTCCGGATCGATCAGACCTTTTTTGAACATGTCTTGCAGCGCCTTGAGCGCTTCTTTCATTTGCGGCTGTACGTAACCCTTTACAAGTTTGCCGGTACCGTCATCAATCCAATGATTGGAATCCGCATTCGAGTCCATATAGGCATGGTAGCCATTCATGAAACCGATGAAGCCGGTTGCTCCGTCTTCTTTCATATCCTTGTTGAATGCAATCCCGTAAGCTCTTCCAGTTCCTCCAGGATCCTTCGTCTTAAACGCCTCCGCGATGGTCATCAGATCCTGCATCGTTTTCGGCTCCGGCAAATTCAGCTTCTTGAGCCAGTCGGTACGCACGTATAGAAACTGGGCGTAGTACGGATTGGACGTGCTCGGAATAGCCATCAGCTTTCCGCCAAAAGTGGCCGATTTCATTTGGGTACCGCCGTCCGCTTGCATGAATTTTTTGGTTTCGGGAGTAGCGAACTTATCGTAAACGCTAGTAATATCCATAATCATATCCGCTTCAATCAGCTGCTGGAGCTGGGTAGCATCGACCAGCATAAAGTCAGGAATGTCGTTTGAAGCAATGGCAATCTTCAGCTTTTCCTTGTATTGGTTGCTATCTGCAGCAATCCATTGATTCGTAATTTTGACCCCGACGTCTTTCTCGTAGGCTTCGTACACGGAATTTTTGTCGAAGCTTTCACCTGCGTCGAATTTCAAATACGGATCGCCTTCTCTGATCGTGGATACTTCAAGCACTTTTTTCGAATCCGGCGTTTGTGCTGCAGTTGCAGATGCTGTCGCGGACGCGGACGGTTGCGGGCTATTCTCCGTTTTGCTGCTGCACGCCGTTGCTGCGATAAGACTTGTAATCAAAGCAGTTGTGAGAACGCCCTTCCCTCTCAATTTCATTTTCATATGACCCCTCCCATTTGGCTCAACATGTTCCTCCGGATGCTGTACGCGTTCCAACTTCCTTTGATAGTTTAAGTATAAAAAAAGAAACGTGATCCTTCCATATACCAGTGTTTACTTTGATATACACCTCTTGACGGCGAATTAAAAATCCCCAATCTACTAATGACTTACATTCTTCGTCTCCTATCGCCGTTAACCTTGGAAAGAAAAAGCCGCTCGTTTCCCAACAGGGAGACCGAGCGGCAAATTTCACTATGCAGAGCCTTACTAATTAAAAATTAAAGGAAAAGTAAATGTAACGAAAGCTGCCCAAAGCCCGTAGATCGGCAAATACTTAGTAACGGCATTTTGGATGGCCAACGGACCGGTCTTGTTTTGTAGAAACCGCATATAGGAGAGCATAATCCAAATTAGATTGGCCCAGATCAATAGGTTTACACCTAAAACCGCAAGTCTGTTGGGCGTAATTCCATAAGAAGAAAGTCGGAACACGATGGCTGATAAAGCCACACTGTCTATGATAAGTGCGAGTAATATTAGGGCAAAATTTATATAATCAGAAATGCCCTTTTTCTCGTCTATCCCGCTTTCTGTAATGGAGAATATGGTGACGGCCAATACACTAAGGAGTATTCCGTTGAAGGATAATAGGAAATCACGATCTAAGAATGGATTTTTCCCGACCCAAGTAACCGTAATCAGATAGACTAACAATGTGAGCAGTACAAGAGGACTAAAAATTTTGGCTATATAGGGTGCTATATTTTTAGCAAGTTTAAGATTCCTTGATACCAGGTATGTAGCCACAATAGCTAGAGCGGCAGCACCAATTAAAACGACATTTTTAAAATAGAATTGAGATATATCCATGCCGACAAATCTAAATAACTGCATAGTTAATGCTGTTAGCAGCATTCCGCTGATTGCCATGCTGGCGAAGAGTATGCAAAATTCCCCATTAAATTTAAGATAGGCTAATCTTGCGCTTCCTATGCCATATTCATTTCCTGTAAATGCAAGCCCCACTAATACCCATAAGAAAATGGGAAGGTGTAGATAAGCCAGGAGAATACTGTCTTTATGCTCTAGTGTCAGCATATTCAGATAAAATCCAGAGATTATGAATGACGCTGCAAGGGTGTAAAGAACATTTTTTTTCGGGAAATTATTGTAAACAAAATAGATGGCCATACAGGGAAGTATACCAAATACAAGGTTAATAGGGGCAATAGCTTGCTGTTCGACAAAATGAAAAATGATCCTAGTGATAATCCCAGCCAAAATTGCTAAAATGCCCATGGATAAAAAATCTTTCTGAAGCAAGGAAGCTTTTTCTGTATGTACCGTCTCCTTGAAATACAATCTTTCATACCAAACGGCAAGAGCTTGTGATTCAGGGTTTTGTTCCCAGGCGTATGCGAATGACTTTTTAAAAGCTTCAGGTTCTTGTCTAAACATTCTCTCCAGCTCATGGGGGTTAGCCATATTTTCAATAATCAGATTGTTACTGTCCATGGTTATACCTCCCCTGGCGATTCTTCGTCAATTTTGTATTCTAAGATATCTCCAGGCTGACAGTCTAAAGCCTTACAAATCGCCTCTAACGTGGATATTCGAATCGCTTTGGCCTTTCCATTTTTCAATATAGAAATATTAGCCATCGTTATTCCAACCCTCTCCGAAAGTTCTGTAACACTCATTTTCCTTTTCGCCAGCATTACATCAATATTGATTATAATGGACATGTTTACTGATTGTGATTGCACAGTATTTTATTTTCTTTAAAGCCTTTACGGATAATTCCGAGAAAGCTTTATTCTTGTCAATATAGCTTAAAAGTCTTAACGCCTGATACAATGCACCGAAATACGCTATCGCCGTTACATATATCCCTATTAATACGGGGTATTTCAAATATGCGAACTCTCGATACTGATCTGCTGCTTCATTAGCTATCCAAGGCAACCAACATAACAACGCAAGAACCGGAATTCCAATGAGAAAAACAACGATCTTTAAAAAAAGTGTTTCTCGTTTCATTATATGCACCTCGCTTAGATATTTTAAATTGATTCTAACGAAAAATTTATTGTTTTGCAATATATAATTACCGATTAATATTATATTATTGTTGTTATGAAACCATTCGTTTATATAAAATAGATCATTCCAAAATCGGATTCGTGAGGAAGCCAAAAAAACAAAAAACGCTACTGACATACTGTTGTCAGTAGCGTTTTTTTATAATCGGAGTAAGTAAACGTAAAGGAGTGGGAAATAAATGCGAAGTATGTCTTGCATCGGCTGGGGACACTATGATCAATAAAGTAGAATGGTTTAGTTTTTGATTAAATCGGGCCTTTACAGGAAAATTTACAACATGGGGTAGAACTAGCAAGCATCGGTTAATCCGCAAACTTTTGTAATCTATTTACTACAGCTACTTTGCCCCTTACGGAAGCTTCGCTGGTTCTGGCCCAAGTTGAGATGATACGGTATTGTATCATTTATTATAGAAAGGATGATATCTTGTGAATTTCGCTTCTGTACGCATCATTACCGACGACGTGGATCGTCTCGTCGAGTTCTATGAGAAAGTCATGGGTGTTTCGGCGGAGCGCCCCGCGCCCGTTTTTGCCGAACTCGTTTTACCATCATGCACCTTGGCAATCGGCCACTCCCAGACGGCGCAACTATTCGGCGCTGGTTCCGTAGTGGCGGCCAACAATCGCACAGTCATCATCGAGTTCCGCGTCGACGATGTCGAAGCCGAATACGCGCGCTTGAAGCTGTTTGTCAATGATTGGGTACAGGAACCTACCACGATGCCGTGGGGGAACCGTTCTGTGCTGTTCCGCGATCCCGACGGCAACCTCGTTAACCTCTTCAAGCCGGTGACCGAGGAAGCGATCAAACGGTTCAACAGTAGGCGTTGACGGACAGTTGCCGATCGTGGAACTTTGAAACTAATTATATTATAAAAATAAAAAGGCGTTCACCCTCTTAGAGTGAACGCCTTTTTACTTCAAACCTTTATTTGGCAATTCAAAGCTTTCTTGTCCACTTCAAAACTTATTTGTCAACCGATACCTGTTATCACGAACATAAGCGCGATACCGGCTAAAACAAACGGATTCAAAAATAAAGAGGATATCCCTAAAACTGCCACACCACCAAGCAGCGGTAACGCACAACACAAAGCGCACGCACCTAATAGTCCAAGACCCGCCAGCCAACTCCCTTTATTCATTTACATCACCTTCCAAATGAAGTTATAATCCAATCATAAAACTTAAAGCTAACTTTAAGTCAAGGAGGTTTTTTTATGGCTGGACTTAGTATTGGGCAGCTCGCGGCTAAAGCAGAAATAAATGCTTCTACGCTGCGTTACTATGAATCCGTTGGATTACTTCCTACTCCAGAACGCAAAAATGGACAGCGACGATATGAAGAAGGGTTGTTAGACCGCATCAATTTTATTAAAGTCGCGCAGCAAACTGGCTTTAGCATTCAGGAAATTACTGTTCTTCTGGAAGGTTTTGAACCAAGTGATTCGCTTTCGGATCGTTGGAAGCATATGGCAAAACAAAAACGCTCCGAACTAGAAGTGCGAAAGAAACAGCTGAATTCGATGATACGAATTTTAGATAATGGGTTAAGCTGCAACTGCCTTACTTGGTCGGAATGCAAGGAGAAAATAGAAAATAACGGTTCTTGTTAAGAGGATTTTTATTCTGATGGCTATAGTTGACTCTATTTTCTTTCGCCAACAGATTATTTGCATATCCCCGCCCCATGCGTTACTATATTTATATCGACAAATTTGCAGGTCTATACAAGGAGGTTCACGCGCCCATGTGCCCTCGTACCAAAGAACAAAATGAGCTCATCCGCATACAGCGCAGAGAACAGATCCTGGACGCCGCCGCGCGCGTCTACTTCCGCACAGGCGGCAGCTTTGATATTCGCGACGTCGCTCGCGAGGCCGAGCTCGGTTATGGCACGGTATACCATTATTTCCCCAATCGGCATTTATTAATAGAAGATGTTCTGGGCAGCGGCTTCGAGCGATGCGAGCAAGCCCTGGCAGAATGGGCAAACATTTGCGGCAGTAGCCCAGATGACAGTCAGCTGTTGGCGTATTGCAAGGAGCTGCTCCGGCTGTGGCAGTCGGACTCCCGCGCATATCTCGTCTACAAAATGGCCGCGGAACATTATGCAGGCTTGCCTGAGAAGGATCGGCCCCCCATCAAGAGACGATTCATGGAACGGCTGTACGTTCCGCTCCAATCGATCGCTAAGCGCGAAGGCGACAGCGTCGACCATATGCTTGCCGTGCTGGTCGGCTGCTGCGGGCTGCACTACTATGCGGGCCATTCCGACCTGGACGTCGATCGAATCGCCCGACTCGCTATGCAAGCTATTACGAAGGAGTCCTGATACGAACATGGTCATTTTAAAAAGCAAGCATGAAATTGAGGCTATCCGCAAGGCATGCCAAGTGGTGGCTGAATGCCATCGTACAATCGCCCCGCTTATCAAACCGGGTATTACCACCAACGAGATTGAGCGCATATTCGAGGACATTATGTTAAAGCACGGCGCAAAGCCATATCAGAAAGGCTATAAGGGCTATCAATATGCGACCTGTGCCTCCGCCAACGATGTGATCGCACATGGCTTCCCTAGCAATAAGCCACTTGAGGAAGGCGATATCGTGACGATCGACACGGTCGCGGAGCTCGACGGCTGGCTCGGCGATTCGGCCTGGAGCTATGCGGTCGGGAAGATCTCGCCGACCGCCGAGAAGCTGATGCGCGTCACGAAGGAATGCCTTGACCTCGGCATCGCGCAGGCGCAGCCCGGCAATCGACTCGGCGACGTGACGAGCGCGATTCAGCGGCATGCGGAATCGCACGGCTTCGGCGTCGTGCGCGACCTTCTCGCACATGGCATCGGCCGGGACCTGCACGAGGAGCCGACTTATATGCATGTCGGCAAGCCCGGCAAAGGCCTCCGCATCAAGGAAGGCATGGTCTTCACGATCGAGCCCATGATCACCGAAGGCACCTACTACATGACAATCGATCCGGACGGCTGGACTGCGCGGACGCTGGACCGCAAGCTCGCCGCCCAATACGAGCATACGATCGCCATCACGGCTGAAGGTCCACAAATCCTGACCGTGCAATAGAATAATTAGAGGTCGACCGCGACGATGGGCGACTTCTTTTTTACGTATTCGGATAGCATCTTTCTTCATCAAAAACATGCGTTGATCCGCTCTCTTATAGAGCTCAAAGGCATTTTCCGGATAATGGCTAGCTCCGATGACTCGGACAATAACCGGGCCAGATGGCGCAATGCAAGGTCTCCCGCATGAATGGCCATGGGTTTCGTTAATCGAGCAATTCTGTTCTTTATTTCGACTGCGGTCCCATTGCGTTATTCTACCCGTTTAATCACCCCCCCCCCCGGCGGATTGACAGACTTGCTTCCATACGACAACTAAGAACTTCTTCCTTAAAGAAATTAAATAGGCGCTCACTCAATGGAGTGAACGCCTATTTAACTTCAAAACTAATTTTGTCACTTCAAAAAAAATAAAAACTGTTAAATGACAAATTGGTTTTGAAATGAAGAAAGCCAGCAAACACAAGGGTTTGCTGGCTTTTCGTGAAAATTACAATGACAAATAAAGTTTTGAAATGGATTTAGGGGTAAATTGTTTGAATTACAAATTAGCTTTGAAATATATATGACAAATTAATAAAAACAGATGGCTCGTTGAACTAACGTTTACCGTTAGCTTAAAACACTAACTTATTTATTTGAGTGTTCTGCTGGTGAAAAAAAAACTAAAGTAGTTAGGTCTTCCGTTATATCATAGAATCTATGTTCTTTATTTGCTTCTACGAATAGGACGTCCCCTTTACTAATTTCAGTAAATGTTTCTCCATTCTGAAACGAAGATTTACCTTCAATTACCAAATAAATCTCATCTTCTGTATGTGGCTCTTGGTTATCCGTTTCGCCTTTATTCAGTTTATAGAGTCCTACACTCATCGATGGTACCTTTAGAAATTCATAATATGAGGTGTTTTCTAAATTTTTAAGCTGATTTAAATGATTATGTAATTCGCCTATTTTAAAATTCAAAGTATAATCCCCTTTCTTTCCAAACGTTTAGTTTCAATAATTATCTAATAACAATGCAATAAATAGATATAAAATGGAAGAGATAAATTAGTTATTAATTGAACTATGCTGCCCTATAGTTCAACAGGCAGCCAATGTTGTCGGCTGCCTGCTCGTCACGATTCTATCGAATACTATAGTTTTCTTGCTTTGATTACAAAAGTTACAGGAAGCATCTTTGCTTTTTTTGCAAAATCGTCGTTATTGTCCTGCGTATCAGATTCCTCAATCATTTGCTCAATGGCAAATCCCGCTTTTGCCAACGCATTCATATAGGTTGATAGTTTACGGTCCGATAATGTTAGCGTACTCTCGCCAATAGATGCCGAATACCAAGATTCATCGAAATAACATTTTTTAAAAGCAAGAATATTATTTTCTGCAACAACACATTTGTGTATAGGGTGAGACCAACTGAAAATAAATACACCGTCTTTTTTTAGGTAAGAAGCAATCCTGCAAAAGGTTCCCTCAAGGTCAGTTGTCCAGCCTATGGCATAAATCGAATAAACAAAGTCAAAATAATCCTCTGGTATGCCACATTTTTCTTCCATTGGGGAACAGATTAATTTCGCTGAAAGACCACTCGCTGTTAAAAGTTGCTTTGTTTTTTCAATTTGGTTTTCTGATATATCTATACCCCATAGTTCAGATGCTTTGCGTTCCCCCAGATATTGCAAAGATTGACCGCTTCCACAGCCTATCTCCAGCATCTTTTTCCCTGAGACATCCCCAAAAAGCTGGCATTTTTCTTCTGAGACAAATGCTCCATATTTAGGGAGTGCGGTTGCTCCTAAAACATCATTTCCTTTTGTATCCCAAAATAAGCTGTTTGTTTCATGAATAACACTCTTATCCATGTCCACCGAGATGGCACCAACCTGACTGCTGCCTACAACGTTTGTTCTAGAAACAGAATTCTTGTCCATGCCGACGACCTCCCAAAATAAGACTCACTAAATGTAACCAAATAATCCAACCCCAACTCAATATTGGATATATATGCAAAACCATCATATCGCACGTATGTTCTTATGTAAATACCACCTATTACGAATTATTAGATTAAGCAAATCTGCCCGTCCCTTGTAATGAGGCTGCCGATCTATATCGCGGCAGCCTCAATGTCTGTAGTGTATTTGGCTCTCCCACTGTAAACTGCACGTTACTTCAACAATTCATATAATTAAGCCTTTATTAATTGAACTTTATTTGCATTTTATGTAGATACTCCTTTCTAACTAAAGTTGAATAAGAAGCTTTAACCAGAGTGTATCCAAGAATATATTCTAATGGTAGAATTTATCTATTATTCTTAAGGATGTGACAATATATGAGTTCATACAATGTACATATCGGTAGATTGATTAAGGGGAAACGTGAGCTTGAAGATGATGGGGTATATCTGGTTTGTACTCCTGAGAAAGAAATTCTTGAGGTGGAGTCATTAGATGGAAACGAAGGTAAATTCGTTTCTTCTAAAGAGATTGAGGACTTACTCTATTTCTTTTGCAAGAAAACCATTCAAGAATTTTCTGCATCTAATGACAATAAGGACGTCTATACTTTCTCAATTTACACTGATGCTACGCATGGAAGTTACATTGTCTATATGAACAATTTAGAAGCGCTAAGCATCTATTCGACAGAAGGGGGAGATTCATAATAAATCACTCTATATTTCATCGAATTATTCATACCATCCTGAAGGAATGCGCTATATTTCGCTAAATAAAATACGAGTTATTATATTATTCATGGGTAAGGAATATTCTGAAAAGGAATGAGTTAGTTTACTCTTCGAAAAATGAAAGGCGGCGACTCTCATGAAGAGATATTTATCTATGCTGGGAAATTACTTACTCTACTTAACGCTCATAATTTTAGTAATCTTCCTCTATAATATCGTCATTGATCCTGTATTAGGATGGGGGCAGTTCGGAAAAGGAAAGAACATCCCAATCCAGGTATTCATGGTACTTGTAATTACAATCGCTCTTTCCGCAATTGTTTACGCCATGAAATATCGATTTTTGAAACAGGCACCGATAAACTTCTGGAGACTTAGTAGTTTCTCGCCGATCAATCCGAGCTTTTCGGTTCACATGATAACAATCGGGCTGTCCTTCACTTTATTAAACGCTGCCTCCATGAAACTACTTCTTTACTACAACATTACAACATTCAATGATTTTACAGAAGAATATTTCGCCTCTGTTCCTTTCGTTTACATTTTACTTTCCTCCGTGCTCACCACTGCACTCGAGCTGATCCTGTTTATTGGTATCATGTTTAACGAAGCCCGGAAACATGTTCCCGTATTCTGGCCAATTCTCGTCATCGCTTTGATTATTGCGGCGTTGCAGCCGGGGGGAATTGCGATGCAGCTTCTGGGTTTAGCGTTAGGATTCATTTATGGATCCATCTATGTACGCCTTTCATCCATATGGTCCGTAATGCTGATTGGAATCGTGTTTAACATCAGTCTGTTTGGTATGAAAAGAATCGGTTGGCTTGATTCCATGGGGAGCATGTCGGGCTTCACCCTTATACTGATTACAGCAGTCACGGGACTCTATCTGATCTTTAGCACCTTTTGGTACTGGAGAAAACCAAAAATTGGCTAATAACGGCCGCATGCGACGTATTGCACGTCAAGGTACCTTCCCACGTGATGCCAACTCCAGACCACAGGCACATATTAAGCAAATCTGTCCTTTAGTTCAACAAAAACAGAGATCTTCTGACTGCGCGACAGCCGGTGATCTCTTATGAAAGTAACGTTCCCCGTTTAGCTGAGTAGTGAAATATTAAATATTTTTAATGGTATGATCTTTGTTTTGTACTTCTAAAAATTCTTCTAAATTTGGAGATTGATTATATTTAATTGCAGCTTGCTTATCCTTTTGAATTATGGCCTTTGTTAAATCAATATGATTTATGCTCGCAATGGCTACTGCGTAATGTATAACATCGACTAACTCTTTTTCTAATGAAGCATCACTTGAATTTTCTTTTCGACCTTCTAACTGGTTTAGTACCTCTGCTACCTCACCAATTTCTTCTACAAGTTTCATAAACAAAGCAGATGAAGTACGTCCTTCTTTGTATTTTAGTGCTAGGTAGCTCTGTAACTCATGGAATGTTAATTGCTTCATATGAAATCCTCACTTTGTATTTTCTTAACTATCTTCCTCGTTAGCGCAATGCTCTTTGTTCGATGTACTGTAACAAGAACTCTTTATCTTCAGGAAAGGAAAAATGCAGGTCATTCAGCTGCTCAGAGGTCTTCCAAGCAATTTCATATATAAGTCCATCAGGGTCATGGATTGTTGATTGGCCACCTAAAATTTCAACCTCAAAATATGTAACATGGAATTCAACTGGACCAAATGCCCCTGCCTTACCCTTTATTTCTCTGTTAATTTTACAGCGGTAACCTGTCTCCTCATAAACTTCCCTAATACAGCAATCTTCTAGTGTTTCATCTTCATCTTTGCCCCCAGACGGCACCGACCATCGTTTCTCTTCTTCTGGTTTACCTTGTAGGACCATAAGTAATTGTCTATCAGAATTGACACATAAAGCTGCCGCACCGACCCATCGATTCATCGGAATTCCCTCCTGCCACAAGACTAACCTTCACACTACATTTTAACACATATTGGAAGTATCCTGCCCGTTAGCTCAACAAACAGTGCTCAAGATTACAGAGCATTCGTCGGGAATGTCCCAAAGTTCTTGTCATTTAATTTTGACAAGAACTTGAGGACATAAAATGAAAAAGCCGCATCAAATGCGACTTTTAATGTAACCATGTTCTTATCATCCGACATTTGTCTAACGACACAAATCTACCTACATTTGTCTGGAATAATCCTATTTCATTGTACTGATAGCCACAAACCATACCTCAACTCTTTATAGAGAACGTGAATTAGACCTTCTTCGTGTATTAGGAGATCTACATAACGAGTTGCTAGCAAACTTTCATTCGCACGTTTTAAACCCTCTCGTCGCGCTCAAAGGATTTATAAGTATGAAATAGCTTCCATTGTTGTCCACTGCCCGTTAGCTCAACAAACAGTGCTCAAGATTACAGAGCATTCGTCGGGAATGTCCCAAAGTTCTTGTCATTTAATTTTGACAAGAACTTGAGGACATAAAATGAAAAAGCCGCATCAAATGCGACTTTTAATGTAACCATGTTCTTATCATCCGACATTTGTCTAACGACACAAATCTACCTACATTTGTCTGGAATAATCCTATTTCATTGTACTGATAGCCACAAACCATACCTCAACTCTTTATAGAGAACGTGAATTAGACCTTCTTCGTGTATTAGGAGATCTACATAACGAGTTGCTAGCAAACTTTCATTCGCACGTTTTAAACCCTCTCGTCGCGCTCAAAGGATTTATAAGTATGAAATAGCTTCCATTGTTGTCCAACTAGCACTGGCAAATGCTTTGTAATTCGTAACGGCTGCTTGAAAATCTTCTTCACTTATTGTTGCCGTGGCATCGTATACAACAGCTGTTTCAAAACCAGTTTCGATTAAATGCCTCATATGGGACTCTACACAAATGTTGGAAAGCACTCCTGCGATAATTATCTTCTCTTTTCTATGTTGTCGTAACTGGTAAACCAAGTCATTTGTTTGTGGGCTAGCAACCTTGTGTGGAGTTGAAACGACGGTTCTCCTATCAAAAATATAAGGTTTTAAAGAATGAACAAAATCAGCTCCAAATGACGGTGGTGTGTACGCATTTGCCACTTGATACATTCTAAGACCTAATAACATTTTTTGTTCATTTCCTGTAAATTGCCAGCTATAATCATGAGGGTATAAATAATGGGGTGATATAAATAGTTGGTATCCTTTATTCATGGCAGTTCTCATTAATAGTTCAAGGTTTTGTATCGTATTGTTTCGTTCAATATTTGCTTTTGTCAGATGATAGCCTCTCCCCCCAGGACACATAAAGTCATTTTGTGGGTCTGTAATCACAATTGCGGTATTATCTGGGTGTGGTTGAAACATCATTTACCTTCCCTCCCTCTCAGAGCTTCTTTCCAGCAATTTATATGTCAATTCCAGTTTGTCTTATGTGTGTTTCTATAAGAGCCAGTCCATTGAAAAGGAGAAATCAAACATGTCTAACAAACTCGCAAACTGTAGGACCTGTCAAAAAGAATTAATCAATTGAAAGTCGAATAGCACATCCTAATCCAACCCAAAGAAACATGGCAGGATGTTAAGGTGATGTTAGATATTTCAATCCACGCACCCTAAGCAGGGATGCGACGCTAACGGGAATCATAGAAAAAAATGTAATAAGCGTTCACCCAATAGATTGAGTGAACGCCTACTTTACTTCAAAACTTAATTTGTTACTTCAAGACTTTAATTGTCACTTCAAAAGTATTATTGTCTACTTCAAAAGCAATTTCTCATCCAACAAACTAGCTAAACCTCTATTTCAAAACTATATTTGTCATTTCAAATCTTTATTTGTCATTTCAAAACTTTATTGTCAATTTCAAAACCAATTTGTCATCCAACAAAAAACTAGGCAATTGTTAATTGACAATTTTCGATTAACGCAATAAAATATTTTTACGTAACATAAAATTTGTATTTGATCCAACTAAGTCACTCCCCACGCTGATAGGGGTAACTCTCAAAACCTCAAAGGAGATAAAGCCAAATGAAAGTAATCATTTTCGGAGTAAGCGGGACCGTCGGAAAAGCATTAACTAAAACTCTTACAGTTAATTATCATGATGTTTATGGAAGTTATCATTCAAGGGAACCGTCGTTTCTACCTTCAGATCGTACTATTCAGCTTTCAACTGGTGAACTTGATTTACTGGACATGTTTTTATCGCAAGTCAATCCCGATGTCGTAGTTATGGCTTTGCGCGGAGATTTTGCGAAGCAGCTTAAGTTCCATATTCAAACTGCTGAATACTTAAGAAATACGGGTGGCCGAATGATTTTTTGTTCCACCTCCAACGTATTCGATGGAAGTACCGACTCGCCGCATTTCGAAGAGGATCCCCCTGCCCCTGCCAGTGATTATGGACAATTTAAAGCGGAATGCGAAAGGGTAATGGCTGAAATACTACTCGACAAACTTACCATCGTTAGGATTCCAGCCATTTTTGGTCATGACTCACCTCGAACTAATGAATTGAAACAACAGCTTCAAGACGGAGAGTTAATAAAGATCTATACCAATGTGTATTCCACCAGGAACACCGATCAATTATTATCGATGCAGATTACCTATTTGATGGAACAAGGGCTCACCGGCATTTACCATCTTGGGACTACCGATATCATGAATCATTCCGAATTTACAAAAAAACTTGTGACACGTTGGGGTTATACGGATGTTGTATTCGAAGAATTAAAGCATGAAACTTTTTCTTCCTTCATTCCCGAAAAATATGATAATTCTCTTTTAACCAATAAACCCTTGCCGAAAAAATTCCAAATAAACCACGAGCAGTTGATCGAATATTTATCATAGCAATAGATTAAATTTCGGTAATTCTATCCATTGGCGGACAGAATGGGCTGCTGCAAGGCAGCCTTATTATCGTAGCCCTATCTAATCCGATATTCTTCAAAATATTTAGGAAGAATCGTAGTCGAGGCACCTGGCATTTGTGGCAGTACATAATGTCCTTCTTTCACCGTAGCCGGCTCTTCAAAAATATGACGAATCCATGGAATGTACTCGAGCATGATTGCATTTTGTGTAGATGCTACAAGGTGTTGGTGAATTTGCCCCATATCCCCAACGTGTGGACAGATCGGCACATCATAAGAAGCCGCTAAACCTGCCACTTGCAGCCACTCTGTAATACCGCCGACACGAGTCACGTCTACTTGGCAATATTCGATTGCTCCTTGGTGAATATAATCTCTGAACGCATATTTGTTATACACATGCTCCCCTAAAGCGATAGGTACGTTTAACTCATCAGCGAGTTTTTTGTGACCCATAATGTCATCAGGATTCAGTGGCTCCTCCAGCCAGAACAAATCGAATTCTTCAAGTTTTTTGCCCCAAGTCATAGCGGTATTGATATTCCACTGTTGATTGACATCAATCATGAAGATCACATCGTCCCCGATTGCCTTCCTTACCGCTTTGCAACGATCATAATCCTCACGCGGATCCGGCTTTCCGACTTTGATTTTGACTCCTGTAAAGCCTGACTCTACTATTTCCGTTACATCCTTCAGTAAACGTTCTTTTGACCAGTTGAGCCAGCCGCCGTTCGTATTATAGGCTTTAATCGGTTTCGATTTAGCCCCGCCCAGATACTGCCATAGCGGTTTATTCGAGGCCTTCGCCATGATATCCCAAATCGCTATGTCAACAGCTGCAAGCGCCATGTGCGTTACGCCGGATCTACCGATCCAGTGCATTTTGCCAAAACGCATGTCATCCCATAGTTCTCTTACCATAAACGGATCTTTCCCCACCAAAAGTGGAGCATAGTATTTATCGATGGTATCGACGATCATATCATCACCATGGGCACATGTACCTGTGTAACCGTATCCAATAAAGCCTTCATCTGTATAGATGCGAACACCAGCTAATCCCCAGTGTGTTGCGACATTGATAGCATCTGTAATCGGCGGTGTAATCGGCACGTGCAAAACAAAGCTTTCCACTTTCGTAATCTTCATCTGATCCATCTCCCTAATTTTTATGAATAAAATATATTAATACCCAAGCGAAGCTCCGCCATCGACCGGAAGAGCAACACCAGTTATGAAACCGGATTGTGAGCTTGCTAAGAACAACGCAGCTTGAGCAACTTCTTCCGAGGTTGCTGGTCGGCCAATTGGATGCATATCATTCAAAATCTGATTCGTCGCAATCGGATCATCCTGCTCTTGAATCCAATGCTGCAGCAGGGGAGTAGATACACCTGCCGGACAAATACAATTCACTCTGACTCCATCTGGCGCATAGTCCAACGCTAGTGCCTTGGTCAGGGCGACGACTCCGCCTTTCGTTGCGGCGTATACGGGATTCATTTTTTGCCCCACCAAGCCGTTGAGGGAAGCCATATTAACGACCGATCCTCGCGTTTTTCTTAAATAAGGGAGCGAATGCTTGACCGTGAGGAACACACTTTTCAAATTAATATGGAAGAGTCGATCCCACTCCTCCTCCTCCACTTCTTCCACGAATTTGGGTAAAATAACAGCAGCATTATTGACAAGTACATCTAGCTGTCCAAATCTATGTAGGGTTTCTTGTACAAGCTCCCGGACATCTGAATCTCTTGAAACATCGACTTTCATCGCCACGACTTGATATCCGGAAGATGTTAATTCTTCTGCTAGCTGCGATGCTCCCTGCTCATTCCAATCGGCTATGATAACCGCTGCGCCTTGGGCAGCGAATAAGCGGACAATTGCTTCGCCGATACCCGATCCGCCTCCCGTTACAATGGCTGTTTTTCCTGCTAGATTCATTGGCGTTACCTCAGTTCTGTATTATCATATATCGTGTATGATTATTCTGGAAGAAACTTCTAGACCAAATGCGCGATTAGTTTTCGCTCTTCTTCACATGATATATCATACATGATTTGTTGTATGAAATAAATAGATAAAATTGCATTTCGTTATACACAAAAATCACAATAAATGTACCAATCCTTGTTCTGCCTCAGTGTTATATCGCGGTATATCGCGAAAAAAAGGGGGCCGAAGGATTCCCCCTTCAGCCCCTTTTGTTTTAATGTGTAACAAATTTAACAGCATCCGCAATAACGAAACCGGTTGTCCCCGAATTGCTGATCACCACATTACCCGATGTCCCTGCATTGAATGTGTAACTCCCTATTAAGTTCCACTTCCCTCCGTTTGCCTGCTGATTAACTGTCGTACTGTACGTCCCGCCAGCATAGTTTACAGTGACCGGCACATTGTTTGCTCTGTTCGTATCGGCATTCCACCACATGTAAACGTCATATGTGTTTGTAGTCAATATGTTAGGTGTAAATGTGACGCTCTTTGATCCCTTCCCTGCATTTCCATCATGCAGATAGTCAGCGCCATACTTTTGGTTGCTGAGAGAACTGACCGTCCATGCTCCTGTCTTTGTTACTCTTGTCGAATTACTATTATCTATGAGAACTGTAGGATGCTCATATCCTCCTATACTTGGCGGATTGTTCCTTACGTTTTTAAAATAATCTACTGCAACATCCGTTACATTATTCTTGCCCTTAGCAATACACGGAGAATTGTTCTGCAGCTTGAAATAGCCTGGTCCGAATGTGCCGCCAACAAGCAACGGATCTCCAATGACATCATTTACATTCGAGGCGACTCCGGAAACAGCACTAGACCAGCAGTTATTGGAGAAGATCAATCCCGAAATCTGATCTACACTCTGTAAAGTACCCGCGCTCGATTTGAATATATTGTTTTCTATCTTTGTGTTTTCATGGCTTGCACCTCCGGTAATTGATATATTCGTACTCGTTGAATCAACAAAGGTATTGCCTGCAATAAGTTCATCTTTCAAATGAGTGTTTGAGTATCCTGTATTCCAATAAGCAAAATTCTTGCTGTTGCCTTTTAGGAAATTGTTGATAATTGTCCTGTGATAACCTGGCAAATAACTTTGAAAAGGCTCATCCGCTATTGCAATTCCGAAGGAAGGGCTACCATCCCTGAAATAAATCGAATTCCCTGTATTATAGATCATATTCCGCTGAATGGTTATGTCATGAGCCTTGTCTACATAGACTTCCAAAGCATAATTATCATAAATAGAGTTATCTTCCAACACCACATCATGTGTGTTGTACCAGAATCCAACCCCTTCACCCCAGTTGTGGTATATGGTGCTGTTTTTTATTGTTCCATATGCGCTGCCTCTTATCATGATCATCAAAGACCAGTTCAATTCACTTGATGATCTGCTGAAGCGCCCAAAGTTGCCATTTTCCCGCACCGTATTGCCGTCCAAAGTAAAATAATCGACATTCTCTAACTGCACAGCCCAATCACGGTTCTCATGAATATTTGAGTTCCGAATGATGATATCATGATATCTTGTTGTACCCGAGTTACCTGCATAAATTCCCCCACCATAGGATTCTGTCACTTCAAGTCCGTCAATGGTAATATAATTGGCAGTGATTTTCATCAGAGGATTCCAGGATAAAGTGAATTGCTGTCCGTTATGATAGGTCACTCCGTCATTAGTAACATCCGGTCCCGAATACGTATTTGTTTGAAGACTGTTACTGTTATTGGGATAAGTATTCTGACCGGATATAACCGGTATCTCCTCTGCGAATGCCTTTATCGTGATCGGGCTGCCGCTTGCACCTGAAGTAGTTATACTGATAGGCGAGGTAAGGTTATACGTTCCGCCTCTCACAATAACTGTAGAACCGGGACCGGCAGTTCCTGCCATATTTACACCCTTTTGTATCGTAGCAAAGGGTAGGCTCTGCGTACCGGGATTATTATCATTTCCTGTGGTGGCAACATAGTAGGTTGTTGCAGCAGCATGGACTTCTTTCTCATGGATCATTTCAATTGCAATCAGTAAAAGGGTTACTGTCAGAATCACTGAAAAAACAAGTGAAACTCTTTTTTTAACATGCAAACCGACCGATAAACTCATCGTAACCACTCCTTCTTTTATTAGAGAGTAGTAGAAAAACGATTGCATCAAAACCCGTAGTACCGCCAAAATGATTAGGATCCGGAACGATGAACGAACCCGTAGTTCCGTGAATTCCAATATGCGGAATACGGGTTCCCCAAACGTTGAAACTGGTCACCATCGTTCGGTAAATTATGGAGCTGCACTCACCACAACATCATCAAAATAAGCCTTAAGCAAATGCGTATACACACCGATCTTCCCCGCTGAGAACGTGCTGTCTGTAGCTGTAACAATGAGCTGCCCATTCACATAAGCCTGCAGCGTATTCCCATTCACGGTGAATCGAAGCGTATGGTACGTGCCTGCGGCAAGCGGTGTGATCGCAGTTGAAATCGCTAGGTCGGTTAGCGTGCCGTTTTGCAACTTACTGAGATAAACTTTCTTGGTATAGTTATCGTAAGACATACTGTAATAGTTGTTGTAGTCAACGAACCTCGCCACAAGCCCTATCCGACCGCTCGTCGTCTCCATTTTCCCCTTGGCTTCTACGCTGTAGTTGGTCCAGGATGTGGATCCGGCCACGGATTTCACTCCACCTTTATCGGCATTGTTGGACAGGTAAGCCTTGGAGCCATAGACGTCGGACACAACGGAGAACGTTCCCCATCCGGAAACCACCGACCACCCGCTCGCGCTGCCAGACTCAAAATTATCCTCCAGCAGTGTGCTTTTCGTCGTGACCACGGCTTCACTGCTCGCTTCGGAGAGGTTATTCGCCGCATCTTTCGCTTTGACGGTGTAGTGATAAGTCGTCGCCACATTCAATCCTGTGTCCTTGAACGTATATACCACGCCAGTCACCGTGCCCACGGATTGCCCATCTCGATAAATGGTGTAACCAGTTACTCCGGTATCATCGGAGGCTTGCGCCCATGACAGCGCAACTTCCGCAGACGAGAGCGCATCAGCCGTCAAGCCGGTTGGCGCAGTAGGCGCTGTGACGTCGGGATTCGGCAGGGGATTCATGACAACGTCATCAAAATATGCTTTTGCCAAGTGTGTGTACACACCGATCTTCCCGGCTGAAAAGGCGTTGTCCGTAGCCATAGCAATTAGCTGCCCATCTACGTAGGCCAGCAGCATATTGCCTGACACCGTAAAGCCAAACGAATGGTACGCTCCAGCGCTAAGCGGCGTTATCGGATTGGAAATCGCTAAGTCGACAGTCGTGCCGTTCACCAGCTTACTGATGTAGACTTTTTGGGTATAGTTCTCATATGTCATGCTGTAATAGTTGTTAGAATCAACGAATCTCGCCACCAGCCCAATTCGGCCGCTCGGCTTATCCATTTTACCCTTCGCTTCCACACGGTAGTTGGTCCACGAGGAGAGTCCAGCTACGGACCTTGTAGCCCCTTTATCCGCATTATCGGACAAGTAAGCCTTCGTGCCCCCGTCACTCACGACATTGAACGTTCCCCAGATAACCGACCACCCATTCGCACTCCCTGACTCAAAATTATCTTCGAGCAGCGTGCTCTTCGTCACAGCCATAGCTTCAACACTTACTGCAGAACGATTATTCGCAGGGTCAACGGCCTGAACCGTGTAATGGTAAGTGGTGGCCAGGCTCAAGCCCGTGTCCTTATAGCTCGTGGTTACGCCATTTAAGGTCGTAATTTCTTGCCCATCCCGATAGACGATGTAGCCAGCCACACTGTCATTATCCGTAGACGGGGTCCAAGACAATGACATTTCATAAGAAGATAGCGCCGTTGCCGTCACATTCGAAGGCACGGAAGGAGGTGTGATGTCGTGATATGCCACCAAGAAATTATCATAGGAGACTGGGCCCTTAACCCGCTTCAAGAATTCGGTTAATTCAATTAGGAATGCCCCATTAGAGCCAGGGGTTGCATTAATTTCACTTTTCACCGCGTTTCCTAGTGCAGCTATCCATTGTTGTGTTGCTGTCCCCCACGGGAAGCCTGCCGGCAGTTCAAGATCCTTCGTTAGGATCCCAGCGGAGCCGCTTGCAATCGAGTTGTCTGTTGCTGTGACCACCAATTGACCATTGATATAGCCATATAGGTTACTGCCTACCACTTCAAACCTCAGCTTGTTCATAACATCCAACGGTAATGTCACACCGGTCGCTGTTTGAAGCACAACGGATGTACCATTGCTGCGTTTCTCAATGACTGCCTTTCCGAATAGCGCATCATAGGTAAAGCTATAATACTGGTCTGGATTCACATACCGGGCGAGGAGTCCTACCGTATCTTTATGACTGACAATCCTCACATCTGACTCTACGAAATAGTCTGTACCCACAGTCTGCGCGACCACAGCTGTCGATGACTTCGTCGACTGATACACATGATTGCCACTACTTTCTGTATGAAGCGCAAAGTTCCCTTTAACGGAGGTCCAATCCGCCGCACCTGACTCAAAATCATTCGTGTACAATGGATCGTAAACCAGTTCAAAGGCGAAGCCTTTATCCGTATCAAGCTGGACAAATACGTCTTTTCCTGTGGCGATCACGGGAATTTCCTGCAGCCGTACACCGTTTGTCGCCAGCTTGTAAGCTTTGTACGCTGCTGGGATGAGTGTCGTCTTCAGATGGAATTCCATTGTCTCGTGTTTGGCAAGTGTCGGCAATTTCCCTCTTACATAGGTCCGTTTGTTGGCATCCGTCAGATCTTGAATCGTATCTTCCCCTGTCGCCGCTGCATCGGTTGTATAGATGACTAGCATTCTTTCGCTTTTGTCTAGCGATTTATCATCAAGCGTTGCTGCGGATACGGTTCCTTTATCCACACTTGCCTTCATGGATACAGGACCAAGCTCGAATAAGTTGTTATTCAACGTGCCTACAGCTCCAATTGCGTAAGGGGTATTGATCAGATAGGTATTTAAATTAAGATCAAAAATAAGCTCCCCTGTGTCCGAAACCAGCTTATTTTGATTGAGATTAGAGAGCATGCTGTTTTTCAGATTGACATCATCAATAGCATTAATAAACGTCTCCGCAACCTGCTTTAAGGTCATGCTGTTCGTAATGGATATCTTATTCTGGGCAGGAAGATTACCGCTTGCGATTTGCTCAGGTGTAAGCTCAGGTGTGATTTTATAGATGGCATAGGGTTCACCAGGCTTATCTGCGTACACGGTAACCATCTTGAACAGATGCGGTATATACATTCGATTAATCTCTAAATCTTCATTCTCCGTTGATGCCGCATGCGTCTTAACCGATGTCTGGTCCCTGACAATGACAAATTTAGGTTCGCTTGCCGTGATGTGACCTTTACGGAAAAGAAGGGTGCTTTGATATTCGGACATCGTTACCAAGGTATCTGTTAGGGTATCAAATGAAGTAAAACCACCCAAAGTTGCACTTTGTTGAGTAGCCTCTCTTACACGGGAAACATATTGAAACCTGTTTAGCATATCCCAGCCATTGAAGGTGCCGGTCGCGGCTACCATCAATCCAAGGTCGTCTCTGCCTTTCGTCGGAAACTCCTGATTATATTCAGTTAATGCAAAAGGCTTCTGGTACAGCTGCCCAAGGGCAAGACCAGGAATATAATTTTTAAATATAGTCCCTCCAGATTGCGGCACATAATTAGCTGCTGATTCTGGAGCAAATACCATACTGTAACGAGGATGTGACGCCGGGGTAAAAGAGAATGTTGCTCCCCTTCCATCTACAAGCCCATTATATAAGTGTGTTTCATGAACATCTGTGTGTGTTCGCCAGTAGTTGGCCAAAGAATCATTAATGTAGTTAATTCCTCCAATGGGTACCTTTACTCCAATTACATCTTTAAGGTAATTTTTCATTTCATTATGGGAAGATAACGTTTTTTCTGTGAAGTATTCGGCAAGATCATCACGAATACTCGCAGGTGCACTCCAAAATATAGTTGGAAATTTTGTGATAGGCGGACGTGCTTTACCAGCCAGAAACGTATTAAAGTCTGCTTTTAACCATTCATTTACATTTACGTTTGAAAAATTAGCATTATAAAGAATCGTTTCATTCATGGGAGACAGCCCCATCAATATAGGATCATCCTTCAAGGCAAGTCCGGTGTAAGGATTAACATGAGTAAGCCACTGCTGAGCAAATGATCGCCAAATCGCTTTACCGTCCGGAAAAAGCGTTGCCATATATTTGGCAGCGAAAGAGCCGTATACTTTTAAGCTTGGTACACTAGAGTAATCCGCATAAGCCAGAATGTCGACATCGATATAAATGCCTCGTGCCTTCAGCAAAGAAACGAAGTACTCAAAATTATCCAGTTTGACCGGATCTAATGTAACCGTCGTGGAAGTAGGCTTCACCATAATTCCTTTTGCCCATTCAACATTATCATCATTGTCATGGAATCGTACCACATTATAACCCATAGCAGCAATCCGGTCGGCGATAATAACCATTTCTTCCCGGGTTGGATCCGTACCATAGCTGCCGTTAAGATTGGTACCAAAGAACTTTACTTTCTTATTGGGCTCATCCGTAAAATAATAATCGCCATCCGCATCAATCTTTACGAAGCCTTTCGTTCCAGCTGGTGTTTGATTCAAGTAGGACAAGTCCAGCGCACTTCCAGGTGCTACCGCCAATGTCGTATCAATAGCTTTCCATGTGCTGTCAGCAACGATGGGAGCTGCATTTGCGGTAGGGCCCGCCATACCTGCAGCCCCCACTATTTGCAGGAGTAAAGCCATAACCAGCGTTACTGAAGCCTTAGTAATCATTCCTTTTCTCACTTTTCAATCCTCCTGTACACTTTTATCAAAACCCATTCATGTTTTCTCGGCAGAGTCGCTGATCTGTGCGACATAAACCACCTCCTTTCAACCCCTAAGTGATTTAAATTTATTATAGGTTTTGTAAGCGCTTATAAAAATATCGCCATTTTTGTTTTGATACCCTGAAGGCGCGTACCGTTCAGCGCAAGCTTATAGGCTTTGTATCCGCCTGCCGGTTTTTTCGTTGCTAACGTGAATTGCGCCGTTTGCTCTTTCGCCAGTGTCGGCAGCGTACCCTTGTGGTAATCCACCAAACCGGAAGGCAAGGTCACATATTGCTCCCCGGTAGCAGCCACATCGGTTGTGTAGGTGAGCAGCATGCGACTGCTATCTGGCAGCATTCCAATAATTGCTTGGGAAGCTCGTGATGGCCGACTTTCCATGCGCAATCAGATAATCGTTAAAATCCTCAAGCATGTATCCGCGAAGATCGTTCGTCATCCCGCTAAGACCCATATTCAGGAGTAAAGATTCATTCCAGGGGCTAACACCGATCAGTACGGGATCATTCTTCAAGGGGAGTTCCGTATAAGGGTTAACATGGGATAACCATGTGTTAGCAATCGCCTTCCACATATTGAGCGCTTGCGGTAGAAGTGGCAGCAAATACGCGGATTTCGCCCCATCCGCATAATTGCCAAGCCCAGGGATCTCTTTGAAATCGTAGAGTTGGAAAATATCGATCGTGATATAAATCCCCTTGGACTTCAGCTTCGCAATCAAATAGTCCAAGCTATCCAATCTGGCAGCATTCAATTGAGGTGTCGTGGATTTATTTTGGACAAAAATGCCCTGTGCCCAATCGGCCATTGAGTCCAGCGTATGAAGCCGCACCACGTTATAGCCTAACCGCGCTAGGCGATCTGCGGTTTTATCCGCACCTTCATGTGAGTCGTAGAACATATTCCAGGTTAAATTGGCTCCGTACAGCTTCACCTTCTTTTGCGGCGCTTGCTCGAACATGTAGTCGCCATCACCGCCTTGTTGGATGAAGCCATATTTAACCTGCCGGCGCGTCATTCATGCCGGATAAATCCAAGGCACTGCCGGTTACGATCATCGGCTCTGTGTCGATGGGTTTCCACACATCAACTGCCTGAGCAGTCGGTGCATGGCCTAGGATACCGCCGCTGCCAATAACAGAAAGCACCATGGTAAAAATAAGCAAGGAGTGCAAGCGTTTACGGATCGATTTGTACATCATCATTTAGGTCCTTTGATTCCGATTACAGTCGATCCCTCCATTAATCCGATGGCACAGACTGGTGCTTTACAAGCCTGTGCTTTCTATGTGAGTTGCTTGGTTCGCTGTGGAACAGGAACGATTTGTGCTTGCAGCGCCCTCGTTCGAAGTACCACCTCTGCCGCCATCCCCCCCTTCACTGTTGCTATACAACGAATAGTCCCTGGCGTTCGGGTCGCCTGAATATACACAGCGCCTCTGCCGGCTTCCAAGCTGAAGGGATTCTCGCCAATCAATTTCCCTGGACCCTCGATATGGAATGAAACCGCATGATGAGCAAGCTGCAGCGTCTGCCCTTTGCTGTCTCGCAAAGCAACTACGACTCGGGTGCAATCTGCACCGTCTGCGATAAGCTCGAGATCGTCCGCCTGCAGGATCAAGTGATCTGGAATCCCCATTGGAAACAGCTCATGCTCGGCTACTGCGATACCGCCGATTTTGCCAACAACTTTGAGACTCGTTAGCAGACTCGATCCCCACTCCCACCAACTGCAGCCTGTGAACATAATCGGCGGATGGGGCAAGCTAGGGTAATTCACATAGTCGGGGCGCTCTGAGGCAATTTGAACCCCATTAATAAATAAGTCCGCTTCTTCACAATTCGTGAAAACAGGAACGACATCCCGAAAGTCCTCATTAAAGGACGGGATCAAATAACGAGCAATAAATACGACAGACTGCTTGTTAGGCTCCTGTTGACTGCGGTAAAAATGTCCCGCAAACTTCGGCAATCGGAAAATATCACAGACGCCATGATAGCAAATGCGATCACCGGAGCCGAAATCCTGATGCGTGTTATAGTCGAACGCGCACCAGCCAGCTGCTCCCGCAACATGGGGCACGCCATACTGCCCGTTCTGAATCTGAGCATGGCCAAGGGCATGCTTGATTTGCCGCTCCACACTGTCATACGACTTCGTCGGATACATATGCCCCATATATTCCGTAATGAGATACGGCGAATGGTTTGGCTGCAGGATTTTCCCTTCCCGATTACGTGTGAAATCGTTGTACGTAAAAACATCCTCCAGAAATTCGCTGTCATGTATAGCGCGCACGCCACCGGTAGCCCGTGATGGATCCAACTTGCGAGCAAGCGCATTCGTCTGCAAATAGAACTCAGTATCGTCCTGAGACTCATTAATACGAACGCCCCACAAGAAGATCGAAGGGTGATTGCGGTCACGCACGATCATTTCTTCTAGCAGAACTAGCGCCTTGTTTTTCCATTCTGCATTACCAACGTACTGCCAGCCTGGCAGCTCCTCGAAGACAAGCAAGCCAATCTCATCGCAGCGATCAAGAAAAGATGGATCTGCGGGATAGTGAGAAGAGCGAACAAAGTTCAGTCCCAGCTCCTCTTTTAAAATATCCGCATCTTTGCGCTGCCCCCTTTCACACATCGCGCCTCCCAAATACGGGAACATCTGATGGCGATTCAAGCCTCGCAGCTTAAGCGGACGTCCATTCAGATAGAATTTCCCATCCTTACGGAACTCAGCACTTCGTATACCCACCCTGGTATTCAAATCATCATTCTCACTGCTATCCACCCCCGTGTCACACATGGACGTCCTCACTACATACAAATAGGGATCGTCGATGTTCCACAAATGCGGGTTTTTCACGTGCAGCGTCAGCTGACTCACTTCTGTTTCCCCGGCTTCCGCGATGATTGGCATGATGACTTGCTCAATGACTTTACCCAGGGGAGAGAGCAATGAGGTGTGCAGCATAAGTGTCCTCGCTTCACCCCGATTGTTAATCCGAAATGTGCCATCCATCGAAGCTTCCTGTGCAGTCACATCTTTCCACTCATAAGAGGCCCACTCGATATACACAGCGTTCGTCACGATAAGTCGGACATTCCGATAGATGCCACCGAACAGCATATAATCGACCAATCGCCCTTCCGGCGGGATATCTGGTCTACGTGTCGAATCAACTCTGACAGCAATCACGTTGGATTCCCCACATATAACCCATTCGCTTATCTCGAATGAAAAGGAAGTATAACCCCCTTGATGCTCACCTACTAAGGCTCCATTGACATAAACCTCCGTTACAGACATCACACCATCGAACTCCACAATTAGACTTTTCCCCGTCCAGTCCGCAGGGACCTCAAAGTGACGCCGATACCAAGAAACAAACTGATAGTCCGATTCGCTAAAATAGTGATGAGGAACTAGTTTATTGGTATGCGGGAGATTAACCTCCTCGAAATGATCATCTTTATAGTTCTTGTGTTTGCTTTGCGGCTCATCCTGAGCACAGAACAACCACTCCGTGTTAAAATTTACAATCTGTCTCATCGGCTTAATTCCTTTCTTTTTAAGCTGTTCTACCCCTATTAATTCGCGCAAATAGGCATATGCAAGCGTGTGAAGAAAGAGATCCACTCACGAACGTTGCATATGCCGTTGTACAATCCTATTAAATGCTAATCTTTATTTCTTTTGATTGGTTGGCCAAGCAAACTGAATGCCGAGCGCTTTTTTGGCTTTTAAAAACTGATTGTTCTGGTAATCATGCAGTTCCTGATAACCGAGATTTTTTTCCTGTTCGATCTCTTCGTTATAGAACTTTTCAACATCGGCTTCCGACTTGGCTAGGAACATTTTGGCTCTTGCCTTCACACGGCTTTCTTCAATCTTCGCATTAATTCCCGCTTCTTTCGTCCCGCCTAACGGAGTCGTCGATTCGAAGGGAAGCATATCGTACGTATATTGAGCAAAATAATCCGTCGCTTGTTTCTTCAAGGTGTTATCCAACGTCTTTGTTGTTGGCGTAGTCCTCTGAATCGGTACCCAGTTGATCAGCCAGTTCAGTGTGCCATTGCCATATTTCAGCTTGGCTTTGTTCGCATCTTCCCCATTCAGCTTATTGAACTCGTCCGTCAGCTTCACTTTGCCATTCTCATCGAAGTTCCAAGCTGCGCCTTTCGGACCATAGTTCACATTCAGACTCATCTCGTCCGTGGATAAATAATGGAATAATTTAATAATGCGATCCTGATATTTGGATTTGGAGCTAACCATGGACAGCGTCCAACCTGTTACATTGACAGGGTCAACGTATGGCTTGCTCCCCTTGCTGCCGACGACAGGCCCGACATGCACATACGTCGCTTTCGGATCCTTCTGATACAGGGCGCTCCAGTCAATAGTCTTGTTGGTGTAAGCGAATACCGCACCATTCGCAACCTTTTCCTGAACCTGATTCTTGTTCAGTGTCTGGCTGTCTTCCGGCATCAAGCCCTCACGATACAGAAGATTAAGGAACTTGTACGCTTCCAGCGATTCCGGCGTACGCTCGCGGTCAATGAGATTGCCTTGGGCATCCTCACGAGGCGCCCCGAAGAAGCTGGAAATAACCCAGCTGTCAAAATAAGCAGGCGTCAGTGCAAAACCATTATATTTAACGCCCGAATCCTTCACCTTGCGAAGCGCTGCGACCAAGCCATCTTTCGTTTTAAAATCGTCGGCCTTGATGCCAAGTTGCTCCATAATGTCTTGACGTGCATATAATCCTTGGTTGCTGGCGATATAGTCGCCGGGCTGGAACGTTTCCTTGGCCCAGAAATAGCTCGCGTACCCATAGAAGTGACCGTCCGGGTTGCGGAACCAATCCTGCATGGTTTTTGCTACCTTGAAGGATGGATCGTACTTCGCGATCAAGGTATCCATCGGTGCAACCAAGCCGGACTTCTCAAGTACTCCGCGCTGAGGGGACCCTTTATCGACAGTGATCACATCCGGAATGTCCCCCGCTGCGATAATAGCGCTTAGCTTATCCGAACTTCCTGAGGTGAAATCGATTGAAACGCCGGTCGCGTCTGTAATCATTTTATCCAGCAGATTGTTGACCGCATCCCAGTTCTTCTTGTAGTAATCCTGATCGACAAACCAGGTAATCTTGATCGGCGACTTGTCCTCTGTTGCTGCTTTCGGTGAAGCGGATGCTGTTTCCGACGATGTTGGAGCCGAAGACGACTTACCTTGGTTGTCACCTGCGGAAGAGCAGCCTGCTAATAACGAACCAATCACCATTAAGACAATTCCCGATTTGAGAAAACGCTTTCTGTTATGCACTTGTTTTCCTCCCCTTCATGTACGCCTATATAGTGTTAATGTACAGCAAAAGCAACCCGCTTGCATGCTTTTGCTGTACAGACTAACCTTTCACAGAACCAATTAAAACGCCTTTGACGAAAAACCTTTGGAGAAACGGATACACAATTAAGATTGGAGCGGTCGTTGCCATCATCATCGCAAGCTTCAAGGTTTCGGAACTGATCTGCTTTGCTTCTTCCGGCATATTCCCCGCTAGTTGTTCACCAAACTTCTGCGCGACCGATGCATCCGTCACGATTCGCTTTAGAAACAGCTGCACAGGCTCAAGATAGTCCTTGGTTGTAAAGAATAGCGCATCCGTATAGGCATTCCAGTGATACACACAGTTGAAAAGCGCAATCGCAGCCAAAACCGGCTTGGTCAGTGGAAGAACGAGCTGCAGGAAAATGCGGTATTCGCCAGCGCCATCGATTTTCGCGGATTCTACAATCGACTCCGGGATCGTCCGGAAAAATGACATGATAATAATCATATCCCACACGCTGAACATCGTCGGCACAATGTAAACAAGGAAATTGTTCAACAAGCCGAGCTGCTTGTAAAGCAAATAGGTGGGGATCAAACCGCCGTAGAAAAACATCGTAAACAGCATGATAATCAGATACACATTACGCCCCGCCAACGCTTTGCGCGACATGCCATAAGCAACCAGCGCAGTAAACGCGACGTGAAGAGTCGTGCCTATCAGCGAGCGAGACACCGTGATGAAATAGGCATGGTAAATCGTGTTATCGGCGAAAATCGACCTATAATTGGCGAGTGTAAACTCGCGTGGCCATAAGTAGACGCCTCCCCTCATATAATCGACTCCCTGATTCAATGAACCGACCAGCGCAAACCAGAAGGGGGCAAGCGTCAGGACGACGACGGCCAGCATGAGGAAGACGTTGAAAGCATCAAACCATTGATCTCCTCTTGAGCGGATTTTCATTAGTGGCTCCTCCTGAGTGAAGTTAGAACAGACTGTTGCCGGATATTTTACGCGTGACTTGATTGGCACCGATCAGCAGAATCAAGGCGACCAGTGATTTGGCAAGCCCCACGGCTGTCGAGTAGGAATACCGCATTTGCTGCAGTCCCACCTTGTAGACGTAAGTGTCAATCGTTTCACTGACATTCAGGTTCAGCGGATTCTGCATGACCAGCATCTGTTCAATACCAGTATTCAGAATCGAGCTGACAGCGAAAATAAGCATAATGACGATCGTCCCCATGATGCTGGGCACCGTAATGTACCACATACGCTGAAATCTGCCGGCTCCGTCGATTTTGGCCGCTTCGTACAGCTCCTGATCGACCCCGGCAATGGCCGCAATGTAGATGATAGCTCCCCAACCGATTCCCTTCAGCATCTCCGCCCCGACCATGATGAACCAGAACAACTCTGGCTTGCCCATGAAATTGAGTGGTTCATTGATGAAGTGCAGCTGCAGTAAGAGCATGTTGAGGACCCCATTCGAGGGCGACAGCACGGTCATAATTAAACCGCCAAAGATGACCCAAGAGACAAAGTGAGGCAAATAAGAAATCGTTTGCACAAAGCGTTTGAACTTCGCGGTCGTCAGTTCGTTCAGAAACAGCGCGAACACGATCGGCGCCGGGAATCCAAAAATGAGAACGAGGATATTCATCGCCAGCGTATTGCGCAGCACGTTCATAAAATTAGCATCGGTAAAAAATTCCCGAAAATGTGCCAAACCAACCCAAGGTGAACCCGACACACCTAAGAATAGATCATAATCCTTGAACGCAATTAAAATTCCATACATGGGAATGTAGGAAAATATCAGCAGGAACAGCACCCCTGGCCATACCATGCTTTGCAGGGCGAACTGGCTTTTCCATCTTGTATGTCTGCCAGTAGCCGCTTTGCCTGCTGCACGAAAAGGACGATCTGTCGTTACGGCTCTTTCCACTTCTTTCCCCCTATCTCGTTATTCATTGAATGCCCACCCGCATGAATAACGTTCAATTATTTTATCCGTATTCGATCTACTGAGATTTGCCTCTTTCAAACGACTTCGGAAGTATAAATCTACTATACGTTTTGTAAGCGCTTATAAAAATATCTTCATTTTTGTTTTAATACCTTCATTTTGGATAGACAAGTAGCGAGGAAGGTTTCTTGCACAGGTTGTCGAATAGGGTTAAAAACAACTCCTCTCAAGAAAGTAGGTCTGCCATTGCGCCGCTATCTGAACACCATGAGCCTCAAAAGTAAGGTGACACTTGCCTTTGTACTGCTGATTCTGCTGCCATTCATCGTTCTGGGCTTGTATACCTACGACCAAACGCAACGCTACATGAGAGATCAGTTGATTGCGAATTCGCAAATGACCTTGAAGCAAGTGAAATCTACAATTGAGAACAAAATTGAACTCATTGAAAGCGTTAGCAACAGCATCACGTACAATTACCGCTTGCAGCAATTTTTGGATGCCCCCTACTCGCAAGCCAATAATTCCTTAGATGACTATTTCAGCTATGCCGTACCGCTCATTAATTACGCTATGCTGTTCCAAAAAATCAATACAGAGAAAATATCGGTGTATATGAGCAACGAAACGATTCCGGAAGGATTCGGGGCCTTTTACCATGAAACGAAAGCTTTACAGGAACCTTGGTACGATGCCTTCAAGCACTCCGAGAAAAAGTCTGCTTGGGTAATGCGGAGTAGCCAGGAACTTGGGGAAACGTTTGGGTATATGCAGAAAATGATCTCACTCGGGGACAATGATCTCGGGTTCACCCTTGTTGATGTGCGGCCAAGCGATCTGCTTGATCCTATCGCACGAATAGCAGAAAGCAACCAGTATATTGTGCTCATGAACGATCAAGGACGCATTCTGTTCCCTAAAGGCCAGGTTGCATCTGATCGCGCTCCATCCGTTGAACCTCCCCTACCTGGAAGCTATCTCATTCAAGGAAACCAGCTAGTGATCTCTGAATCGCTAAAGGGACTGGGCTTATCCATGCTGATGACGATTACACTGCCAAGATCGTTCAGCTCCCTCCAGGTGGTAACGAATCTTGCTTTCCTCACGGCGATGGTGTTGCTGTTGTTCGCCTTTTACTCCGTGCTGAAATTCACTTTAAGGAAAATGAAAACAAGCATCCAGCAGATGGCACACGCCATCGAATCTGGCTTTGAACCCATACCGAATGATCGACAGGATGAATTCGGGGTGATCACAGAGAAATTTAACCTACTGTTAAATAAGATTACCCTGCTGATGAAAGAAAGGATCCGCCAAGAAACCATGCATAAGGATGCCCAGTTCATCGCGCTCCAGTCTCAGATCAACCCGCATTTCATCTATAACACGCTCGATATGTTCAGCGCCAAGATGGAGCTTGCCGGTCAATTTGACGTCTCGGATGCTATGGCCGATTTTGGGAAAATGATGCGGTACAACATGGACAATCAGTTCCGTTTTACAACACTGGAAGCGGAAATCCGCTACCTGGAGCAGTATATGAACTTGCAGAAGATCAAGTATGGCGACAGTATCGAATTAAGCATTCGGGTGCCCGACATGCTCCTTCCTTTTCAAATCATTCGCTTCATTCTGCAACCCATCGTCGAGAACAGCATCAAGCACGGTTTCCCGCAGCAAGAAACCCTGCGCATCGAGCTTGACATCTCGCTACAGCCGGACAGCACCATTCGGCTGTCGATCCACGACAACGGCCCTGGCATTGCACCGGAGCGGCTGCATGAGCTAAATGCACGGTTCCGTACATCTGCCTATACCCCAAGCAGCAGCCCCCTTAGGGAAAGCATTGGTCTTGGCAATATTAACGAAAGATTGAAGCTGTATTACGGAGAGGACTACCCCCTTCTGCTCGAAAGTACTCCAGGCCAATATGCCGAAACGATTTTAACGATTCCTTACGATGCAAGAGAGGAGGACAGCCATGTATAGTGTATTAATCATTGATGACGAGGAATTGATCGGTGATGGGGTCAAAGCTAAACTGGAGCGTGCCGGTTTATCGGCTGTGGGAAAAATTCATGTTGCCTACGGCGGTCTGCAAGGGCTTCAGGCTGCCAAGGAGCTCAAGCCGCATATTATTATCACCGATATGCGTATGCCGGAAGTGGACGGCATTGAGCTGATTCGTCAGCTCACCCAGCAGCTGCCGCTAACGAAATTTATTATGCTGAGCGGGCATGACGACTATAGCTATGTCCGAGAGGCTTTTAAATACGGTGTGCTTGATTATCTGCTTAAGCCCGCCAGCTCCGCAGAGCTGGCGGGCCAAGTTCAGGCGGCAATCGCTGCAATCGAAGCGGACAATCGTCAAGCCCTCGTGTTGGAACGAAACCAGCAGGATGAGCAAACTTTGCTCACAGCAAGACTGAATGTCCTACTGAACGCTGCCGCTGAGAGAGCGGATCGCCTCCCGCAGCCCGCTTCTCTCATGACTACTGCACATGACCTTCCAGACCCGCTGGAGTCATGGCATATGCTCGATAGTTTCTTTGTCCATCCTTCCTTTGCCGTTGGTTTATTCAGCATGGGTGCAGCGGCCTTCAGCACCAGAGATCTGGCACACGCCGATGCCTGCTTAAATCAGTCAATTCGCCTAACCGAATGCACAACCCAGTTGCAAATACTTGCTTTTCACGATACGCAGGGGAAGGTTTATGCTGTTTTCAACTTGGCTGAAACGCTCCCTTTGGACGCATTTGACGCCCTGCTTCGTGAGACGGTTGCACAGCTGAGCCTGGATAGCTCGGATAAGCCCGTCGTTTCCGTCAGTAAGATCGGAGGATTAAAGGATTTGCCGCAGCTATACAGGCAAGCACAGCTTGCCATGTCTTACCGGATTTTACGGGAGCCTGACACGGTGCTGTATCTGAATGAGCCTCCAAAACGACAGGAAGAGTGGCTTCCCGCCCGCAAAGATATTGATGAGCTCCGGCAATCTGTTGAAACACTTCAATTGGAGCGTATCCATCTTTGGATCGACCGTTGGCTGCCCGATAGTCTGGTTGAGCGAATATCTCTAGAGCAGTTGGAGGCCGTCTTCGATCTCTTAATGACGGAAATTCATCGGCATTTCAATGGCCGCCTCATCTTTGAAGAAAACAAGCAGGCTCAGGCATTCGCCAGCTTCCATACCCTGCATGACCTTCGTCAGTATTTAAAAGGTTATGTCTATACGGCCAAGCAGCTTGTATCCGAAAGCACGAGTTTGGAGGGAGCCGTCATTGGAGATGCGATGTCATACGTTCGGCAGCATTTCTATCGAGAAATTCAACTTGCAGAAGTGGCAAATCGGGTATCCATGAACTACTCTTATTTCAGCAAGCTGTTTAAAGAACGGATTGGGTTGACATTTACTGCTTATCTAACCAAGATACGCATGGAGGAAGCGCAAAAACTCTTGAAGGACCCCGCATTGCGCATCCATGAAATTTCGGAAAAGGTCGGTTACAGCAACCCTTATCATTTTTCGCGGGCTTTTAAAAACCACTGTGGCATTTCTCCCAAGGAGTTTCGCAATACCATGCAATGAAAGCAAGCCCCGGTATCGATATCGACCGGGGCTTGCTTCGTTATTATTCCCTTTATGATTCACTCATATAGATCTTCAGCGCCTGAGACAAACTCGATATCATAGGTCGGATCGTACGGGATCTCTCGATTGCTGTCTAAACCCTGCGTCAGATCATGCAGCAATTGCCCGAGTCGCTCGATCCGGCGGTCTGCCTCGGTACCTGTCTTAACGAAAAAGACATGATCATTGCGTTCGCCCCATTTGTGCGGGCAATGGAAGTCAATGCCGACTTCGGGCTGCAGACCACTCACATATCGCATAATCGCTGGTGTAGCTGCATAAATGGGTTGATCGATGTAATCCCGGTTATGGTCGTGTGGTGCCCTTCCTTTACCTTGATCACCATTTTCGACCCCGTCTATGTCAACGAAAGGTACGAAATGTATGCAAAATTGATCGAGAATCCTGGATACTGAATGTTCCTCTATGAATAGCTCCAACAAACCCTCCAACTAGGAATAACAACGAATCTCATAGATCGCAGCCGACGGGTCGCCGTTGGTTGCTTCTATGACGATGCGCAACTTATCGGTATGAACTGGCTGCTCTAGCGAGTGGCGGCAATGACGCTGGTAATTCCCCTTTATCTCAAGAAGCTGCTTCCAGGCGCCGCCAACAAAGGCTTCGATCCGATAATCCTTCGGACATTGCGGGTCGCGATAAAACGGCGCATACCCACGGTATTCCCATAGAAGGCTGCCAGGGAACGTAATCTCAATCTGTTTGATCGATTGATGCTCTTCCCAGTTTAGCTCCAGCCATTGCGAAAGCGGCTCGCGCGGATCTGACCGCCACAGGTTCGTAAACCGATAGGGTCTAGTCACCCCGTTAATGACATGCTCAGGACGGTAGGCATACTGCGGAGGCTCCAATCGGAAGCTGCGGGTCGGCCCATTCCAATCCCGGCGCATCTTCCCTTCACCCATTTCATACGCACACGTTTGCCCTGGCACGATGCCGTCAGAACAATGCCAAACGATGTGGGGATTCGCAAGCAAGTCCAAACGAACATAGCTGCCAGACTTCAGGCCAGTGGTCTCGTCCAGATGGACATCCCAATCTATCCATTGATACTTGCCCGGCATAATGAGCAGCTCCGTTGCGGCAATGGCTGGACTCGCTTCAGTATGATAATCCCAAATATGACCGACAGGGATGATTTTCGCTTCCACGATTTGAGGGGTGTCGCTCCAATTGCTCAAACAAACCGAAACTCGGTTCAAAACTCCTTCCGAAATCGCCATCCATTGCCCTTTCCGTTGACGGAGAAAATCATCCTGAGGACCCCGTTCACCAGACGCTTTCAGATCCGCCCTCACTTCGGTGCCATAGAACGCCGCTTGGCTGCTCGCCGTCACTTGCGCGCTGCGTGCAAGATCCAGCTCGTCCTCGTTCGTCGTATTCAACAGAAAGCAGCCCTCGCGAAGCAGTGTTTGCTTTACATCCTTAATGGCCAGACTCGGCACATCGGCAAGTACCAGCCCTTTCCGCAGTGCAATGGCAGCAGCCGTTCCAACCGCCTGCCCAACAAGCGCGGTCGTCCCCATGACGCGCACGGTTCCAAGTGCTGCATGTGTCACCGAAATGTTCCGGCCAGCCATCATCAAGTTATCGACATCCTTGGCGATCGTTGACCTGAGTGGAATACCATAAGGGCCACAGTAGCTTTTGACCATATACTCGGACGTTTCATCGTATCCTTCTGAGCTAGCATGCTCGCTCGTGGGCGCAAGCAGTCCACCCGGTGTGTGCAGATCCAGGAACCAGCCTCCGTAAGCAATTTCGTCTTCAAATATGGTGTTGTTCAAAGGATCATGCTCGGTCATTACATACTGCCCCATAATTCTGCGGCTTTCTCGTTTGCCTGGCACCTGACCTATCCAATCAATCGCGTGATTGGCGGCCAGCTCTTTCGTGAGTGAATCCTTATTCTTGATCCAATCCCAAATACCTAAGACATACCGCGTTAGCTCATGGCGAATATCTTCACTTTCATAAATCGTATGCCATGGCACACCAATCTCGATCCACCAATAACCGCCGCGCATATCGTTTGGATTCCGGCCCTGTTTATAAAAAAAGTCAGGATTATCTAGCTTCGCAGCCCAATCAGGAGCGGTGAACGGAGCTGGGTAGCCAAGATCTTTTGTTTTAAAGAGTAACGAACTCCCCATCACATCTCCGCTGGCTTTTAGTGGCGCATGCGGCTCGCCAAACTCCTCGCGTCCCTCTGAGCCCATCCGCCATTCACACCCTGCACGGTCAGCAACGATGCCGTCGCCTGTGCAATCAACGAATACATCACCCACTAATTCGAGCTCCATCTCAGCGTTAGCTACGTAACCCACGACCGACGCGATCTTTCGCTCATTGGCCATCCGAACATCCAGAATGGTCGTATTCAAATAGAAGGTCAAATTCTCAGTTCTCTGCGCCATATCATACATCGTCATATCCCAAACGCTGTTCGTCCAGCCGTTCTCGAAAATCGGCTCATGATTTCGTGCGCGTTCCTCGATCAATAACTCAGAGATGATCCCGGTTTCCTTGGCGTAAACATGAAAAGCAGCTGCACCATGCGGCGTCACTCTGACCTCGGAGGAGCTATTCCCTCCGAAGACGGGGCGATCCTGTACTAAACATGTTTTCGCCCCTTGTCTAGCCGAAGCAACAGCCGCACAGAAACCCGCCAGACCGCCCCCGCAAACGACAACGTCGTACTTCTCCGTCTTTTGCCCATTCTTTCTCGCTGAATGATTCCCCTCTGTACTCGTATCCTTGAAGTCATTAGCCATTTCTCTTAGTCTCCCTTTATGCAGCCGCACCTACCTATCTATAGATGACAGCGTTTTCTTTTCCTCCTCTACACTTTATCGTGCGTGCAACCATAATAAAATGTCTCCATTTTTGATTTGATGCCTTCATTTTGGTACTGGGAAAGAACCATTGACCCCTTCTCGATGATTTAACGCTTCCTGTACCAAGGAAGTCTGCCGAGTGGCACATCAATTTGCAGGTTCGTTGGTCCCTCCACGATACTACCGTCATCCCCTATCCAAGTACCGAATGGGAACATCACAATTCGGGTCCTCATGCCCTTCACTACAACGGGTGCAACTAGTAGAGTGCTTTCCAGCATGAATTGATCGACGACGGTCTCCATACATGCTTCGGGAAATTCATAAGCCATGTGACGCAGAATCGGCTCTCCGGTGATGGCTGATTGCTACTTCGGTAAAGTATTTCGTGAGTGTATATCTTTAATACCGAAGGATTATCGAATGAAGAGGCTGGAATTCCCTTATCATGCCATTTATTATGGGTAAAGAACATTCTCGAAAACAGCGGAAGCCCAGGAGTTAACTTTAATCCTCAGCTACCGCTGTTTCTATTTATATCCTTAGACGATTCGAATTTCCTAAGCAGCGAGAAAAATCACCCTCTTCTAGCCAGACAGCCAGAAAGAGGGTGATTTTTATTCCGCGGGATTCGGCATCACTTTGAAGTTATCGATAAAGCTTTCATTGTTGAAACTTCTAACCCCTATGTTGCCATGTGTGAAAGCCGTCTCGCTCCGATCTGTGTAATCAATAAGGGGTTTTTCCATGTCCCCTACATAAACTCTTATCCTCGTGCCACTCGCAACTACCTTCATATGCTGCCAATTCCCAACCGTGCCGGTTAGCGCCGCTGCGGTCAAGTGCTGGAAGCTATAATTAAATTTGCCCAGATGCACACCGTCTGCGGCCAGGTATGCGATGTAACCCTGAAGGAAATCGTTTCTGTTCTGTCCCAATTCCGATCCATCAGCAGGATTGTTTACTCGGAAAATAATTCCAGCGTTACCTTCTCCTTGAGTATTTGAGCTTAATTTGATATCCGTCTCCACGCTATAGTCCGACCATCTGCTGTCGCCAATGACCGATTTCGGATACCCTTTCAGTTGGGATTTATATGAGCCTTGTTTGGGAACGATCGGGTCATTGTGGAAACGGAAGCTGTAAAAGTCAAATTCACCAGTTACAATTTCCACCTTGATGGTGTGATTGCCTGCGGGAAGGGCAACCCCTTCTTTCGTTACTGTCATCCACTCTTGGAAATTGCCGGTATTCGGAACATGGATGATTCCTGTAAGGTCGGTCGTATCATCCAGCCAAAATCTAACTTGGCCGCTATCCATGGCCGTAGCCACTCTCAAATCCAGCTTGTATGAACCGGCTTCGGTGACATTCACCTTATATTTCAACCATTCGCCGGTCTGGTTCCAACCCGTCGTGTACCCTTCCGGCAGCATCCGGATATCGATGTCATCGGTACGGTATAGACCACGAATGTTATCCGGCGTGTTATCATGGTATGCGACCCCTTCTCCTCCATTCATGTAATCCACGGCATGAACGGTTCCTGGAAGTGTCTTGAATTCATTTATCGTATTGAACGAGAGGCTTGCCAGATCATACTCGCCCTGAACGATTTCAAGCTTGATTGTATGGTCGCCTTCCGGCAGCGTTAAGTCTCCTAGCTTGACATTTCTCCAGTTATTAAATCCTCCGGTATTGGGGATATCCACGACACCGGTCAAATCGGTCGTATCATCCAGCCATAAACGGATTTTCCCGCCGTTAAGCGCCGTTGCGATCCGGACACTAACGTCATAAACAGCGGACTTGGCAACACCAACGTTATACTTCAACCACTCGCCCGTCTGGTTCCAACCGACGTTCCAGCCGCCTTTCGGATTGACGCGAATGTCAACCGTGTCGCTGCGATATTGACCGCCGATATTCGTAGGCGTATTGTCGTGGTAGCCAACACCCTCACCACCCGTGTTATAATGAACGGCTTCAACAATACCGGGAACAGATTTGGGAACGTCGAAGGATACGAATTTCAGCCTCGCGAAATCATACTCGCCTTTAACCGTTTCGAAGGTTATCGTATGCTGCCCTTCCGGCAGAATGAAGCTTGGTGAAAGCGTTGTCTGCCAAGTGTTCCAGCCCCCGGTACTCGGTATATTGATCGCACCGGTCAGGTCCGTATGATCGTCCAGCCATATACGAGCTTGATTATCTTTGAACGTGGTTGCTGCGGTTACTTCGACCCTGTACATTCCGGAGCTTTTCACATCAATGTTGTATTTGAGCCATTCGCCGGCTTGGTTCCATCCGACATTTAGCCCATTGAAATTGCTGTTCGTTCGGATATCGACGGAATCGCCTCGATAGGCACCTCCGATGTTATCGGAAGTGTTGTCATGGTAGCCTACCCCTTCACCGCCCGTATTGTAGAAAGGCGCTTCTATGATGCCCGGGACCGGCTTGGGAAGATCAAACGGAGGTGCATCCCCGGTATCTACCCGCCAGCCCTGTTCGAATTTCTTCCAGTCACGATCGTCGCCGTCATTGAAATCATCGGAAATGGGTGTCGTTGCAACAGAATGGCTGAACTTCATAGATGCAAAATCGAACGTTCCCCCGACGGCTATCACTTTGAGCTTTTGCATTCCTTGCGGAAGCTGAATATCCCGGATCACAAGATTGTCCCACTGATCCACGCCGCCAGTCGAAGGGAGTCGTACCGACTCCGTCAATTCAGTCGAGTCATCGAGTTCAAGCTTCACTCGCGCATCGGCTCCGGCGGCATATCTGATCACAACATTATAAGTTCCCGCTTCAGATACATTTACATCATATTGCAAATTGCCCTTATTGAAAGATGCAACATAATGACCTCCATATGTAGCTTCGGAGACACTGATATGATCGGAATCGGACTTGCCATTGCCTTTCGGATTGAAATGGACGGCCTGGATCTCACCGGGAATCGGCTTGTAAGCGGTATTAGCGCTGTTACCACCCACTTTGTTGCTAAACGCGACATATCCGAAGTCTGCATGCGTATCCGTTGTCGTGTAACCGATCTTGCCCTTGCCAAGACGTTCGACAGATCGGGTTTGCTTCAGCATGCCGTCAACATAGATGCAATAGACGGAGCCTTCCTTCTCCACACGAATCTGATGCCATTTCGTATAATCATAGCCATCTGGAAGTGGGGTCGTTATTCGGTCTATATCCTTCCCATCTACGCGGAACATAGTCTCCAAACGATTTTGTTTGCCGTTAAGTACGGCAACACCGTAATTTTTATCATTTTTGTAGGAGAATACTGCACCCATCAGCGGATTCGCGCTGTCCCCCTGCTCTACTTGCTTCAAGTTGAACTCTGCTGTGTAGTTATCATCCGTTGTTTTCTGGGATAAAAGCATATGAGATTGTTCCGGTTCCCCCATAGCATCTTGATACAATGTGCTGCCGTCCCGGATTCCCCAATTGCCTCCGCCTACAACCTTCCAATCATCGCCCAATCCATTCCTTTGGAACCTGTCACTGAACTCAGGCATTGCCGGGTCGGGTTGTTCGGATGTTGTAGGACCCAGAACGAGCATTTTGTCACCATTCCAAACGATCCGGTCCAGGTTCAGATTTCGCCCAGGGTTCGCATGACTATGGTATACGATATAATCGGAATCCAAATCGGGACCTCGAACGATGGAGTTATGCCCAAGACCTACATGATCTCCTTCCGCGTCGAGAAGAATAGGGTTCTGGGATGCGGCCGGCTCAAAGCCTGTAACCGGGTTTAAGCTGCTCGCATAATCCACCCTGTAGGCATTGCTCCATACGTGATTTCCGGTATACGTCATATAGTATTTACCATTGCGTTTGATGACCGTCGGACCTTCGGTCCAACCCTTCATTACGGCTCCGGTATTCGATTTCTCACCAAACGTATACGGATCGGACATCGGACGTACGTCGATATTGCCGTTACCCGTGCTGTAGAAGTACCATCGTCCGTCATCGTCAATGAATACGTCTCCATCAATACCATCTACCTTGTTGCCTGTTTGGGCCGTGAAAGGACCTGTTGGACTAGAGCTCTTCAGAACGCGATGACCGCGCTGTGTGGTGCCGGGATCATCCCGAAGCAGAGCCGTATACATGTAAAAATCACCGTTCCAGTAAACAACTTCTGGGGCATAGGCTCCTTTCGTAACCGGTTCCGTAGCGCACAGTCCGCGATATTCCCAATGCACCAGATCTTCCGATGACCACACCTTCACACCTGGCTTATCATCCACCGTACTGGTGTATAGATAATAGACTCCGTTAAATTTCAAAATGAACGGGTCGCCTTCCCCATAAAAATTCCCATTATCCCAACGCCATGAGTCGGGTACGGTTTGCGGATTGCTGTAAGCGAATCCTGAGGCCGGAAAAGACAAGATGAAAATAAGAGCAAGAAGTCCCGTCAACCATTTATTCATTTATTATCAGCTCCTATCAATTAGAATTCACGAACACAGCGAGTGATTTCCAATACGTAGACGGAAGACGCCTTCAGTTGGCAGGTCACTTGACTTTTCAAAAAGGGCAACTCATGGGCTTCGCAGACCACGTTATCCGGATTTTGCGCACTATTTATGCATGCATAATCGTCCGCAGTTAATTCCAACAGATGGGCTGTGCCCGACTCTGCAAATCCGTCCAGCTGCACTTCCGTCATGGTATCTTCGAGACTTCGATTCACCATAAAAACCGTCAACTTATCTCCACGAACATTCATACAAGCCACGACGTCCAAATTCGGCAGGTTATCAAGCTGTGGCGTAGCAGACACAAGGCTATTGACCTTAAAGCTGCCGCATTCAGTATGACTCTGAACAACATAGCCCAAGTCTCGGTTTGCATAAATTTTCATAACATAATAAGTTGGAGTGCCATAAACGGATAAGGAATTCTCGCTTCTTCCTGAGGATTTCCCGCGAAACTGATCCGCATAGAAATCCCCTACTCGGATGCATCCGCCAAGCCAACCATTGACTAAGTCGGAAAAGCTGCCGATCTCGATCAAATCGCTATTTCGGATAAATTCATTCAAATTCGCTGCATTCGCAGCTGCTGCTTCAAGGGTGTGTTCATTGGGCAGACCTTTACGGATGGTATTCGGATAATACATGGTGTTGTATTCCGTTACCGCCAATTTCAGGTGGGCATACCGGTCTGATAATCCGAACAATTCCCTCAATTGCCGTACAGTTTCCCTCGTCCATTCCGGATAAGAGACCATTGCCTTGTAACGTTCTTCGCTTGGTGTATGATTATTCATCCCAAAACGGTTGCATCCGTGATACAAATGCAAGGTTAAATAATCGATGTGCTCAGCTGCCCGTTCCAGTAATGTCTTGTTCCAATCCATTTTGTCATCCCCGCATGCCAACAACGTAATTCCGGGATCGACAGCCTTCATGGATTGGGCAAATCGCATGTAGCGTTCTGCGAATTGCTCAGCGCTGCAATGGCCGACCTGCCATGCCCCCCATACCTCATTGCCGATCTCCCAATATTTCACACCATACGGCTCGGCATGCCCATTCTCGGCTCGCAATTTTCCCATCGGCGTAGTCACATCGCCATTGCAATATTCCACCCACTCGGCCGCTTCTTCCGGTGTGCCTGAACCATCGTTTACACAGATGAGAGACTCGACTTTCAACTCCCGGCAAAACGCAATAAACTCATCCGTACCGAAATACTTATTCGTCCAGCCCCCCCATGCTTCATTAATGACACAAGGGCGCTCATATACAGGACCGATCGCCTGCTGCCAATGATAGGCACTGATATAATTCCCAGCAAGCCGCATCATGCCGGCGTTTAATTCTCTGGTCATATCCATAACTTCCTTGCGAACATTGCCGCTACTATCAGAAGGGAGCAGCGAAATATGATCGATCCAAAGCATCCCCGTGGATACATGATCCAGCCAGCGTTCATGATCCGAAGGTACATATAACCTGAACTCAGCCAGCTCACAATCCCTTTGTACCTTCAGAAGTACTTCATAATGCTTCCAATTATGACTATCGATATCGATTCGCGCTCGTCCCAGCACCTCACCACTCGTTACATCCACAATCTCCGCTGCAACAAACTTGATTTCAATGGAAGCTCTTGCATACAGCGCCAACTTAAAGCCTTGCAGATCTTGTTTCACTGCAATCGGTTGGCTTATACCTGCATATGCCTCGTCGTCGCTATAGATTCGAATCCGCTGACTGTGACCGGAATGATGCGCAGCAGCAGGCTCAAGGGTATACATGGTGCTTTTCCCATTCGTGTAAGGGCGCCAACTTCCAGAAAGCCCTCTATACGTCACGTCATTACTTTCAAAATCCATATCCGCAAGAGGATAAGCCAACATGGCATCCATATGATCACGGATATCTTCCACGAAATGTCCGAATAGATAAGGATTAATTCTGTCTTTACCGACTTGATTCGTATTTACCTGGATCTTAGCTCTTGCTTGCATGAACACAACGCTTCCTTCCATCCGTTATCCTTTTAATGAACCAATCATAACGCCCTTCACAAAATGCTTTTGTACAAAAGGATACATCAGCAGTACCGGCAAGCTGGAAATAATAATCACCACATATTTGATACTCTCTGCCAGCAGCACTTTGTCTACCAGATCCGCACTACTATCAAATGAATCCGCTTGACTAATCAACAGCATTTCACGCATCACTAGCTGAAGAGGGAACAAATCCTTGCTGCGGATATAGATCAAGGCATTGAAGAACGAATTCCAATGACCTACTGCGTAAAACAGGACCATAACCGCCAAGATCGGCTTGGAAAGCGGCAATATGACATGTGTCAATAGCTTCCAGTTCGAACAGCCATCGATATGAGCCGCCTCCTGGATCTCCCAAGGGATGCTAGTTTGAAAATAGGTTCTCATCACAATCAAATTATAGGTAGCGATTGCGCCCGGGAAGACAAGCGCCCACATCGTATCCACCATTCCTAATTGTTTCACGATGAGATACGATGGAATAATACCGCCGCTGAAAAACATCGTAAGCGTTATAAAAAACATAATACCTCCCCGCCCAGGCAAGTCCGGTCTTGATAGCGGGTAGGCTGCTAATGTCGTCATTAGAAGATTGATCGACGTTCCTACAATTGTGTACAAAATGGTATTGCCATAGCTATGCCATATTTGATCGTTCTGAAATACATTCTTGTATGCCTCTAAAGTAATATGTTTAGGCAGCAAAATCACTTCGCCATTCAGCAGCAGAGCAGGATCGCTGAAGGATGCACTTACAATAAAAATTAACGGGTACAGCACGACTACCACTATAAGGGCCGCCAATATGTTGACTACGATATCGAATATTTTTTCATCCGATTTCTTTCGGTTGAGCGTTTGCTCCCTCATCACATTGCCCCTCCTCACCATAAGCTTGTCTCGGCCTTTTTACGGGCAAAACGATTGACGAGCATAAGAAGCGTCAGGTTAACCATCGAATTAAACAAGCCTATTGCGGCCGTATAGCTGTACTCTCCTTGAAGAATACCTTTGGTATAGACAAAGGTAGATATGACATCGCTCGCTTCCAAGTTCAGATTGTTTTGCATTAACAATATTTTTTCAAAGCCGACATTCATAAGTTGGCCGATATCGAGAATAAGCAAGATGACGATAACAGGAAGGATGCCTGGAACGGATACATGCCAAATACGCCGCAATCGACTTGCTCCATCCATTTTGGCCGATTCATACAGTTGCGGGTTCACTCCGGCAAGTGCCGCAATATAAATGATCGATTGCCATCCCATATTTTGCCAAATATTGGAACTGATAAAGATTGGCTTAAACCAGCCCGCTGATTCCATAAATCGCACTGGCGACACGCCGAATGCTTGAATGATCGTATTCACAGGACCTCCTCTCGAAGATAAAAACAGCATCAACATGCCCACCATGACGACAACTGAAATAAAATGAGGGATATACGTAATGTTTTGCACAATTTTGCTGAAACCTTTGTTGCGGATTTCATTAACAAGTAAGGCCAGAACTAACGGAACAGGAAAAGCAAAAAATAAGGAAAACAAATTAATCGAAATGGTGTTCCAGAGCAGCCTCCAGAAATAGTAGGATTCTACAAAGCGTTCGAAATGATCCAAGCCTACCCATTTGCTGCCAAGAATACCCTTGATTGGACTGAAGTTTTTAAACGCGATTTGCAAACCATACATAGGCCCGTAATGGAATACAAGGTACCATACGATAGGAACAAGTAGCATCAAGTAGAGATCGTACCGACTAACGATCGATTTAAGGAGGCTGGAGCGCCTCGATTTGAATCGAGACGCAACGACCACCGTATTTGCCGTACTCTTCATCTGTAGCCCTCCAGCCGTCATGCAGTGCTTATTTTTGCTTTTTGAGGTTATCGTAAGTAGCTTGGTACAGTTGCTGCAGCTCATCAATTTTCAATTTCTTCAAAGTAGCCTGGAATTCGCCCCACTTATCGAAGCTAAGCGCGCCAACAATAAACTTAGTGCTCTGCTCCTCGTAGTATTTATCAATATCGTTCCGCAGTACATTGATTTTTTGAGCCGTTTGTTCATCGAACATAGGTGGTGCGTACTTAACCTTCGGCATGAACGGATCCAGTTTCTTTTGAGCTTCTTGAACCTGCAGTGGATTGATGTACGACGCTACCTTCTCGCTGATCAGATGCGGCGCTCCGCCTCCGGCATATGGGGTGATTTTGGATTGATTGCCAGTCGCCAAGAAGGCATCCGTATAATAAGGAATCCCATCCCGCAATTCATAATTCTCGCCTTTACGACCAAATCGCAGTAAGGTGGATCCGTCGTCGCTGAAGAAATAATCGATCCAACGCATCGTCGCTTCCGGATTCTTGTTAACCGGGGTGATGGCGAAAGCTCCAAAGTCTCTCGGTACTGGAGCTGCATTACTCTGCATTCTGTCACCATGCGGTCCCTTGAACGGGGCTATGCCTATATATTGATTTGCAACTTTAGTATCGAGCATCGGATTGTTCGTTTGATCAAAGAAGAAGCCGGTATTTCCTGACCCTTGCTTGGCCAGATATTGAGCTTCCTTCTGTGTAAACAGCTCCTGATCGAGCAGTTTTTCCGAATACAACTTGTTCAAAAACATTAATAACTCTTTATTCCGATCGTTACCCATCCATATATTAACCTTGTCATTCTCTAAGTTAATGTTATAACCAAACTGAAGATCCAATCCAAAGGATCCGGCCATTTGCGGAATGATAGATAATTTGTCGTTCCGTGCAGTCATCGGAATCTCGTCTTGTTTGCCGTTGCCGTTAGGATCTTTATCCCGGAAAGCCTTCAACACCTCGTACAGTTCATCCGTAGTCTCAGGTTCCTTCAGGTTCAGTTTCTTCAGCCATGCTTGATTCATCCATCTTTTATCGGTTCTGGCGGCGTTGACGGTCACGATACCCGGAATGGCATAAATATGGCCTTCGGGTGTTGTAATGGCGGAACGAATCTCTGAATACGTTTCCATTAACTTCTTAAGGTTTGGAGCGTAAGAATCAATCAGCTTCTCGAGCGGGATTAATTGACCGCCTGAACCGTATTTAATTGCCTCTAACTGTGTAAGGCCAGAGCGGTATAAAGCATCAGGGAGCTCATTCGATGCAAACAACAGATTCTTTTTCTCAGCAAAACCATCCGTTGGCGCTTCGATAAATTCTACCTGAATATTGCTCATTTTTTCATAATCCTGGAACACCGGCATATCCTTAAAGGGCCCATTGCTTGGCGCAATTCTGGTGAACATCTTTAATTTAAGCGGCTCTTTGACAATAGGAAATCCAGCTGAAGACACACTTTTTGCGTCATCTGCTTTGGGTGTTCCCTCTTTCTCTTTACTAGCTGTATCTGAGCTGCAGGCAGCTAGTGTCATACTGGAAACAACTAAAGTAGAAAGCAGTACCGTCCCCCAATTTCTTTTCATTCTTTCTTTCCTCCGATCGCGTTGTTTTCACCCTGTTAAGAAAGCGTTTTCTAAGGGGTAATCTCATTATAAATAAAGACATTTCCCCGCTGATTCAACTTATATGACATTCCATTCTACTTTTTTGACTGTTTCAGGTTATCGATATACGCTTGAGGCGTCATCCCTGTTATACTTTTAAACACTTTAAAAAAGTACGTGTAACTCAAAAAGCCGACCTCATGGCTAATCTGTTTCAACGCATAAGTGTCGGATTCCATGAGCATGCAGCTTTTTTTAATGCGAACTCGATTTAAATACTCCGTGAACGTCATTTGCGTTTCCTCTTTGAACAACCTGCTTAAGTAAGAAGGATTTAGATTCAGGGCACTGGCTGTGCTGTCCAATGAAATGTTGGCGGCATAGTTGTCCGTAATAAATTGAACGGCTTTGGCAATATGACGCGAATAGGGGCCTCCTGACTGCTGTTTCTTAATGATCTCAACAATACGCTCGTAGTACGCTAACAGCCACTGCTCAAGCTCGGAAACGCTTCTCATTCGCCCAAGTTCATTTCGCGAGGGGATGAGCTGGTTATCTTCGATGGTTATATGCGAAAATTGCCGCTTCAAAGATATTTCAACAAGATGAAGCATTTCGCTTACAATAACTTGTACCGTTATCGCGTAGATAGGTTGGTTCCTTACAGCGGAAAAAATGGTTGAAATTGTATGGTTGATTCTTTCCCCGTCTATCTGCTCTAGGTAAAGGAGCAATTGCTTCTGCTCCTCAATAAACAGCGAATCCCTCAGAATGGATGTGTTCGAGCCTTGATAATAAATGTCGCTCATATCCTGATCAACCTTGCGATAACTGGCGCCAAGCTGTTTTAAACTTCCGCATAACGCCCCCACGGTATAGACACATTTTAAGTTAAGGAATTTCTCAAGGGAATGGGAAAGGGCGCTCATGGCTTGATTGATTTGGGTTGTAAACGCATGCTCGCTTCGATCCTCCGAAGAAAACAGGACAATAAATCGCCCCTCCCCCACATAACCTACCGTCCGTTTCTGAACGTCGCCAATCGCCATCTGCATCACGTCTGTTGCTTGCTGCACGAACCGATTTTTTTGTACGTCGGTAAACAACTCAGTCAACAGCAGAAAAGGCACAATTTGTACACCAGCGGTTACAAAATTGACGCAATGCGTATAGAGATCATTGTCCCGTGCAAATGTCTGCAGCGCTTCACCTGCTTCTTGCACATCTCTGGCCAAATTCGCCACATGCTCGCGAAGAATAACCGGGCTAAGGCTTTCAATTATTTTGGTTTGAGCACTGCGAGCTTCATGCTCCCGTTCTTCACTCTTCAGATCCAGGACCGCTTTATCCAGAAGCGCCAAAAGTGCTCCCGCGTTCAAGCGATGTTTGAGCAAATAATCCATAGCCCCATTCATGAGACAAGTTCGAACATAATCGTAATCGTCAAAGCTGCTGAGCATGATCATTTTAACCTTCGGAAATCTGTCTTTGATGATACGGCTCAATTCGACCCCATTCATATTCGGCATGCTCACATCCAAAATTGCAATATGCGGAGTATGCTGCTCCATCATGGAGAGGGCTATAGCACCGTTCTGTGCTTCACCGTATATGGTGAACCCATGCTTTTCCCAGTCCAACATACTCTTGACATCGTTGCGTGCCAACGCCTCATCGTCAACCAGTAAGACCTCAAACATTCTTCATTCCTCCTGTCCAATTCGATCCAACCATGGAAATCTGATCTGCACGGTGGTATACGCATCAGGCTCACTATCGAGAAACACGCCGTAAGGCTCCCCGAACAGTCGAACGATGCGCTCATGCACGTTACGGACTCCCATGCCGCTGAAGCGTGTATTTTTATTTACTTCAAACAGCGCATCGATCTGTTCCTTCGACATGCCCTTGCCATTATCTCGAACTTCGATTCTCAGTTCCTTGCTTTCCTCATAAATGCGAATCAGCACCAAGCCCTCCTGCTGCGAGGAGGATAGCCCGTGTATGATGGCATTTTCCACAAGAGGCTGCAGCATCAGCTTCAACACGCTGAGCTGTAAAAGCTCTTCATTTTCGACTTCTATCTTCAAATGGATAGGTTCCACATATTTGTACTTTTCAATCGTTACGTAACTGCGGACATACTGCAGCTCTTCTTGCAGTGAGAGAAATTCATTCGTATTTCCGAGTACACCGCGCATGAGCTCGATCAAGGATTTGGATACCTCAACAATATTCGGCACCCCGTTTAGCTTGGCCAAATATTTAACCGTATTCAGTGTGTTATATAGAAAATGAGGGCGGATTTGAGCCTGTAAAACAGCCAGCTCCGCTTCACGTTTTTCCTTCTCGGTCGTCACGATGCCCTCAAGTAAACGCTTTAATTCCTCTACCATGCTTTTGAAAACATGATAAAGCTGACCAATTTCATCCTTGGAATGAATTTCGACAGGCGGCAGCGTCATATTGCCTTCCATGACATGCATCATCATCGATCTCAGCCTTCGAATATTTCTTGTCATTCTAGAGGAAACCTGTAAAGTACCGATGACGATAATGATGAACACTATAATAGCTACTGTGGCTAATACATTGCGGATCCGCGCCGTTTCCGTCAGGAGCGATTTCATAGGAACAAGTGCAAGCGTGGACCACCCTGTATAATCCGATTTCTGCATGACGACTAGATACGAAGTTTGGTTAATGATCCTTTCAACCGAACCGTCCGTACCGCCGAGCTCCTGATTAAGCCGAATAATCGTTTCCTTATCAAGAACGCTTGTGTCCGGTTGATAAATGAATTCCTTCTTCCTGTCTACGACATATAACATGCTGTCCGATGTAGGTTTGACATCATAAATTTTCTTAATGATCTCGTCATTCAGGTCGAACATCACCATACCGATTAAATTCCGGTTATAGCGGAGTTCACGCCCGGTAACAATGGAGTTGCTGGAGCCGGTTTGATGAAAATAGGCATGGCCCGATCCATTTTGAAGCAAATTGTCCATCATCGGAGTAAATAACACATTCTTGTCGAGCCAAGGGGAGCCGACGAAAAACACCTTCTCGTTCAAGCCAATGACGGCAACGCGTGAAATGTACGGCTTGTAGGCAATCAATGCGGATAAAAACTCCTCGATCCGTTTTTGCTCCTGAAACCACTCGTAACTTGGTTCCTCGGTCTTGCTAAGCAACGTATCAAGCACGGTTTTATTCGTGGCGACCACCGTATTTAATCGGCTAACTTCCTCCAGTCGGAGATTTAAAGACTCATCCGCCTGCCGGATGCTTTCCGTAACGGAAGTAATCGCATTGTTCTTAACCGTTTCTCTCATGTACAAATAAACAATACTCGTCACGGCCACGATGCCAAGCAGCGTAACCAGACTGAAAGCAACGAAGATTTTCCCCTGGATGCTTACCGTGGGTGAAATCAACTTTTTCAAGGAGGAAAACTTCATGGACTGGGGCTCCTTTCCATTTGCGCTTGGATTAGAAAAAAACATGAACCCAGCCCGGAGCCCGAGCTTGATTCATGCTTATATATTACTCACAACAAGGCGCTATGCATAGCCCTTGTTCATCTTCTTCGGCCCGAAGCAGAACGATTCCCGGACGGGTTCGAAACGGAGCCGTTCGATCGTTTCCAAAAAAGGTGGACAAGAGTCTGCCGTCACGATCGATGAACATCGTTCCGTGGCCTCCATGGGGCACCGCCAACCGTCTTGGGGTATATGGGCCGTAAACGTTCTCAGAGGTGGCATACATCAAATCATAAGTGCCGTCCACCCGCTTGTCGCCACTCCATTCCGCCGCACCAAGAATATACTTCCCTTTGTACTTCACGATAAAAGCCCCCTCATATCCTACGCGCTGTCCGTCTGAGCACAGCAGCTTGCGGGGATCTTCCGCGAAGCCTGTCATATCCTTTTTCATCCGGGCTATTTTCCCGTCCTGCCATACAAAATACACCTCGCCGTCCTCATCTAGGAACAGACTGGAATCGATATCCGTATTCGTCATGCGTCCCATATCGATATAGGGGCCTTCCGCGTGTCCGGATACGCTTTTAATCATCCCGGTGCCTCCGCCTTGAAGAGAATAAGTGATCCAGAACGTTCCGTACAAATAGATCATCTCCGGCGCCCAAAGACACGGATTCTTATACATGTTGTTCTCCCATGTACCGTTCTCGGATAAATCCCATACTTTCGCCACATGGTGCCATTCCTTCAAATCTTTAGAGCGCCACAGGTGAAGCTGGTTATTCCGGTCCCAGAAATTGCGATGCGGCTCATCAGAAGTCCCCGTCATATAATACGTCCCATCCGGGCCTGTGCTAATATGAGGATCCCGAATCGGAAAGTCCGCTACGGGCTTGAGACTTCCCACGGCGCCTTTCTCAAGTATCACTTCCTTCGTCGGTCTAATAAATCCAGGGCCTTCTAACGTCATCGCCACAACGGAGGGGTAATGCTCGACCGGCGAATAGCTGCCACAGCCCGTAAAAGATGCGTAGAGCCGATCCTCCGGTCCGTCAAATAAAGTCATTTGCCCCCCATGGGGCAGTGCCAAATACCGCCGGCTGTACGGACCATAGATCGATTGGCTCACCGCTACAAAAGTATCTACAGCATCGCTTCCCATCCTCTCAAGCGCATCTGCACAGAACATATAGTAGTACCCATCCCGCTTGTATAAAAAAGCCCCGTAATCTCCTACCTGCAGATTCCGTATGTACGATGGATGATCCTCCCGCCCCGCAACCCTCCAAGGCTGCACTTCAACCATCCGGGGAATTTCCGCAAGTCCGGTCATGTCCTCATTCATCCGAGCAATCTTGCCATTGCTATAAACCCAATATACAGCTCCGTCCTCATCCTCAAATAAGGAGGCATCCTGCCCGTCAGCCGTCATCTTTCCCATATCCTCGTATGGCCCCATCACAGAGGCGGACAAGCTTTTGAGCAAGCCAGTGCCGCCTTGCGTTAACCCATATGTAACCCAGAACGTTCCTTTCACATAGCGGATTTCCGGCGCACTTATGCCAGTTGGGCTCGTGCTCTCCTTTTGCCACGTTCCGTCTTGCTCCAAGCTCCACACTGCGGCTGGCCCCGTCCATGACTTTAAATCTGCGGATGTCCATACCTGCACGCTTGAGCCATCTGTCGTTCCGGTCAAATAGTACCTATGATCCGGCCCGGTGCATATACTGGCATCTCTTAAGGAGACATCTATAATTGGTTCTATGAATACTGCCGATTCAGAATAGCCTGTACAGGCGGACCATTCCGTTTCAGGATGCGGAGGCTGCATGATAAAATCACTCTTCATTTTTTGTTCCTTTCATATACGAATTGAGAAAGCGCGTTCACGAGTCGGTTGTGTTTTTATGATAAGTATATCGTGCTTTATACAAACTCTTAATAGAGAAAGCGGTTCGTCAGGTGAGGAAAAGGGACATTTCTATTACCGCTTGCTGCCTGGAGAATAGCCATAATAATTGCTATAAGCTCGTGAGAACGAATATAGGCTTGGATAGCCGACCGTATAAGCGACCTCTGTTATATTCCTATCTCCTAATGAGATCAACGCTGCCGCCTTTTCCATTTTTAGCCGGTACAAATAGCGGTTAGGGGATACGCCTATCATTTTCTTGAATATATCCGAGAAGTAAGATCTGTGTACCCCCGCCACCTCAGCGACCTCCTTGATGCTGATTCCTTCCATATAATGCAATTGCATAAAATCTAGTGAACGCTTCAGCCATGGTATGTCATCTACAATACCTTTGGCATCGTTAATCGCCTTTTCCTCTTTCATAAGCACAGCAAAGACAGCATATAGCTTTTCCTGCAGATCTAATGAGAAGCCGATATCCTGAACGCTATCCGGTTGATCCGAGATAAAATGAAGTAATGCATATAGTTTAGTCCAAACTTCCTTGCTGCATCTTGCACGCAGAATGGGAGTGGTCTGAGTTAGTCCTAGCGATTGCAGCAGAGGAGCAGCCTGGGGACCTTGAAAGGCAATCCAAATAAGTTTTAAGGTCTTTTCCGGTTCGTAGATGCGGTATGAATACGATTCATCCGGGAAGAAGCAGCAAATGTCGCCAGGTTTGAGAATCGCATCCCGGTCTTCATATTGAAGCAGTAATTGACCTTCAACCACGAAATGAAGGCTGTAACATTCGATTCTTTTAGGCCCGACCTGATAGTTAGGTTTGGCAACGTTATGCCCAAGGCGGAGACACCACAAACCACTCATTTTAATAAACTCACTCGGGTTCAAATAAAGTTGTTGTGCATATTCGTGGGCAAATTCCTGCATGGTGTTTTTTCACCTCAAAACTTGGTTATAACTCAAAGCTCTTCCACTCCATCTTATTCCTTTTATTCGATCAACTCAAGATAGTTAAACCTAACAAAATGTTAAACGAAACCAAAGTTCTGATATTTCCAATCTACGCTTACGACCTTATTCTTAAAATATAAATATATTTCTTGGAGGAAATGCCGGATGAAGAAACCTAATATTTTGTTAATCACTAGCGATCAGCAGCATTGGAATACGCTAGGTGCTTTTAATTCAGAAATGAAGACACCGAATCTGGATCGTCTGGTGAAGGAAGGAACTACATTTACACGTTCGTATTGTCCGAATCCCACTTGTACTCCGACTAGGGCTTCCATCATTACCGGCATGTATCCAAGCCAACACGGAGCATGGACATTAGGCACGAAGCTGTTAGAGAATGTTCATACGGTAGGAGAAGATTTCCGTGAAGCCGGTTACAGATCTGCTCTCGTAGGCAAAGCTCATTTTCAGCCGTTAGCATCAACTGAGCAATATCCATCTCTCGAGGCTTATCCGATCTTACAGGATCTTGATTTTTGGAAGGAAAATAACGGGCCCTTTTACGGTTTTGATCATGTAGAGTTAGCACGTAATCATACGAATGAGTCACATGTCGGCCAACATTACGCACTTTGGATGGAAGAAAAGGGCTGTTTGAACTGGCGTGACTATTTCCTGCCGCCAACAGGTACGATGGATCGTTCCCTTCTCCATAAATGGCCTATCCCTGAAAAATATCACTACAATACCTGGATAGCAGAAAGGACCAACGCTCTTTTGGAGCAATATAAAGAAGACGATCAAGGTTTCTTCCTCTGGTCCAGCTTCTTTGATCCTCACCCGGATTATTTGGTACCTGAACCGTGGGATACGATGTATGACCCGAAACAGCTGACCATTCCTGTCGTTACGCCCGGCGAGCATGATCACAATCCGCCTCATTTTCATTTAACGCAAATGGAGCACCCGGATTTTGAACCCTGGAATGAAGGGGATTTTGCCGTACACGGATATCATTCCCACTCGGAGCTATATTCCGATCATGACCGCAAACAGCTGGTAGCAACCTACTATGGCATGATCAGTCTAATGGACAAATACATTGGAAATATTCTCAACAAGCTTGATGAGCTGGGGCTTGCAGACAATACGATCGTTGTATTTACAACAGACCATGGGCACTTCTTTGGTCAACATGGCCTTCAGGCCAAAGGAGGCTTTCATTACGAAGACCTTATCAAAATTCCATTTATCGTCCGGTATCCTGGTCAAGTTCCAGCTGGGGTAACCTCGCCTGCCATTCAGTCATTGGTAGATTTGGCCCCTACCTTTTTATCTCTATGTGGCATTTCGATTCCCCACCATATGACAGGTTTGGATCAATCACAAGTATGGTGCGGTCAGAAGAGCCAAGTCAGGGATCATGCCATCTGCGAGTTTCGCCATACCCCGACGACGATTCATCAAAAAACGTATGTTGATGAACGGTATAAAATTACCGTGTACTATAACCAAACTTATGGTGAAATCTTTGATTTGCAGGAGGATCCGGGCGAAATCCGTAACTTATGGAATAATCCAGAGTGCCAATCCTTAAAATCAGAGCTTTTGTTGAAATATGTATGGGCAGAGCTAGGCAAAGAGTCTATGGCGATGCCTCGAGTCTGGCATGCATGACGATGTTGAATAAACACGGCAAGACTGGACCCGTTTATCACCTGCCTTCAGTAGGAGAGCCTCCTCCTCTGAGTGTGCAGTTCTTGGGGATTAATCACTGTGAACCGGATTACAGCAATATTCGGAAGCTTGCAAAAATTACAGTTTTCGGTTTTGTACTTTCAGGGCAAGGCTGTGTTAAGGTCGGTACCCACTCCCATATGGCTCGTCAGGGAGACGTATTTATCCTTCCAGCAGGCTGCTTCCATGAAGTTGCCTCCGATATTGATCACCAGGAGCAATGGAGCTATATATGGCTAAACATTAGCGGAAACTGGATTCTAAAGATGCTTGAAGCTTATCAACTGCTTCCTCATATCGTGACGCAGGATAGCGGGTTGGAATATTTGTTTATAGAGGCTATTGAAGCGGCTAAGCAAAAGTCAGTTGAGGTCTTGCAAACCGAGCTTCAGGTCATTCTTATGCGAATCATCGTCAGCCTCTCTGAAACATTGCGTAAAGGAGGAGATGCTTTAACATCAACGGTTCAAGCTATAAAGCAGTATTTGGATAACAGTATCCTGCATCCATTCGACTCGACTCAGCTCTCTTCACTTATTGGCCTCTCGAATAAACAAATGAATCGCTTATTTAAAAGAGATCTCGGAACGACCATTTATCACTATGTCATCACAAAAAAGCTAGAATCCGCTAAACGGATGCTGCTTGACACACAACTGACCATAAGCGATATTGCTTATAAGCTTGGATATGTCGATCCGCATTATTTTTCGAACCTGTTCCAAACTAAAACCGGTGTGAGACCAAGCGACTTTCGAAAGATATTTAGTAAAACCCAATAGACAGAAGAAACCAGCAAACTTTTGTTAAAGTTGCTGGTTTTTTCGTCTTTAATTGATTACAACTAGATCCACTTTCAAATGGCTTCTGGCTTGTGAATCAAAATTGGACTCCGCCTTGGCCGCGATCAAGCTTAAAATCCCAGCGCCATTCTTTTTCATCCACAGTACTGACATTATCCAAGACTTCTTGAATGGTCCGCATACCACATATGGCAACGCAAACATCGGGATTAGAGAGAACAAAATCTAAGGCAATCTGATGAGGATTGATCGTCTCAAGTGACTCTGGCGCAACGCGCTTCATAAAACGATAAAGGGATTGGCTCGTCAGCGGCCTCATGACGACGACTCCAACGTCATGCTTAGCGGCTTCCGGAATAATTGGATCTGCAGCACCCTGATAAAAGAGATTATACCGAACTTGAATGACATCAAAAAATCCAGAACGAATGGACCAAAGCAATACGTGATCAGGAACTTCATTCGTGATTCCTATGTAACGTATTTCCCCTTGTTCTTGACATACTTTTAGTGCATCCAACGGTCCGTCATTCACAATTCGGTGATAATCCTCTTCCGTTAAATACCCTCCATGGAACTGCATGACGTCGATGTAATCGGTCTGAAGATGCTTCAAGCTGGCATCGACGGATCGAATCACATCATCATAACCAAAATGCGAGGGAACTTTTGTAGCTATATACGCATCGTGACGGCGTTCTTTCAACACAGCTCCAATAATACTTTCGCCTAGCCCATTTCTATATCCCTGTGCCGTATCGATATAATTAATTCCCTTGTCCAACGCAGCATGAAGCGAATCGATAACCACGTCACGACTTTTCGTTGCTTCATAAGGCTCCAAATAGTTATCCAGTCCCATCGGTGCGCCACCGAATCCAACACAAGAAACGTTTAAGTTCGTACGTCCAAGTCTTCTATATTCCATACTCAACACCTCTTTTGGTTAACTTTTAAGCGAGGTTAATTTCTTTGATAAGCTCGAGTGGAATCTTCGGTTTCCGGTCTTCAGTGAGCAGTCCGTTCATTTCCTGCTGGACATCCGTCACCTGCGTATAACAATACCCACATATGTAGTCGATATCCTTAATCGCTTGGGTAATGCCCCGGAACCGCTCAACAAAGGCCTCTTCCGTCACGACCTGATTGCCATACCCCCAGCCTTTATCGGTTTGGAAAGCGATCCCTCCAAATTCGCTAATGATGATTGGCTGTCCACGATACGTGTATCCTTGGGCTAGGGCATATTTCCCATTATTGAACGCCCATTCGTTGTTTACGATAGGGGATTTATCCGCATAACGCTGAAGGAATTCCGTACCGCTTTCCACATAATCATGTAACGTCAAAATATCTGAAACGGTATGTTCCCATCCGTCATTTGTGATGACAGGACGATTCGGGTCCATCGATTTGGTCAAATGATAGATACCTTCAGTGAACTTCTGCTGCTTACGGTCAGTCAAAATTTGCATGATGCCCCAAGACTCATTAAAAGGCACCCACGTGATGATGCTCGGATGATTATACTGCTGTCTTACAATCTCGATCCATTCCTTGGTGAAGGTCTCAACTGCCTCATCATTAAATTCATAGGTGGCTGCCATCTCAGACCATACCAAAAGCCCTTTGACATCACACCAATATAGGAACCGCGCATCTTCAATTTTCATGTGCTTCCTCACCCCGTTGTATCCCATGGCGAGAATAGCATCGATATCCTCTATCAATGCTTGGTCCGAAGGCGGCGTCAAATGACTGTCGGGCCAGTACCCTTGGTCCAAAATTAACCGCTGATAAATCGGAATATTATTAAGGAGAACTTTTCCTTTTTCTATGGAGATTTTCCTCATGCCGAAGTAAGCATACACATGGTCGATGACGACGTCATCTTTAATTAAAACAAATTCCACATCGTATAAGTTCGGACTTTGCGGAGACCATTTGATTACCTTCCACGGACCATTCGCTTCATGCAGCAAATCTACCTCCAATTGCAGCCAAGGCCGATCCACGATCAAAGCGGTTTGTTTGAGGATCTTCCCCTTATAACTGATTCGCGTCTCTAAGCGAAGCTGCCCCTGCTCTAATTCACAATGCGTATGGTATTCAAAGCGTACCGATTGACTGTCGAGATCAGGTGTCATTTTCACGGACTTGATATAAGATTCCGCCACATACTCCAACCATACGCTTTGCCAAATTCCAGTCGTCTGCACATAAAAGCATTCGAAATTGTCGTTCACCCAACGCTGCTTGCCGCGTGGTTGCGTGCAGCTCTGGCTGTCCTCTACCTTCATGACGAGGCTGTTAGACTGACCAAATTGAATATAGGGCGTAATATCAAATGAAAACGCAGCGTATCCACCTTGATGCTGACCTACATAAGTTCCGTTCACCCACAATTTGGCTAGATAGTCCACCGCTTGAAAATGCAGGATGATCCGTTTTCCTTCCTTTTCCTTCGGAACTTCCAGTGATCGGTGATACCATATATGAGGGTGAAATACCTCTTCACCAATGCCGCTGGCCTTCGTTTCATAGGTGAACGGAACCATGATCTTGAGGTCCCCCTCAAACTCCTCGTACCACTTTTCTTTCTCTCCAACGTTCCCGTCATCAAAACGGAATTCCCACTCACCGTTTAAACTATCCCATGCTTCTCGTACAAACTGAGGTCTTGGATAGTCCTTTATATACATTTTTGTCGACATCTTGTGATGATCACTCCTATTTCGCTTTAATTGGTTCGAAAAAATTCAACATTATCGATATCTGCCCATTGGCTGCTGCTGCTATTCGAAGCGAAAAATCCGACGGTCACCTGACCACTAGTAACGCTAATACCGGAGATCGTCACTTGCGTCCAAGTCGAAGTAACCGGGAAATTGGTTTGGCGAGCAATCCCGCCATAGTCTTTCACTTCCATATAGTTGCTGGTTTGGCCACCGCTGCTCCTCAAATAAGCTCGCATCGTATACGTTCCGTTTTGAAGACCTGTAATGGTCTGGCCAACATAAGCTGTTCCTGGTGAACTAATGCCAGCAAGACCGATGAAGTAATTCCCTCCACCAGGTGCACGCGCAATGCCGTCGTTAATGCCATGAATGTGAATCCGATCTGGATAATCGGACCCATAAGTCGTCCATCCGTTCACATTTGCCGTTTCAAATCCCCAGTTATTCGTGAGATTGACATTCAGCGGAGTGGTCGAAGCTGTTTTGAAAAATTCAACGTTGTCAATATCCGCCCATTGGCTATCGCTTGTATTCGCAGCGTAAAAACCGATAGTCGCCTGTGCATTGGTTACACTAATCCCAGAGATGGTTACCTGCGTCCAAGTTCCTGTAACGGGAAAATTAGTTGTCATCGTAGCTCCGCCAAAGTCTTTCACTTCCATATAGTTACTCGTTTGGCCGCCGCTGCTCCTAATATACGCTCGCATTGTGTAGGTACCGCTGTCTAGACCTGTGATTGTCTGACCAATATAGGCAGTACCTGGAGAACTGGTTCCAGCAAGACCGATGAAGTAGTTTCCACCACCAGGTGCACGTGAAATACCGTCATTAAGTCCATGAATGTGAATCCGGTTAGGATAATCGGCTCCCGAAGGCGCCCATCCGTTCACATTCGCCGTTTCAAAACCCCAATTATCAGCAAGATTCACGTTGGAAGGAGTCCCTGCATTTCCCGTACGCAAGTAAATACCGGTACTTGGGAAGTTGGCGGATGTGACTGCCATAACTCGAGTCGTATCTACAACCATTAATGAATTCCAGTTGGAAAACGTCGTATCCGATACAGGGAATACATTATACAAATAACCCCAAGTCGATCCGTTATCGGAGCTGATCATCGTTCGCATCGAAGAATAATTGTCGCCCGTATTGGCGCTGGAATCATCCGTTTGGAAACTGGCCATTAATCTGCCATCACCTAGTTTGACGACATACGGCGCGCCGGCTTTTTTTCCTGCATTCGTTGGAATAAACATGGTTTGCCGTGTGCCTGACCAGTCTACGCCATCATTGGAAATTTTATATTTGATTCCAAATGGATGCCCGCTAACGTCCGTAGCTTCGAATATCACAATGTACCTGCCGTCTGCCATCCTTGTAAAAACAGGCATCCCGTCTCTGGAAGCATTAGCTACCCCGTCGCTGACAACTGACGCACTGCTCCATCCGCTTCCGTTCCAAGTTTTCATCAACAATTTTTGCTTCCCCGAGGTACCGACAACAGCTGAACTATCGTCCGCATACATGACGGAAATCGTGCTTCCCACATAACCGAGGAATGGCTCCCATACCCCAGTGAAGGAGGTTTCCGATTCGGTCGCTATTTGTCCGTTTGCCAGATCAGACCAAGTGCTGCCTCCATCACTGCTCTTTCTAACTTTCAAATAAGTGGTGTATGTGCTGCCTGAGTGTACGACCAAGCGATATGCCAACCAAATGTCTCCATTGGTTAATTGAAGCATTTGACCGTTGCCAACATCCCCGCTCGCATCTGAAACGGCTGTAATAGGTGCCCCCCATGTAAGGCCTCCATCTGTGCTTTTCGCTAACTTGACTTTGGTAAAACCTCCGTCAGCTGTAGAATCAAAGGAAACTAGTAAGTTGCTGCTGCTCACCTGAAGCATCCGTGGATACCAGACTCCACCTGTACCAGTTGTGTAAACGGCCGTGTTTGCAGTTGGCCAAGCCATGCCACTTGTTGCCGCTTGAGCCATATTGAAAGGAATAATAAGCAAAGCCACCATCATCAAAACCATCATTAAATTACCCAAGCGCAAACGAATTCTAGCTTTCATCTTTACATTTCCTCCTTTGGAAAAATGTTAATCGAATCGCTTTTTTCATTGCGTGCTTGTGCCGTACCTAGAAGTAATTTAAAGCAATTGAACGATGAGATCACCTCCTTACTAATGACAAATTGGCAAACTCCCATGTCGGAGAAGTAGAACGAATCCCTACTTTTCCATGCATCCATGCATTCGTATCTGTCCATTCCAAGACGGGTTGCGTCAAACCGTTTACAAATACCTTCATAGTTGGTCCGTTGACATCTACAGCGATATGTATGATCGAACCTGTGGCAAAACTGAGCGGAGCTGAGGCTACTTCATTCTGTTCGTAATTCATTTTCTTCAGAATCATACGTCCGTTGCGGATGGTCAATTGGTAGCCCATGAAAGAATCCCTCACTTGCGCGGGGAACTCCGATTCGTTCGTGACTCGAAACAAAAGTCCAGCCTCTTCAATTGAATCCGCTGTGGATTTCAAATCAACTTCCACCCGGTAGTCCGTCCATTCATCATTGCCCGCATACATTTTCGCATCCGAGCCCTCTTTCTGTACGGTATACCCGTCTTCATTCTTTATCCAATCGCCATACATATCTTCAGGTACTATTTGATCAAAAATATGTGAGAGCTTTTCGGCTGGTAGTTCTGCGATTTTGTATATATTCAAGAAACGGTAATTCAATTTTCCTTTGACAAGTTTTACTGTCAAAATATGCTCGCCTTGCGTAAGCTTCATATTTCCTATGTGCTTTTTAACCCACAGGTTTCCTTCGCTCTGCCTCACATTGCCTAGTTCGAATCGTTGAGTTTTCCCATCAACCTGCAGTTCCACGACATTTCCGTCTCCGTCTTCCTGCATCATGGCATCGAAACCATAGGTTCCGTCTGACTCCACATTAATCCTATAGGCTAGCCAGTCCCCTTTTCCCGACATTGCAACGGCATTACTGCCATCTTCGCTCGCTTGAATCGGAACACCGTCGTCTTCACGCATAACAGACCCTTTTACGGGATGCCCAACATGAAACCCTTTATCTTTTTCTTCCAAATAATGAACCGCCTCGATACTTCCGGGAACCGGTTTAGCCGTCTCAAAGTCACTGCTGCCGTCGGCTTCGTTAGAAAATGCCGTGAATTCCAAAGTCGGCTTAACATTTCGATAGGTATACCCAATTTTCCCCGATTTCGCAGTGATGTCTGTAACCGTCAGCTTATTCATTTGATCAAAATAGACCTTCGTGCTTCGGGTATCATTTTCAACTCGAATGGTATGCACTTTAGTAAAGTCCATCGATTGGGGAAGCTCCGCGGTTGCAAGCTGCTTCCTCTTCCCGTCCTTCATTTCGAACAGGGCTATACTTCGCAGCGCGGGATCTACACGAACAGAGTTAAAATTATTATCATCCGTATAGGAAAAGACGGTCTCGAAAGAAGTCTCCCCCTTCCGTGTATTCTCCATGTTCAAGCGAAAATTAAATTCCGCTGTAAACCGATTCTTATCGGTAGCTTTGTTGCTCAACCAAGTCGTTTCATCTGCTTTGGCGCGAATATCCCAATGCTCCTGTTCCAGCGGTTGATGGACGCCATCATAGAAATCCGGCAATCTTGGAACCGGTTGAGGAAAATGAGTGCCATCGCCGAGAACAACCATTTTCTCGCCGTTAAAAACCATTCGGTCCATGTTTAGCATGCGAACCGGTGGCCCTTCCGCCGAATGGCCGATTAAATTATGATAAAACATATAATAAGAATCGAGGTTGGGACCTATCACACTGGAACTGTGGCCCAGCCCATTAAATTCTTTACTCGTGTTGATTACGATCGGGTTATTTTCCGGCACTTTATAGGTTCCGATAGGCGAGTCCGTCGAAACAGCGTAATTAATCCGATATCCTTTACTGAACACGTGATTTCCTGTATAAGTCATGAAATACTTGCCGTCGCGCTTAATAATCATAGAACCTTCTGTCCAATGGCCCAAAAAAGCATTAAGCGTATTCCCCTCAGTCATCGTGTAAGGATCTGACATTTCGTGTCCAATAATACCTTTAGCACTCGCATGCGTAAAATACCATTTGCCGTCATCATCGATAAATACAGAGCCATCAATGGATAAGCCCAAATTATCAGTTTGAATCGTGAACGGTCCTTTAGGGCTCTCGCTGCGTAGCACATAATGGCCTTTCCCGGCAGGCGAAGTATACATATAGAAATACCCATTCCAATAAACGACTTCCGGTGCGTAAGCCCCTTCAGTAAGGGGTTCTTCCGTAACAAGCCCTTCATATTTCCAATGAATCAAATCGCTCGAGCTCCAAGCTTTAATACCCACACGAAAATCCTTCGTACTGCAATACAAATAATAGATTCCGTTATACCGCATGACATAGGGATCGCCTATCCCGTAATCAGGCCATTCCTGCTCAAGCGCCAATGAATTCTGATACGATTCCCCAAGCGTGGAATTCAACATAGGATCTCTTCCTTTCCCGCTAAATGAAATTGTAATCACGATGGCTAATAGGAATACACCTAGCCCCATAACCATTCTTTTCGTCCGTATCCTGCGATTGATCATTTTAAACCGCTGATACTTAAGGATTCAATAAAGTACCGCTGGCAGAAGAAAAACACAATAACAACCGGCAATAGAGCGATCAATGAAGCTGCCATCATATTAGGATAATTGGCTTGCGATATATAGTTAGATTGCAAACTTGCAATAATCACTTGAATCGTTTGTTTTTCAGTCGAATGCAAATAGATCACGGGTCCAAGAAAATCGTTCCATATCCCCATAAATCCAAGTGCAGCTTGTGCGGCAATTGCAGGCTTAACGATGGGCAGCGCTACAGTGACAAACGTTCGGAAATAGTTCGCACCGTCGATTTTGGATGCATCAATTAAATCCGAAGGAATGCCCCCTTGCATAAATTGTTTGAAGAAGAAGATCGTGACGATGTTACCGAATAAGCCGGGCACAATAAGAGGAAGCAGCGTATCTACCCAATTCAAATAAGAAAACCCGATAAATTGAGGAATCATCACCACGGAATATGGAATCATCATCGTTGCGAGTAAACAAAGAAAAATAGTCTCTTTAAACGGAAAATTAAATTTGGAAAACGCATAAGCAGCCATCGCGGAAACAAACAATCCCACGCTCAAAACACACACCACAATAATGAGACTATTCATAAAGCCGGTTAACAACGGGGCTTTATTCCAAACCTCCGTAAAGTTATTCCATGTAAATGGGTTCGGTATCCATTTCGGCGGGAGATCAAACACATGCTCTTGCGTTTTAAATGCGGTCGAAACCGTCCATACAAACGGAGCTAACATAATAAAAGAACCGAGAATCAAAATAACGTAGGCCGTTATATTCATAGACCGCTCACTTCTATTCATCGAGCAACCCTTCCTTCCCTTAGTCGTTATATACCCAACGATTGGATAATTTAAATTGAATGAGTGTGATGATAAAGATGATGATACCTAACACCCATGCAACCGCACTGGCGTACCCCATGTTGAAATACTTAAAAGCTTCATTAAAAATATAGAAGACAATGGTTGCTCCGCTGTACTCCGGTCCCCCATCTGCGGCCATAATGTACATTTGACTAAACGATTGGAATGTATGGATAATTCCCATGACAATAACAAAAAAATGAATGGGGGAAAGCAACGGAAACGTAATATGGCGAAAAAGATGCCAACGGCTCGCACCATCAACGGTTGCCGCTTCATAATAATCAGAAGCAATCCCCTGCAGCCCCGCCAAATATAGAACCATAGTTCCGCCAATGCCTCCCCATAAGCCCATAAGAATGAAAGAAGGCTTTATCCAATGCGGATCACCTAACCAGTTGGGTCCCTGGATACCGAAGATTGCATAAATCCAATCATTGATCAGCCCATAATCATTATTCAAGAGCCATTGCCATAACAAGGCAACAGCAATGATAGGTGAGATGACCGGAATATAGTAAATGGTTCTAAGGAAAGAAATTCCTTTTAGCTTTCGATTCATCAGAAGAGCAAACAGAAGGGAAAAGAACATACCAATGGGTATACCAATCAGTAAATATAAAGTGTTATATAATGATTTATAGAACTTTTCGTCCAATAGCATTTCTTTATAATTTTGGGCACCATTCCATTTGGCAGGCGAGACCATGTCCCAATCCATAAAGCTTAATACAAACGATGACACGATTGGCGCAAGCCCGAAAATGAGAAACCCGAGAACGGGAATTGCTATAAATAAGTACGACCATATGATTTCACGCCGTCTAAAACCTGGTATTTTCCGTGCCGTTATCATACTCATCCCACCTGTTTTAGGACGAAGGACGAAACTGGAAGCCATCGGCCTCTATTTTCGTCCTTCTGTATCCTTATTTATTATTTCTTGTTTCCTTTATCGTAGAGCTCTTGAAGCTTAGGTTTCATTTCTTTAGCCCAAGCCTCAGCCGTTTGTTTCCCTTCCCATACGCGGCTTACTTCTTGGTTAAAGGTGTCGAGCCATTTCGTATCTACGGATCCTGCAGCAATCGGCGGATGACCGTAATCTTGTATGATGTCCAGGAATACTTGGCGATTTGCCGGAGCCTTATCCATTTTTAAGAACTCGCCTTTCGCCATATCGACCAGATTCGGAACCGCTTGACCTAACTGGTAGTTTTCTTTCTGAGAGTCACGATCTAGACTCAAATAAGAAGCCAAGTTAAAGGCATCTTCCGGAAATTTAGTTTTGCTGGAAATCACGAAACCTGCAGAGCCTAACCAAGTTGCCGTCTTTCCTGTTTTCGGGCTTGCCGGCCAGGCTGCAATATCCCATCCAAAAGGCAGCTTCCAGAAACCAGGCTGATCCCACGGCCCCATTGGGAACATACCTATTTTGCCTGCAACAAAGCGGGCATAGCTGCCTTGCGCTTTCTCATCGGTTGGCGAAGGACTAACTTGATATTTCAATCTTAAATCAGCTACGAATTGCAAGGCTTCTGTGAAAGCAGGCTCGTCAATTTTGATGGTTCCTGTATTGTAATCAATATAGTCTCCACCATTAGCCCATACGGCTGACTCCAATGAGTAGCCCGCTACACCAAAGACATCGATTTTCCCATTTGCCCCTTTTGTCGTGATCTTTTGGGCAGCTTCAATCATATCATTCCAAGTCCATTCGCCAGCTTTTGCGCTCGGATATTTTACTCCCGCTTTATCAAACAGATCTTTGTTATAAGCGAATGCCCAAGGGCCTACATCTTTAGGTAAACCGTACAAGCTTCCTTTTCCTAAAACTTTACCATCAAAGCGATAACGGTCTAAACCTTTCTTCCACACATTACTCTCATCAAAAGATGTTGACGTTTTGATTAGATCATCCATCTTTAGTAGAGTTCCGCTGCCGGCAAGCTTTTGAAACAGAGGCTCGCTCGCATAGAAAACATCCGGCGCTTTACCTGAAGCAACTAGCGTTTCTAACTTTTGGGAATACTCAGCAGGGGGTACAATCGTATATTTCACTTTCTTTGTAGGATACTTCTGCATATAGGAATCTGTTAGCTTTTGAAATACAGCCTTTTCTGTATCTCCACCCCAACCCATAAAGGAAATCTCGGAATTCTCTGCTGGTTTGGCTGTTGCTGCTGCAGGTGTTGCTTGGCTAGACGTAGTGGGTTTGTCCGTCGTTTGCGTTGTGCTTTTTGAACATCCCGTTACAACCATGGCGAAACTCAGCATGAAAGGCAAAGCAAGCTTAACCGTTTTACTATTCAATACGTGCATGTAAACTCCCCCAATTAAGATTTTGGTGTAATAAGGCATAGATTTGAAAAGTTATTAGTATTAATTGTGAAGCGTTTGCAAAAACCATAATCCTTCCTTTTTTAATTTAATAAACATTTAATTTGTTTTATTACAATTTAAATGTTTATATTCACACATTACTTGGATATCACACTTTTGTCAACGGTTTCATTCAATAATTATGTTTATTTTAACAAAATATAGCGATAAAGCTCTATTGTTACAATTAATATGTAACAATAGAGCTTTATCGTATTGCCTGTTCTAGATTTTTACACATATTGAATTTTCATCACAATTGCTTGGGCATAATCGCCGAAGCCGCGACCAAATAAGTTGATACCTCCACGGTGCAAAGCATCTGGTTTAATCCCAATTTTGAATCCAATGAACGGATATTCCTCAAGATGAAGATCCGTAATCGAGACAGAGGATGTTTTTTCATTATCGATGGAACTCCGCTTCTCATCCACTCTCCATGTTTTCAGAATACCGTATTGCGTACTGCTGTCGTTCCACCACGAAGGGTTAAGCTTCCCTCTATGATCACCGAAATCGCCCGGTGAAGTCCAGGTTCCTATCTCTATGCCATTGACCCATACGGTAATGTCTGAAGGCCACTCATTGTTATAGTTAGGCGCTTCCGAACAAATTTCCAACGAAAACTCGATGGATTTGATCGTTGCATGCTGTGGAATCACTTTCGGAAACCGGTATTCGACCCATCCCTGCCGCAACCATATGATTTCAGCTGTTTTACTTTCAGGGTGATAAAAGCTAACCGGATCATCTTCCGGAATGATCATTCCATTTAAATTAGCCATACCGCAGGTTGGAGCTACTTCAAAGTTAATAAAATGACCGATAGGCATCTCGATCTCATACAAATCGTTTGGATTTTTATACATGGCAATTGGGTTCAAACTCATGTGCACGTCATCGAAGTTACGGCTGCAAACCTTCATTGCCCCTCGAGTTGCAGGCTGTAATTCCGTTAAGATGAGCCCTGATTCCTCCAATACCTTAACATTAATCGCAGTAGTCGAAACTGGAATATTAAGCATCTCGGCAATTTCAATGATATTCAGATTATGATGTTGTAAGAGTAGCTTGATGATATTGATTCTGGTGTGAGAAGAAAGTGCATGAGCAACAGCGACTAATTGATCTGGTTCATTAATTGTTAATTCCAACATACATAATCCCCCCATTCACTAACTGAATTTTCAAACTTGCAAATGTTTTTTACAATATATTAACGAATAATCCCATCTTTTGTCCACTTATTATATAACAAAATATAATTTAAGTAATAAAACGATCTTTATGTATTAATAAGATAAAAAAGATGATGATGAGTTACTTAAATCTAAGATTATTCCCAGTATTCTTTCATAAGGTCTGATACCCAGTATGGCTGCTTAATCTCACCTTTCGGGGCAAATTCCTTCATTACAGGCTTCAAGTCCAACACTGGTGTTCCGTTTATTGCATCAAGACCTTTTATGTAAATTGTTTTTCCCTCGCGCTTCAAAACCTCTACTGTAGTTAGCCCCAGTTTGTTTGGCCTATTTTTACCCCGCTGTGCAAAAATCCCTACCTTTGGGTACTCTTTATTATTACGAGGGTGTCTGGCTTCGAATTGAATATGTTCATCTTTCACTTGGTTAAAGTAGAAAATGACTTCTAGATGGGAGAAATCCTCAATACCCTGTACGCTTTCTTCGCTAAATTCACTTGTGAGTTCAATGGTGGATACAATATTGCCCCAATAATCATCTTCAATTGCTTCTCTACTGTTTCTGATATATGCGATGGGTTTAACGCTGAACATAGGTTACCTCCAATATATTGGATAATTTTATTTTACATATTTCCATTTTTTATTATAATTCAAAACAAAGGATATTAAAGCCTAAAGAAAGTCGGTGATTTCTTCGCCGTTGATTTATCTCATCTTGTAATCGCTTACTTCAATTTGATGTGTATTTCAGAAGGGGGACACTTATGAAAAAAAACAGGTTCAACCTGTTGGCCAAATTGTTGATTTCCTATATTTTGGTGCTGCTGTTTCCCGTCATTGTTATTCTATTCTACTATTACCCGTATTCGACGGACGTTGTGAAACAAAAAGAAAAGGACTGGAACGCTCATGTCACCGAACAGTTCATGAACTCGATGGATATTTTCACACGTTATGTGTACAACCTTCCGTCAGAGCTTGTGAACAACCAGGAGATCAAGTTGTACTTGGCTGGAGATGACGATTACCAAAGAGTCATCATTGCAAACGAAATGCGGAAATACAATGCGACGGATGCCTTCATCGACAACACCTTTTTGTATGTCAAAAGCATCGGCTTTCTGTTTGCCAAGACAGGAAGTGCCTACAGCATTCACGATTTCGAGCATCCTGGCGTCGGGTATTATTACGAAAACTGGCCATATAAAGCCATGCTCGAGGAATTGAACAACATAACTACACCAACAGTCCGACCTGCGGAAAGCGTCATCGAATCCGGCAATAACCGGACGCGAATGCTGACTTTCTTATCACCGTTGCCGTTAGGCGGCCTCAAATCTCCCGGTACGGTGCTCATTATGGTGAGAGAGGAAACAATTATCCGGCTGATGAAGTCGGTATCCGAAGCTTATAATGGTGATTTCTTTATATTTGATCAAAAGGGAAACCGGTTGGTCGCTTCAAATGAGACCTCTTACACCAATTCGAGTGAATTCAAAGATCTGGTGTCTGGCTTAGGCGAACGTCGGTCAGGATCTGGTATTTATCAGATCAATGGCAAATCTTTTATCGTTTCACATGAAGTATCAGATAAAAACGGCTGGAAATATGTCACTTTGATGGCTGTATCTGAAACATTGCAAGAAATCCGATTGATCCAGCGTAATACCATCGTTCTTTTTATTCTCATTTTATTGCTCGAAGTGATCGTCATCTATGTGTCCATCCGTAAAAATTATCATCCGATCAAAGGTTTGGTTCATTTTGCCAAAAACATGTTTACGCTAAGAGAACCGCAAACGATGAACGAATTCGATACGATACGGTATGCGCTGGATCAACTTTCATCCGCCAATAGCAGGCTGGACGAGAAAGTGAGAAGCACGCTGCCGGTCATGCGTGATAATCTGTTATTTGAGCTGATATGCGACCGCTATCCTTCATGGGATGCGTTTCAAGAGGAAGCCACTCCGTACGGAGTATTCTTCAACTATTCTCATATTGCGGTTGCTGTCCTTACTTGTGAAACAAAAGATGGCGGCATCGAAGCGGTTGCAGAATATTGCCGGTTGGAGGAGAACAGATTACCTGAAGGACTTCAAGGGTACTTCTTCAATAGCATTTATTATCAAGAGATCGTCTTTGTTTGTTCTCTCGACCCGAGCTTTCAATTGAAGGCGTATCTCTGCGGTCTTCAGGAGATGCTGCTCGAACGGACCCGTATACGTACACTAATCGGAATTGGCGCATCGGGACAATCCCCGGAAGGTGCTCACCAATCTTATTTGCAGGCCATTCGCGCTGCCGAACATCTACGGGTACGAAATCAATACTCGGTTCTTGTGTTCAACGAAATCGAGTTCCAGCAAACCAGCGCAGTTTCCTATTTTGCGGAACAACTGCAATCCCTTGAGCTGCTCATTTTAAAAAACGACGTCTCCGCAGTCGAATTAGTCATGGAGCGCATCATCGCATATATCGGACACGACGGTACACCTCCGCATACGGTCAGAGCCGTTTATTTAAACACGGTCATCGTCATATTCAACGGATTGCAGCGTTTCCGGCAGGGCGACCAAAACTTGCTGCAATTGACCAGCGTCTCTTCCCTCCATCGATACACGATCGAGCAGATGATCGATATCATGCGTGAAAGCTGCTGTAAGCTGTGTGATCTCATCCGCAGCTCCCAGCCATCTTCCAGATCAGCATCACAGAATGACATCCTTGCATTCATTGAAGGAAATGGCATGGATCCTGAATTTTCGCTGCAGCTAATAGCCGATCATTTTAGTATGTCGATTTCGGGCTTCAGCTATCATTTCAAGAAAACGATGGGACAAAATTTCAAGGAATATATGGATCAGCTTCGTATTCAAAAATCCATTGTATTACTTCGAAGATCAGATGAAACGCTGGAATTGATCGCGCAGCAAGTCGGCTATTCGAATACGTCGAGTTTTATTCGAACCTTTAAAAAAGTGGTCGGCATTACCCCTGGTCAATTCCGGGATTCAAACAAAGTGAAAGGAAGCTACCCGTTGTAGACAGCGTGGTAGCCGTTTTTTTTCGTAAAGGTTGCAACTGATGTGCATTTTTTGAAGATAGGCAATTTTTGAAAATCCGGCTGTAAGAGGCATCTGCAAGCGTTTTCCAATACCGATGTTAAGCGTTTTCAAAAAATGGGGATTCATCAAAAACTGATCGTTTACGCCTCCTCGAACGCAGATTAAAGTTAAGGTGCATTCAGCAAGGATCTTGTACATAACCAAATCTTTTGAGGGGTGATGATGGCAATGCGTAAAAAATTATCAATTGTACTATCGCTGTTAATGGTTTCTGCCGTAGTAATGGCAGGCTGCAGCGAATCCAGCTCCAAAACTGAAGGAACTAGCGACTCTGGTTCGGGAACTGCGGGTAAAAGCAGTGCGAAAGTGCAATTAACAGGCATTATGGTCAAACACTCGCTTACAAAACCGCTTGCAGAAATGGAATGGCTGAAAAAGGCGGAAGAAGAAGCTGGCGTTGAAATCAAATGGCAAGAGATTACGGCAGACTGGGGACAGAAAAAAGGGACTATGCTTGCCAGCGGAGATGTTCCTGATTTATTTGTTGGTCCTAATGTCATAACAGACGCCGATTTCGCACAATTTCAAGGCTTGTTCCAAGATTTCTCTGATTTGGTCAATAAAGACGCTCCGAATGTTCAAATGATGTTCAAAGCTAAACCCGAAACAAAAGACATTGCTACACAGCCTGATGGGAAAATTTACGGCTTGCCCAAATACCAACGCTTTTGGCCTGCTTCTGCTACTAGACAATTTATCAATAAAAAATGGTTGGACAATCTGGGATTAAAAATGCCGACAACGTGGGATGAATTATATAACGTACTTGTAGCATTTAAAGAAAAAGATGCGAACGGCAACGGCGATCCGAATGATGAGATCCCCATGGACTGGCCGGGAGGTATCGGCGGATATTTCAATCCTGCTGTTCTATTGGGAAGTGAAGGCATTACTTTATCCGATGGAAGCCCCCAAGGTTATTATGTAGAAAACGGGAAAGTGAAAAACTTCCTGATCGACGACCGGTTTAAAAATTTAATCGTATTTTTGAATAAATGTTACGCTGCCAAATTAATTAACCCAGAAGTATTTACGCACGATTACACGAAATACCAGTCGATTGCCCGCGGCACCGGAGATACGGCGAAAGTCGGCTTCACATGGGGCTGGGTCGCATCGGACAGATTCGGAGACCAGGTGGCGCCGCAATATGCGTCGATGTCCCCATTAAAGAGTTCAGCGGACTCTAACTCTAAACTATCTTGGAGCTATGATTACAACTCCCTAAACTTTGGAAGCAACATGGTCGTCATGTCGGCGAAAACGAAGAATAAAGACGCGGCAATGAAATTCATCAATAAACTGTATGATCCTAAAGTCAGTATGCAAGTCTTGTTCGGTTCATTAGGAACGAATATTAAGGATAATGGAGATGACAGTTACAGCGTATTGCCGCCGACAGATTCCAAAATGGATCCTGGGACATGGAAATGGACGTCTACGATGGCGGATAACGGACCTATGTATATTGCTGACGCTTTAAAATTGAATCTCGGCAAAGATATGAGCGAGGTCCTCACGCAATCCGAACCGTTGAAGGGCGCTCTGAGTGTAAGTACGAAGACCGACGTCTACCCTAATTTGTTTATCAAATATTCGACTGCGGACAATAACACATTAAGCTTGAACAACACGAATCTTATGAATTTGGCGAATCCCAAATTTGCGCAATGGGTCACGAAAGGCGGCATTGACGCCCAGTGGGATGCTTATGTGAAAGAATGCCAAAAAGCCGGTTTGCAGCAAAATATCGAGATTATGCAAAAATACTACGATAGCTTCACAAGTAAGAACAAATAAAAATGCATGATGATAGATGCTATGCTTTCTATGCGGACGGCATAGCATCTTTCTAAAAGGGAGAATGCCTGGATGAACTCTCAAATAAGTGAAATCAGCAAAAATACGGCCAGTATCCGATTAGCTAGAAAACCGACTGTCGTAAGCACGTTCAAACGCGACCATCAGTTGTGGATTATGATTTTTCCGGCAATCGCTGTTATATTGCTATTTAATTATGTGCCGATGTACGGCATTCAACTCGCTTTCCGGGACTATGATTTTTCCAAAGGGATCACCGGAGGAGCATGGCACGGACTCTACTATTTCAAACAATTTATAAACAGTTATTTGTTTGCCGATTTAATGAAAAATACGTTTACCATCAGTTTGGCGACGATTGTATTCGGGTTCCCCGCTCCTATTATTCTGGCGTTGATATTGAATCAGATCAGAAATAAAAAAACAAAGCAAACCTTACAAACGACCGTGTATTTACCCCACTTTATATCGACCATCGTACTAGTCGGGATGCTAAATGTTCTGTTATCGCCGGAAACCGGCATTGTTGGACACTTGATGAAATCTATTGGAATGGGCGATATCAATTTGCTTGCTTCTGTAAAAACATTCATGCCCGTCTATGTACTTTCCGATATTTGGCAGCATTGCGGATGGAACAGCATTATTTATTTAGCCGCGCTTTCCACGGTCGATCCGCAATTGTATGATTCCGCCAAAATGGATGGAGCCAGCAGATGGCAAACGATACGCTATGTGGATATACCTGCTATTGTGCCTACGATGATTATTTTGTTTATTCTCAGCATGGGGAATGTGCTCGGCACCGGCTTTGAAAAAATCTTTTTAATGCAAAATGCGTTAAATCTCCCTGTTTCCGAGGTTATTGCCACTTATGTTTATAAGATCGGTATTGTATCTAATCAATTCAGTTACTCGTCGGCAATTGGTTTGTTCAATACGGTCATTAATTTTATTTTCTTGATTGCCGTGAACACCATCTCGAAGAGATTTTCAAATATGAGTCTATGGTAATTTGGATGTGAAGGAGGTAGTAGGCTTGGGTCTATTAAGCAAAAACGGCAATGACATCGTCTTCCGCCTTATTCTATTTGTGCTGTGTGTTTTGATCTTTCTCATCATTGCATATCCTTTGTTTTTTATTATTATTGCATCTATTAGTGACTCCACCCTTGTTTCAACCGGTCAAGTTTTATTAATACCGAAAGGCATCAGTTTTTTTGGATACCAGGAAATTTTTAAAGACGCCAGAATTTGGGTCGGTTATCGAAATACACTTGTATACACGCTGCTCGGAACTTTTGTAAATTTGCTGTTTACTTTACCGGCAGCCTATGTGCTATCAAGGAAAGAATTTAAGGCTAGACGTGCATTAATGTTGATCTTCGTCATTACGTTATTTTTTAATGGAGGATTAATTCCAACTTACTTATTAATGAAAGGGCTGCACTTGACAAACACGATGTGGGTTTTTATTTTGCCATTTTCCGTTAATGTGTTCAATCTCATTGTTGCACGAACGTTTTTTGAAACGTTGCCATCGGAATTGTATGAGGCAGCTGCCATGGACGGTTGTTCTCATTTCAAGTATTTTATACAGGTGGCTATGCCCTTGTCCAAAGCGCTTATATCCGTTATCGGCCTTTATTACTTAGTAGCACACTGGAATGATTTCTTCACGGCCTTAATTTATATCAGAAAAAACGAGCTGCAGCCGCTGCAAATCATATTAAGGGATATTCTTTTATCGAATCAGGTTTTTGCCAGTGGAGCAGGCGTTGGCGGCGATGCGGGGGGCTATGCGCAAAAGTATGCCGATCAAATCAAGTATGGTGTTATCATCGTATCTACACTGCCAATTTTAATCCTCTATCCTTTTATCCAAAAATATTTTGAAAAAGGCGTTTTAATCGGCTCGATAAAAGGCTGACCGTCCCTTTACTGTGAACATGTTCTTTTATTATTTATAATATAGCAATCGGTTTGCGTATACATTCCGGTAATCCGTCGGAGTCAAGCTAGTTATTTTCTTGAATGATTTGGTAAATGAATGGCTATCCGGAAAACCTAGCTGCATAGAAATCTCATTAATCTTTTGATTGGTATCCGTCAGCAGAAATTTGGCCGCCTCCATCTTTTCTTGCATCATGAATTGCTTTAAGGAAATACCTGCCATAGAAGAAAATAAGCTGGAAAGATGTTTGGCGTTATAACCAAAATGTTTAGCAAGTTGTGTAACTCTTATATTCTCTTGCCGGTTCCATTTGATGTAGTCCACAATATCATTGTAAAGCTGCTGCTTTAGCAGCTTCATAGATTGGTTTTGGGCCAAAAACATCTGGTTGTAAATCTCGCACAAAATGCTGGTGGTCAAGTAATTGTTTAAGGTCTGTTCCCTGTAGCTGCGAATGGAATCCTGCAATTGCTTCATCATCACAATGAGCTTTTCGGGACTGCGCAGCGTACCTGTTTGGGGAAGGACGATAACTCCCGGTTCGTAGACATGCTCGAACGCCGCTTCATGAATCGTTTCAAGCCCGTTCACTGAAAAATGTAACCAATAGAAGCTGCAGTCGGACTCTTGGTAGCCATATTGCCTCGTACGGGGAGGCATGATCAGGAACTCCCCTTCCCTTAGGGCGAAGCGCTCTGTGCCGCATGAGATGTACATCGTTCCGCGGGTTTGAATGAATAACTCATAATCCATTAGTAATCGATTCATATGCTTCCACTCGGGAGATGGCGATACAAATTTCCCTGTCATATCCATGACCACCGGTACATCCACACGGAATTGATAAAATACCATAAGAACTGATCCCTGTCCTTTCAGACTTTTTCACACTTGGCTTAAGTACAGAGTAGCAGAATAATATGGTTATTTCCATGTATGATGAGGCTGTTGGAACAGATAACTGTAAAACCGACGTAACGAAACACTACCTTTTTGACACATAATCCAACCTTCTGTTATTTACCCTAGCGATAGAAGGCGCTAAGCTTGATATAGTCTCCATCGGAGAAAGTTACTATTTAGCGGAGGGATTATTTATGAAAGAAGCTGCGCCGAGTACAGTGGTTCTGAAGGATATTGGCTTGAATCAGGTGGAATTGACCGGAGCCTATCATGTGAATGCATTCGAGAAGGAAATGGCTTATTTAACGAGCTATGATGCGGATCGTCTGCTGGTTGGTTTTCGTGAAGTCGCAGGATTGCCTGCCAAGGCTAAGATATATCCCGGGTGGGAAAATACGGAGATCAGAGGCCATACATTAGGACACTATCTTACCGCCTGTGCACAGGCTTATTCGCAGAATCAGAGCGCAGAGCTGCTTACAAAGCTGGCGTATATAATATCTGAATTGTCCGTCTGTCAGCTGGAAAGCGGGTACTTGTCGGCGTTTCCGGAGACACTGTTCGATAATGTTGAGAACAGGAAGCCTGCCTGGGTTCCTTGGTATACGATGCACAAGATTATCGCCGGTCTGATCGACGTCTATGAGGGGACCCGAATCCAAACGGCCTATGACGTTGTAAACAAACTGGGGGATTGGGTATCGGAGCGGACCTCCAGATGGTCTAAGGAATTACAGGCTACCGTTCTGGCTGTGGAATATGGCGGCATGAACGATTGCCTTTACAACCTGTACAAATTGACGGGGAATAATCGCCACTTGGAAGCAGCCCATCAGTTTGACGAGCTTAGCTTGTTTGAGGCAATCTGGGAAGGTAAGGACATATTAAAGGGCAAACATGCCAACACGATGATTCCCAAATTCGTAGGAGCCTTAAATCGCTATTTGACATTGGGAGAAAGTGAAGTGTTTTATCGGGAGGCTGCCGCAAAATTCTGGGACATGGTAGTATATCAGCACAGCTATATAACAGGCGGAAACAGCGAAAACGAGCATTTTGGAGAGCCCGGTCTTCTGGACGCAAGACGTTCCGACGTCACATGCGAAACCTGCAACAGCTACAATATGCTGAAGCTGACAAGAGAGCTTTTCAAGCTTACGCAGGATGTCAAATATGCTGATTTCTACGAGACCACCTATGTGAACGCCATTCTGTCCTCCCAGAATCCGGACAACGGGATGACAATGTATTTCCAACCGATGGCAACGGGTTATTTCAAGATTTACAGCTCGCCGTTCGAGCATTTTTGGTGCTGTACCGGCACGGGCATGGAAAGTTTCACGAAATTGAACGACAGCATCTATTTCCAACGGGACCAGCAGTTGTACGTGAATCAATATCTCAGCAGCCAGCTGGATTGGTCGGAACAGAAGGTAAAGATTATACAAACCACGGACCTCCCGTCCGCCGATACGGTTCATCTGTCTGTAGAAATGATCGATCAACAGGAGCAGCATTTGTCCATTTATCTGCGTGTGCCTTATTGGGCTGCAGGCGAGCTGGCTGTTGCTGTGAATGGCAAAGCCGTTCAGCCGCAGGTCAGGAATGGTTATGCGTTAATTGAACGGGTTTGGAAGAACGGCGACACCGTTCAGGTCCAAATCCCGATGAAAGCCACTTACTCCTCCTTGCCGGATGCGCCGAATGTGGTCGGATTTAAATACGGCCCGCTGGTTTTAAGCGCCGCATTAGGCACAGACGATATGGTCGAATCGAGGACAGGCATTCTCGTTAGTGTTGCAACCAAACGAATGCTCGTGAAAGACTTTATCATCCCCCAAGGGGTAAGCGTTCAGGAGTGGTTCGACAGCTTCGATCAGCATTTCGTCCGCAAGGAAAGCGAGTTTGCCTTTGTGCTCCGAAATACGGATGAGGACGATCATCTGGTCTTTACGCCTCACTACAAACAGCATAGTGAAAGATACGGAATCTATTGGAAATTTATTGAGGCTGGTTCGGATGATATACTGAGGCATCTGGAGAACAGCAAGCAGGAGCGGCTCATCAGAGAAGCTACTATCGATAGTGTTCAAGTCGGCAATGACCAATATGAGCTAGAGCATCAGGTTAAAGGCGAGCTTACTCATGCCGGTACTTGGGAGGGCTTAAACGGCAGAAGAGCAGAAGCAGAAGGATGGTTCAGTTATGAATTGAAGGTGCTGCCCGGACAGAAGAATGGGCTGTCGGTCACCTTCAACCAGTGGCTCAGGGACAAAAGCTTGGAGGTCTGGATTGACGGGAAGCTGTTGATAACCGAAACCTCCCCGAATGAGGGAAAACGGGGATTTTATGAGAAAATATTTGAAATCCCTGCGGATATGATTGCATCAGGTCGAGAATCGTTTGTGGTCAAGTTTGTACCTATTGGTGGTTTGAACGGTATTTATGGCATTCTTCGTTCCTTGAAGCTGTAGGTTATCCCCCCTCTAAGCAGGTCTTTCATGAAGCCAAAAGAAGTAGACCGCTGCGCAAGTCGGTTTACTTCTTTTTGGTTTGGTTATGTGACGATCCCGTGGCCATGGAACGGCGCTCTACTTCACAGTTCCAATATGATATACGGAGGTTAAAAATTCGGATAATTGAAGAGCGAACTGCGTTCAAAAAATATCCCTTTTCATAGAAAAGTTGTAAACTAAACAATAAGCTGAAAAGTTAATTTTTCTAATGGTATGATAGATAGGAAAAAATACTCGTGAAATTGAATTGAGGGAAATGGATTGCTTTCGAAGAAAAAAATGTTAATAGTTCTCTCAATCTTTATTGTCGCCATTACAGGTATACGATTAATAACGGTTCTTGGTTTCCAAAAACCAATCGATCATCCGCGTATCGCTAACGGTATCTTGGATCTACAAGGATGGACGATTCCGCCAAACAAAACCATTACGCTGAACGGGGAATGGGAATTCCTACCTAACCGGTTGATCACGCCCGACGCAAACAACATGGAAGCCTTCTCCTCCGCACCTGAAAGAAAACTCATTCAGGTTCCAGGTGCATGGGAACCCTATTTTCCGGACGGTCACGATACCTCGTTTCTCTACGGCACCTATCGATTGCGAATTCTGCTAGACGACAATAACGGTCAAACGTTCCAATTAAGAACAAATGAAATGAACAATGCATCCGCTGTATTTGTAAACGGACAATTAGCTGCTGGCGCAGGGCACCCTTCAGCAAACAAGGATTTGTATAAACCCTGGGACATCCCTTACTCCGTCCCTCTCACTGTAGACAGCAAGACCATAGAGATTGTCATTCAGGTTGCTAACCATGCGGGAAATGGGGGCATAGGCAAGGCAATTCATTTCGGTACGCTTCAAGCGGTACACCACTACACCCAGCTTTCCATCGGTCTACAGTTGATGTTGTGTATTGTTTTACTTGTACATAGCTTGTACGCACTTATGCTGTATTTCTTGGGAGCCGCTAACAAAGGACTGTTCTATTTTGCACTGATAATGTTCTTCGCTATTATTACTGTACTTGGCGCAGACGACAAACTGCTTCTCGTTTGGTTCCCGATACCATTCGAAATCTCGGTTAAAATAACTATTCTTTCATATATCGGCGTTGTTGCTTTCTTGCCGCCGCTTCTGAGGCACATATTTCCCGAATACGGAAGTGCCAAGGTGATTCGCTGGTTTGCCAGTTACTGTTCTGTATATGCCATGTTCGTCATCTTATCACCGACCCATTACATTATTCCCTCAATCAAAATTCTGGGCACTATCCTTCTGATTGCCGTGATCGTCGCAGGCCACATTCTGCTATCCGCCAGGAAGCAAGAGGATGTCATTTATTTGCAACTAGGCTGTATTAGTCTCGGCGCTAACATTATTTGGACAATTCTAAGAGCTCAGATAGAAATGATGCATTACCCGTTCGATTTGATTATTACGGTGTTTGCTTTTGCCGCTTTCTGGTTCAGGCGCTTTTTTAGATCAGGCGCTCGAACGAAACTGCTTGCCGAAAAACTTCAACTTGCTAATCAACAAAAAGACGACTTCCTGGTAAATACATCTCATGAACTGAGAAATCCCTTGCATGGCATTATCAACATCGCCCAAAGCGTGTTAGATGATACAGGCAATCCGACACATGAAGACCATAGAGCAAGACTCAAGACTCAAGTCTCTGTAGCCAGACGTATGTCCTTGCTGCTGGATGATCTGCTGGATGTAGCACGATTAAAAGAAAAAAACGTCCGGCTGCAGATCGGCAATGTGAACTTGCAATCTGTTGTTGCCGGCGTATTCGAAATGATTCGATACATGTTGGACGGCAAGCCCATTGATCTTTATGTTGACATAGCCGGCAACTTTCCCGCTGTCAAAGCTGACGAAAACCGACTCGTTCAGATTATGTTCAATGTGCTTCATAATGCCGTTAAATTTACAGATAAAGGAAATATCACCATCCATGCAGATATCGTAAATGGGTTGGCGCACATTCATATTAGGGACACCGGTATCGGGATGGATGAGGAAACGCAGAAGCGAATATTCCTTCCCTATGAACAAGGCAATTTGAATATGACAACAACATACGGAGGATTTGGGCTCGGATTAAGCATTTGCAAGTGGTTGGTCGAGCTCCACGGAGGGGATATGATGGTTGATTCAACCCTAGGGCACGGATCGGTCTTTACTTTTACGTTGCCCCTATCCGAGGATGCCGGTCATCAGGAAAATAAAGAACTTTTCATTGTCAACGGACATGCTGAGACAGCTGCTGCTACCTCGGATATACCCATGACAACACCCAAGTCATCTTCAAATGGCACAGTAAAAAAACCGAAAATATTGGCAGTAGATGATGATAGTGTTAACTTGAAAATATTAACTGATATTCTCAGTACTGCACAATATGATATCACAACCTCTATTAGCGGTTCGGACGCTTTAACCAAGATGGAAACAGCACATTTTGATCTCATTATATTAGACGTGATGATGCCTCATCTATCAGGGTATGAATTGACACGCATCATCCGAGAGCGATATTCCTTTTCTGAACTGCCGATTCTGCTGCTAACAGCAAGAACCCGTTCGGAAGACATCGTTGTCGGCTTTCAATCGGGAGCGAACGATTATATTGCGAAACCAGTGGACTCTTGGGAGTTAAAATACCGTGTCCGTGCATTAACAGAACTGAAGCTCTCAATCGACGAACGTCTTCGTCTGGAGGCGGCGTGGCTTCAAGCCCAAATCAAGCCGCATTTCCTTCATAACACAATAAATACGATTGCTGCACTCGGAACCTTTGATATTTCCAGGATGCAGGAACTACTTGAACAATTCAGCAACTATCTGCGAGCTAGCTTTGATTTTCATAACTCAGATCGTCTAGTTTCAATTGATCGTGAACTCGCGCTTGTGCAGCATTATTTATTTATTGAGAAGGAAAGGTTTGGGGATCGGCTCATCGTACATTGGAACTTGGAAGCAAACCTACAATTTGCTTTACCACCGCTTACTATACAAACACTGGTTGAAAATTCGGTGATTCACGGAATAATGCGGCGTACTCAAGGGGGAACGATACATATCCGAATTATGAGTACTGAGGAATCGTTTGAAATTTCGATACGTGATAATGGGGTAGGCATGGGGAAGGAGAGAATTCAGCGATTGTTTGCTAATTCGTCCGACATAAGCATGGGTATTGGTCTTCGAAATACAGACCGTCGCCTCAAACAGCTTTACGGCAAAGGGTTGCAAATTCAAAGCATACCGGATCAGGGCACTACAGTCTCTTTTCAGATCCCAAAATAAGGAATGAAATGAAAAGTTCATTCCTTATTTTCTTGATTCCACTTGCGATCCCATTCGTTTGGTCATTTTAGATTGATTTGTTCTTTGTTGAAGTGCTTGATTACAACATTTTTAAAGGTCGCGGTGCCGCCTTCCGAAAAAAGGGTAATTCCTTGATCGTTTAATTCCGGAAAAATTTCATTGGAAAATACGATGGTTCCATCATCAATAAAGACTTCAATGCTAGTTTTGTCGACGAGAATCTTTATATGAACGTTCTTCTTACTCACATCAAAGGGTGCCCTGCTTTCAATATATTTACCACTCTTGTCAGGCTGTCCAGAAGGGCACCAGAAATAAAACTTGCACTCGGTCCTAACCTTTGGGCAGCAAATTTTGCTCCTATAAATGCACTTAAACCAATACATATATAACTGAATAGACCAGAAATAGAAGAAATAGCCCAGATATTAAGATGAATAATTCCTGCATCAAAACCACCAGCCAAATTATTTATAGATAGTGTGATCCCAAGAATGATGGATTCAGTAGTCCCAACTGTTTTGGAACCATCCCTAGAAGGCATCTTCTCCGACTTTTTGGCCATTAAATGCTGACTCGATGCAACTCCGATGGCAACCATAGACATTAAGCTCTGCAAAACCATGATGTATTCACTCCTTAATAACCTCCTTAAATCCCTACGGAGTCAGTCCCCGGTTCTTTATTTAAAATTATTAATGGTTTTCAATCCAAGAGCCAACGCACCGCATAATCCAGCATTGTCCCCTAACCCTGGGGATATGATAATTTTATCGGATATTCGTAAGATCAGCCTCTGCACTAACATTTCCATCTAAATTAGCTGTTTCTGGTTTATAGGACAGGTTTCGAGAAAAGGGTAAGAAGTCACGGATCAATCTATCTACTTGGCTTTATTACCTTTCCTCGCATTCGTAAACAACAAAAGAACGTCTCTTAAGCACAAAGATGCGAATTGAGGCGTTCCACTATTTATCCAATTGTGGATTCAGCTCTTACGGGAAAATTACTGGAACCTCAATCCTCATCTTGAAACGAACATGCATGCCTTGATGCATGTTAAACAATACCTCATGCACAATACAAATAGAAAAGTCAGTTTGGATGAGATCTCGAAAATCTCTGGAATTAGCAAACATTACTTGGTTCGTCTCTTTCAAAAAGCGTTTAGTATGAGTCCGATTCAATACCATAATTTAATGCGTGTGCATGCAGCACGCCATTTGATACAATTTACCACCGACCCGCTTACCATCATCGCCGAGAAGATGGGCTTTCCAAGCATTCATGCATTCAGCAGATTTTTTAAAATGGTAGAAGGAACAACCCCATCCTTCACCGTAGAAAAGGTTAGGTATTCGCTAACATCCCATAAAGGCTGTCTCACATTGGGAACAGAAGAAATCCATACACATCATACTTCTTAAGTTCACCGCCAAATCGATTCGAGTTTCCAAACGTTCAATGAAAGCATTTTAACCTTTCCTCCACGGCAAAAAATATCAATCCCTGTAATCCGGAATCAGCAAATACTATTTGATCACATTGTAAAGCATTTAAAAAAATTGAAGGCGTTAATCCTTCTTTTTATCGAAAAAAGAAATCTTCTATAATCTTCTAATAACTTTCCTACATGAAAAAACAACGAGCTATCCCTCGAAGAACACTTTAAATGTTAAGGCGTATTCTTTGTTTTGTTTGAACGGTCCGCCCCAGCCCCAGTTCGTTAACGAGGTGACGCTTGCGCTGCTGAAAGCGGTTCCGCTGACGACCGTCCAGCCGGTTAAATCGCCGGTTTCGAAATCGTGATTTGCAAGGACTGAATTTAAGTCGTTATACCTATTGATATTAGTCGTCCTTCCGAATATAATGTTGATAAATTTAATATTGTAGGATTGTAACTGGTTAGCAGGCAAGACCTAGAATGTGTTAAGAGCGAATTGTATCTTTATTGTACAATCTCTTAAACATTTTAGGTCTTTTTTGCTACCTCTTTGATGGGAGGGATTAAAAAAAAAGGAACGTCAAAAACACTAAAATGATGCCAAATATTTCATAACAAAAAGGAGCTGCAAGTATGAAATGGAATTTCGATAAAATAGGGAAATCTCTAGCTGCCGCGGTAATAGGAATTACTGCAATTTTAACACCCGCCATCCGTTCAACCGTCTTGGCACAAGGAACGGCAGCTATATCCAATTGGACCCGTGAGGATGCAAATCGAATCCAATTGAATGATAATAATACGGCGCCAATCATAAACAAAGAAGATCTTGAAAAAATGTCTCCGGACTATCTTGTATGGGATACGTGGCCTTTGCAAGACCGGCAAGGACATCCCGCGGTGGTCAATGGTTATAAAATTATCTTTGCGCTAACGGTACCAAGAGACGTCATTCCCGGAAAGCGCCATGATACGGCTGAAATCCGCTATTTTTATTCAAAGGACGGTAAGGGTTGGGAACTCGGAGGGTTAGTATTTAACGATGGAAAAGCTTTGGGTTCCAGACAATGGGCAGGTTCCGCTTTTATTGATAAAGACGGAAAAATCCATATGTTCTATACCGCAACGGGGCGCAAAAATGAAACTCGCCTTACTTATGAGCAACGTTTAGCTACTACTACCGGCGACATTTTCACAACCAACACTACGGTGACATTTAAAAATTGGTCTGACCACAAAATTATCCTCGAACCGGACGGAAAATATTATCAAACTCAAGAACAATCCAATCTAGGGGACCTTTCCTATTCCTTCCGCGATCCGTATTTCTTCGAAGATCCTAAGTCGGGTGAACAATATATTTTATTTGAAGCAAATTCCAGTGGAACTGCTGCGGAACGAACCTGTCAGCCAGAACATATCGGATCGATAGAATTCCGCCAAACTCACGATACTCCGGAAAAGGCAAAACTATATAACGGTAGTATCGGTATTGCAAAAGCGACTAACGGAAATCTAACGGAATTTAAAGAACTCCCTCCACTCTTGGAAGCAAACTGTGTAAATGAAGAACTTGAGCGTCCAAGTGTGATCGTAAAAGGCAATAACTACTATCTGTTTACCAAAACACACACTGGAAAATTTGCGCCCGGACTTAAAGGGCCGGAAGGGCTATACGGCTTTACTTCGAGCTCCTTATTAGGAAACTATAAACCACTAAATGGCAGCGGGCTGGTGATTGGTAACCCGGGAGACAATCCGTATCAAGGTTACTCCTGGTTGGTAATGCCCAATGGAACAGTAATTAGTTATGTTGAATATGTTGATGTCGAAGGAAAAACAATTGATGAGATTGGTCAGGAATCACCTGAGTATCAAAAGGAACATTTTGGAGGAATGCTTGCGCCGTCGTTAAAAATTTCGATAACCCAGGATCGCACAGACATAGTCACAGAAAAGAAACAAGGGGTTTTCAAGTAAGATAAACGTAAAGACCCTGCCATGCATGAATGGCCTCTCCACACATCACAGGAGAGGCTTTTTGTAATGTTCCTAACTGTATTCAAAACAACCGGATGGTTGCCGTCCTCTCAGTGAAAAGAGCCATCTTGCTGTACAGCGAATCTCGAATAAATCCTTTGGATGTGCATGGAGATGTAGGCCAACTCCGCTTCCTGGAATTCAAAATCGTACTCCTCACTCACAAATTCACCAATTTTTTGGGCACAGGCGAATGATCCGCGGTACTTGTTTTTGATGATTTGAACCATATCCGGTTCCATTTCATGTAAAGCCTCACCCGTACTCGAACGTTGGATAGCGAAACGCAAAAAAGTAACCAACCGCTCGTAAGATACCGTTTCGTCAGAAATGCGGATATTCAGTTCTTGTTCGATCACATCGATAATATCTCTAATCATGGTCGTAATATCCAGTGTTTTCGTCATATCTCCCGCATTGATTCTTGCCGTATGGATATGCAGGGCGATATAACCGACCTCATCTTCCGGGATTTCGATTCCGATTTTCTCTTGAATCAAATTTTGCGCCAAACGGGCAATTTGAAACTCTTTGGCGTACAGCACTTTTATTTCATTAAGCAGCGTATTTTGAATGACCATGCCTTTTGCCAGGCGTTCTATCGCAAAGGACAGATGATCGGTCAGTGCAATATGAATATGCTCGTGAAGAACAACTCCCAGCTCTCTTTCGGCATGAGAAATGAGCTCTTCCGCCACTTCAATATGCTCTTCCGGGAGTGTAGTTAATATTTGTTCAAATTTTTGGTATTTCGACTCGTCTTTCATTACAAACACTTTTTCAATTCGTGACGGATCCACCGGATCGTTCTTCGTTTTCTGAAATCCGATACCCGCTCCCATCACAATTTGTTCTTCGTTTCCGTCATGGACGACAACCGCATTGTTGTTCAGAATTCGTTTTATTTTCATAATTCCTCCCCGGCTCCTATCATCGTCGTCTTCTATCATTAACTCTTTAATCGGATCCGCATTAGCGGTGTTACACCGGCTTCCGCGAGGTCCGGCAATTGAAGATCAAACCAATCAACCGCTTCCGGATTAATGATGTACATTGGAGTTATCGCGCTTGTCGCTTTCCGCTTCACCAGTTCCGTGGAAAAATCGACCAGGGGCTGACCGACTGTAACCCGATCCCCTCTTCGGACAAAAGCATGAAAGCCTTCCCCCTTCATGGCTACGGTATCCAGGCCGATGTGAATGATTAATTCCACGCCGCAATCTGAACGTAACACAACTGCGTGCTTGGAGGGAAACATGGTCACCACCTCTCCGTCTATAGGAGAGAGCACTGTTCCTGCTGCCGGATCGATCGCAATCCCGCATTCCGGCGGCATCGAGGCGAACACGGGATCCGGAACGTCAGCCAGCTTGAGCACTTTACCGCTAAGTGGAGACAAAATAATCTCTTCCAGCTGCCCTTTTTTTGTACCCAACCACTTACTTAACATCATTCGATCCTCTCTCTTCATTTATGCCGAGCATCAACGTAGTTAAAAATGCGGAACCTACAGCAAGTCCAAAACCGATCAAGTAATGCAGCAAGTTAGCCATGCCGAGGGGAGCAATGATCGCAATCATAGGAATGCCTGTCAAACCATAAGAATTCGCAGCCACATGGGAAAATACGACGTATGCGCCCCCTAACGCTCCGCCGACGGCTGCACCGATGAGCGGCCGGATCAGCTTCAAATTCACTCCGAATATAACGGGTTCAATGATTCCCAAAAACGCTGAGAGTGAAGTAGAGAGGGTGATCCTCTTCAACGTTTGATTTCGTGTCATAAAAAACACGGCCAGTCCCGCGCCGCCTTGACTTACATTCGCCATGGACCAAATCGGCAGCAAGAAGTTCACTCCGATTTTCGGGTCGGCTAGCAAACCGGCTTCGATCATATTAAAGCTGTGATGTAAACCTGTCATAACGACCAGCGGGTATAATCCGCCAAAAAAGAATCCGGCTATCATTCCCACCTTCATATAAATAATCGTTAATGCGCCGGAAATGAAACTGCCAATGATTGTACCCAGTGGACCGAGTACAAACAGAGATACCGTACCGGTAATAAAAATCGCCGCAAACGGTACGACAAGCAGGTCCAACGCGGGAGGAACCATTTTTCTCAAGCCTTTTTCAATCTTGCTCATCAGGTAAACGGACAATAGAATAGGAATCACCGTACCTTGGTATCCGATCATATTGATGTGATTGTCCGTAGTATCCAGGATGCTGTGAGCGAGCCCCCGCGGATCCGATAAAGAGGGATGGGTTAAAATTCCGCCGATGACCGCCCCCATAAAGGGCGAGCTGCCAAACTCTTTGGCGGCACTGAAGCCGATCAGGACCGGCAGAAAGATCAACGCGGCGCTCGAGAAAATGCCCAGCATTCTCATCCACTCGCTATCCGGCGCCCCCCACTCAAACACCTTCATTATTCCGAGCAGCCCTGTCAATAATCCGCTGGCCACGATCACGGGGATAATCGGCACAAAAATTTGGGAGAGCAGTTGGAGCAGCCGGCCGATTGGATTCAGGATATTTTTTGCAGTTAACGAATGAGTAGGTTCGACGGGCTTATCAGGTGCATTTGCATAAGCTTCCATTAGAGCCCTATGCACTTTGTTCACGGTTCCGGTTCCGAAAATAATTTGGTATTGACCGCCTCGGATAAATACTCCTTCCACACCTTTTATTTGTTCGATTTTGGCTGTATCCACTTTGCTGTCGTCGTGAAGAATCAAGCGAAGTCGGGTCGCGCAATGGGAAGCATCAACGATATTGCTCTTGCCGCCCAACAAAGACAGCAGTTCTTGGGCTATTTGTTGTAAATTGGCTCTTATCATTCTCTCCCCCTTACGTTTTAGTTTTTACATTATAACATTCGAAGAAGACCATTGACATTTAGTCAATAGCCTTCTCCTTGAGATAACAGTTTGCCGCTTTACTTGATCCAGCCTTGAGGCAGTATCTTCTCGATTTTTGTGGTGTCGCCGTTAAGGGAAATCTTCACCGTCGGAGCCAGTGTGCCGCCGAAGTGACTGAACTGGAATTCCGGGGACTGGTTGCCGATTTCACCGACTGTCATGCCGTTCAAATCTCCGAATTGTGCGAAACCGACAACGTTCAATTCCGGCGTAACCAGCCAGGAATACGCTTGGTACGGATTGTCCGCAGGATTTGCGATGACCAGGCCGCTTCCGTTCAGTGGCTTGTATCCGCCGATCAGCGTATCGGATACGAATCCGTACATGCCTTCCGGCCCGGTGATACCTTCTGCATATTTATTGATGTGGCTGTCCGTGAACAGATAGTATTTCTTGTCTTTCACGACTACATGCGGACGCTCCAGCTCTTCGTTCACATAATTCGCTTCCACGAGCGGAGGAAGCATTTTGATGTTGTTCAAATCGCCGCCCACCACTTCGGCGATGCCGATGTTGCCGTTGGCGTGTGCGGCGCCGGCCGGTACAGGATGCTGCTGAAGGTACCCAGCGCTTCCGGCGTATTCCTGCTTGAATGGACGTTCCGAAACGATGCCGCCGGAGTTGCCTTCGAACAGAATGTATTCTTTACCATTCTTCGGATCTTTGAACCACATCGGGTCGCGGAATGCGTAGCCTCCGCCTTCGCCCTGCTTCGCTTGCTCTACCGTTTGGTAGTATTTGCCGTCCGGTTCCAAAATAATGCGGTGCTTATCCCAGTTTTCAAACCGCACGCCGTTGCTGTCGGCAACGATTTTGCCCGTAGCGGTAGCGATGCGCTGCTCGTAAGTGAGCTGTGCCTGGCCTTCGCGGCCGGTAGCGGTGTAGAATGCGTGAATCTGGTCGCCGTCAAGCATAGCCGATCCTGCCCACTGGCGCTGGCCGAAAGCGGTACCTTTCGGGAACAGCTCTCCGCCGAGTGTCCAGTCTTTGCCGTTCTTCGAGTAGAAATAACGAATAGTGGCGATATCATGCACTTTGCCCGGCAGTACGTCGTTCGGAGCGGAAAGCGCGAAGATAACCTTCCAGCCTTTGTAGCTCGCTATGTTTCCATCGCGGTCCATCAGCGGCCACGTATCCCACATGTGGTAGCCCGGCGCCAATTTATCCAGCTTGCTGATGTCGATAGTTGGCAGGGTATTGTCTTGATTCAGTTCAATTTTCGAGACGTCTTCGCGGGTCCAGTTGACCGTCTGATCCCCGGCTTGGGCAAACGCAGGCAGTGCGGCGATACCGGAAGCGATGATGCTGGTCGCCAAAGCGATCGCCGTTAATGCTTTTTTGTTTTTACGAATCATAATCAAGCTCCTTTCAAATGGCCTTGCTTTGAATTTGGAGAAGACCGGTTTATACCGGGTGCAACCTGCCGATTCGGGCCCCATGTTCCCAGCTCCGAACCGGTCTTTGCACCTTTATCACCGAACTTACGGGTAATTAACGGTTGGCGCCAAAAGGTTTGATTTCGCCGTTTTTCTCCTCTTTGCCGACTTCCGACGTGTCGCCGTTCAGGTTCAATTTCACCGTCGCGTTGAACGTACCGCCGAAATGAACATTACCGTTTGTATCACGCGGTTCGTTGATGAAGCTGATCACCTGCTGGTTCGGAAGGACCAGCCAGGAATACGCTTGGTACGGGTTATTGGACGGGTTCCCGATAACGAGGCCGCTGCCGTTCATCGGTTTGTAGTCCGCGCGGAGTCCGCCTTTGCCGTAAAAGCCGTATACGCCGTCCGGACCGGTAAGGCCAGGTGCGTAAGTGAACGTATGGCTGATCGTGAACAGGTAATACTCATCGCCGTTTACGACAACGTGCGGACGCTCCAACTGGTGGTTCGTGCCGATCGATTCGACGAGCGGCGGCAGAAGCTTCAGCTTCGTTATATCATGGTCAATAACTTCCGCAATACCGATGTTGCCGTTGTAGAACTTCGCACGATCCGGAACAGAATGGGTTCTGCGGTACTCTTCATCGCCGATGTTTTCTGGTTTCAAGGTAGTGTCTGCTTTCTGGCCTTCAAAAATGATGTACTCTTTGCCGGTGTTAGGATCCTGGAAGAAGAACGGATCGCGGAACGCCGTAATGATGTTGCCGTGGTTTTGGAACTGCTGAATCGTTTCGTAATATTTGCCGTCTGCTTGAAGAATGATTTTGTGCTCGCCTTCGTTCGTCAGACGAACGCCATCTTTGTCCGCAACGATGTCGAAGGACGCCGTGGCGATGCGCTGTTCTGCACGCTGTACCCAGTTATCTTCATTCCACTCTTTGCCGCCATTAGCGTTCATATCGGTTACTGCCGTATAGAAAAGGTTCACTTTACCATTCTCGTCCATCATCGCCGTTCCGGCCCATTGATGATGACCAAGCGCTTTATCGGTGTTGTAAGGAACACCCGCGTAGGTCCAGTCTTTGCCGTTCTTCGAATAGAACATGCCGATTCGTGCATGCGTATGGCGCTCGCCCCATCCGTAGGTGCGCGGAGCAACTAACGCAAATGCAACTTTGTAGCCTTTAATAGTGGCAAGGGAACCGTCTTTGTTTTGAAGCGGCCAAGTATCCCAAACCCATTGATCCGGTGCGACCAGATCGAAGTTCATGTTTACTTCGGGAGCCGTATTCTCTTTCGTAAGCGTTACTTTCTCAGCTTGTTGGCGTGACCAAATGGCGGTGAAATCGTCCGACACGTTCGCTGTATTCGCCGAAACCGGAATCGCCGCAATACTGCTTGCAAGAATTGTTGCACATAAAGCCAACTTCCCTAACTTAAGTCCTCTTTTCATTTACTTTTCCTCCTCGATTGGTTGCCAAACGGCTTTTGTTTTACAAACAAAACTTTAACTTCGAGATCCCCTCTAGCACAGTGGAACAAAAAAAGACCTAAAACGTTTAAGAATAACGCACCTAAATGGTGCAGTTCATTCTTAAAACATTTTAGGTCTTGCCTGCTAAACAGTAACAATCCCGCCGTATTTTGTTTGCTCCCTCATTCTAGCCTGATCCAAACTTTATATCAATAGTAAGATATTCCTAAAATCCCAAGGATAAAAATAGGAGTTTGGACACGGACTTAAAATTAATCAGAAGTTGGTTTCATCCAATCCATTCTACAATTTGTAAAATCGTTAGAGCAACCTAAATAACAATGAGAATCACGATGAACCATTCTACGAATAGTCCCAGAATCGAATGGCTGATGTTTGAAAAACCCTCCATGATTTGATGTAAAATATCCGTTTTTTCTCATATTACACCAAATCTTTGTTCATTTTATTTTTAAAGATCGCGGTGCCGCCTTCAGAAAAAAGGCTAATTCCTTGATCGCCTACTTCCGGGAAAATTTCATTGGAAAAAACGATGGTTCCATCATCCATAAAGACTTCAATGCTAGTTTTATAGACGAGAATCTTAAAGTGAGCGTTCTTCTTACTCACATCAAAATGTGCCCTGCTTTCAACATATTTACCACTCTTGTCGGGCTGCCCTGTAAAAGCTCTATTGACAAGATTACAGCAATCGCACATATCGTCGGTTACGAATCAAAATGGCTGAAAATGAACAAACCCCGACTCAGTAAAGAGTATCGGGGTGTTATCCACAGGAGGTCTATTTTATTTTTTGACTAATTTCCCATTTTCCAAGAATAACACTCGATCACAAAGCGGCAACACTCGGTCATCATGCGTAACCATAACCGCGCTCTTTCGCTGATCCTTTATTTGCTTCGCGATCATACTTACAACATCGAGCCCTCGTGATGCGTCTAAGCTTGCTGTTGGTTCATCTGCGAACAGGACTGCCGGGTCATTCATCAAGGCTCTTGCGATAGCAACCCGCTGACGCTCCCCCCCTGAAAGCTTCTCAGGGTATGCGGTTTGGCGATGAGCTAATCCTAAATTCTCGATTAACTCTTTTGTTCGATTGGCTGCCTTTGCTTTGTCCATTCCAGCAAGTTTGGCTACCAGCATCAGTTGTTCTTCCACTCTCAAGTATGGAATTAAGTTGGCGCTTTGAAAAATAAATCCGATTTTTCGGAGTCGCAATTCAGAAAGTTCTTGCTTGCCTTTACCGCTGATCGATTCTCCATCAAGTAGAACTTGCCCGCTCGTTGGTTCAAGAAGTGCTCCTGCTATAGACAGAAAAGTACTCTTACCGGAGCCTGAAGGACCCATTACCGCAACCAGTTCACCTTCGGCCACCTCAAGGTTTAACTTATCCAAAATCGTCCTTTCGATACCGCCATCTTCAAAAGTCCGTGTAATCGCCTGTAATACAAGTCTGTTTCTCATGCTGCTGTCCTCCCAATCGCATCCAATGCGTCAATGTTGGCGACCTTCCACACCGAAAATAGCGAACCGGCCAGAGACATGGTTACAAAGGACAAGCAAGTAAGTGCCAATGTGGAGAAACCTAATTGAAATGGCATAGAACTTGGCAATACGGCTTCAAACAGTTGTACCAGCAGGATGCTAATGACCAAACTGCCGACCGATAAGACCAAAACCTGCATCGTCACACTTCTAGCTAAATATGAAGTACGCGTACCGATGGCTTTCAAAATACCAAATTGACTGGTTTTCTGGATCGTGATGACATAAAAGAATACAGCGAGTACAAAGGCAGAGATAACAAACAAGAATACAATCATCATCAAAAGAGAGCCTTGCTCTTCTTTGTAACCAGGAATTGCTGACACTGCCTCAGACTTCGTTATAACCTCTGTACCAGGCAGCGCGGCATGAAGATCTCTAACTTTTTCGTTCGAGTTTTTAATGGCAATCGCATTGTAAACTTGACTATCTGCTGATTTAGTTCCTTGACGAGTAAGTGTCTGCGCCTGAAGATTAAGCCAGTCCTGCTTATTTAGAAAAACAGCCGGTGTATGGCTGAATGACTCGTTTTTCACAAATCCATCTACAATCCATTTTGTTCCCGAAGCTTGATCTACAATGATTGTGCCTATTTTGACTCCAGAATTAGACAGCTTTTGATCAACGAGAACATGTCCTTTTATCTGATCCGAGAGGGGTGAACCTTCTGTTACTGTTGGCGCCAGCCAGCCACCCGGATTAATCCCGAGCAGTGTAACATCAATCTTCTCCGTACCATCAGATGGAATAACGGTTGTCATTTTCACACCAAGCGGCTCTGCGTTCTCTTTTCCTACTATTAAGCCAGCCTTTTCAAGCTGATTCTGATCGACCTGAGACCTCGTGAAGCGGTGATTAGAATCCTGTTCCAAGACAAAATGAGTTGCAGCCATATTCTTAACAGAAGCCGCGTTATCATACCCAAGCCCCTGCGCAAGACCAGTGACAAACAGAACAAGAAATGAAACTAGAACCATAATTGTGGCGATTAACGTATACCGACCCTTAGCAAATCTCATTTCCCGAATAGCTAAATACATTTTGCTTCCCTCCTTCTAATGACTTAAGTATAGGAAGCGAAAATGAACGGCGAATGAATAACATGTTACAACTGAGGTAGTGCCACAGTAAAGAGTGTTCCTTCAGACGAGCTGACCACCTCTATATTACCACCATGGATTTGAACAATTTTCTTTACAATTGCAAGTCCAAGTCCTGTTCGACCGGATGAACGCTCACGTGCACGATCCCCCCGATAGAACCGATCAAACAAGAATGGTAAATGCTCAGGGGCTATGCCGTTGCCTGTATCCCGAATATAAACCACACATTGCGAGTTCAATTGCTCTGCACGTATATCAATGGTTCTTCCACTTGGAATATGATTCACTGCATTACTAAGCAAGTTCATCCATACTTGCATGAGTAGAACCTCGTCTCCATGTAGCTTAATCGAATCGGGAACTGATATCTTCAGCAGCAACTCCTTTTCTTCTAACTGCCATTGCAGCACTTGAACGGCTTGGCGAATTTGCCCCTGTAGGGAGAATGTCATTTTGGTTAATGTCTCTTGTCCTTGTTCCAGGGATGAGAGCAAGAGCAGTTGTTTGCTGAGCAGCGAGAGATGGCGGCTTTCTTCTTCAATAATGGATGAATAATGCTCACGTTCTTTCTGGGGAAGATCGCGCTCAGCCAACACTTTTGCAAACCCCTGAATCGAGGTGAGTGGAGTTTGAATTTCATGCGATACATTCGACACAAACTGTTGACGTGATTGGTCAACTCGTTCCAATTCTCGACTCATCGTCATAAAATGTCCGGCCAATTGCCCAATTTCATCACGTCTATTGGTCGGTAATCTTAGATTATAGTTACCTTGGGCAATTCGTTTCGTTGCTTCAGATAAGCGCGTAATCGGCTTAACCAAATATCTTGTACTAATTAAGAAGAATATGATACTAATGAGAACAGTGAACAGACCGATTAGTGCAAAGAATATGCGCAATTCACCAAACTGTAAAATCACGTCCGGACGCATGAACAAAGCATAGTTTCGATCACTGACATGGACGAGGATTCCGACTGTATTACTTAAGCGATTATCGAAGAAGCCAGAGATAAACGGTTTATTGGGGAACTGAGCAACACCATGGTACAAGCCGCCACCAAGCACCAAGTCTTTGGCATGCGTGTCCAAATCATGCTCGCGAAAGTCACGCCCATAGAATCGATCGTCGCCTTGCGCATCTGTCAAATAGATTTCGTAACCAAGCGCCGCTGCATTGTGCAAATAATGATCCATGCTATTAGGTTCCTTCTCTACAAACTGCTTCATTTGCTCCGCAATGACTACGAGCTTCTCATCATTAAATGGCTTCAGTTTCACATGATAGTAGGTATTCGATAAGAAAAAGCCCAACAAGCTGCTAGCAAAGATAACAGCTATCGTAATGAGGAAGACTCGGAAGTATAGCGATCTCACAGCGCCTTCACCTCAATCTTGTAACCGATACCTCGCACTGTCTGAATAGCGAAATCGTCCGCATAATCGGCAAAACGTTGGCGCAGCCGCTTTATATGGACATCGACAGTGCGGTCATCGCCTTCGTAGTCTGCTCCCCAGACGAGATGAATAAGTTCATCGCGCGAGAATAGGCGACCTGGATACTGTGCAAGCTGCGAGAGCAGCTCGAATTCTTTCATCGGCAAAAAGAGAACGGATTGACCATCGGAAACCTCTATATTTTTCCGATCTATAACAATCCGATTCATCCGAATGATATCACTTGAAGTGCGATTATAGCGACGAAACAGCGCTTTGACCCTGAAGACCAGCTCCTCGGGCTCGAATGGCTTCGTCACATAGTCATCCGTGCCGCGCAAATAACCTTCTTCTTTGTCTGACAGTTGATCTCGTGCAGTGAGCATTATGATCGGAATATCGTAATTTTGCCTAATGTACTCGCAAAGATCGAAACCGTCCATTCTTGGCATCATAACATCAATAATTGCTAGATCAATAGGGGCTTGTTCCATCAGTTTGACCGCTTCCACGCCATCTTGTGCTTCGTACACCTGATAGCCTTCTTTGGTCATGGCATACCGAAGGAGCACCCTTATATTTGCATTATCGTCAGCCAGAAGCAGATGCTTCATCATTATATCCCCTCACAACCCTTATTATTGGATGTTAGCAAAGCGCATAAGCTAAATTTTTTTGCCAAAGCTTGTAGTTCAACATCAGAGTGTTACGATAGCAACCGTTACGAATAAGTGCTCGATGTTCTCGCAATTAATCATATCAATTTCTTAGGCGAATACAAATTCAATTTCCGGCTCTAGTGAACATTTCGTATTGTTCTAACAAAAAAAGACGCTCACTCTATGAGTAAACGTTGGCTTAGTTCATCCGTGAAGTTTATTCCAAAAAAGAATAAAGTGAGTTATAGTATTATTATGGACTGAAGATACTGGGGGATACTGATTTCAGGATTAGACGGTATCGCGTTCTTCAGCTAACATTATCCCAAACCAATGGAAGCGGTGACTCCTCGTATGGATTCCCATAAACCGGCATGCTGTTCAGCAAGCCGAAATACCACACAATCAGTTCACTTGACTCCCGCACATGAGGCACAATCCGTGAAGCCCAGTATAGATCAAGGCAACAAAGTACAAATGATTTTATTGCCTGGCGGAAAGTTTTTGATGGGAACTGACGATCTAGAAGGATTTCCGGCAGATGGAGAAGGACCTGTCAGAGAGATTATGGTGAAACCTTTTTATATAGATCCTTGTACGGTAACGAATATTGAATTTAAACGATTTATCGATGATACTGGCTATAAGACAGAAGCAGAAACCTTCGGATGGTCGTTCGTGTTTCACCTTTTTGTCTCAGAAGCTACAGCGATGAAAGTGAAAAATTCCGCCCAGCAAACGCCATGGTGGTGGGCAGTGGAAGGCGCAGATTGGCGTCATCCGGATGGACCCGATTCCGGAATTGAGGACCGGTTGGATCATCCGGTTATTCATTTATCATGGAATGATGCCATGGCTTATTGCGGCTGGGCAGGTAAGCGGTTGCCTACGGAAGCGGAATGGGAATTTGCCGCTAGAGGCGGTCTTGTGCAAAAACGTTATCCCTGGGGAGATGAGCTTAAGCAGGGAGGACGACATAATTGCAACATTTGGCAAGGAAAGTTTCCAGTGAAAAATAATGCAAGCGACGGATATGAGGGCACGGCTCCAGTGAGATCCTTTGATCCAAACGGTTATGGCTTGTATAACGTCTCCGGTAACGTGTGGGAGTGGTGTTCGGATTGGTTCAGCTCAACTTATCATATCCAAGGCACGTCGGACAATCCGGTAGGACCTTCATCAGGAGATAGCAAGGTTCTGCGCGGCGGTTCCTACTTATGTCATAAATCCTATTGCAATCGGTATCGCGTTGCGGCTCGCAGCAAAAATACACCTGATAGCTCGACGGGAAACATCGGGTTTCGTTGTGCGGCTGATGCTGATTAATGCCAAAGTAAGAAAAACGGCTTACGCTGTCCTTGAATACGAGGGTCTATGAAAGTTGACGCAAGGCAAGTTGCGCTTAAGACGTATATGTTTTAAACATCCGCTTGCTTATCCGTGTTGTTGTAGTTTATACAACATTACGCATGCTAATTAGCGTTTTTTGCGTTATTGTTATCGACAAAGATAGCGCCTCGTTCTTCGGCTACTTTTTGCAGACTTTCGTTCACGCTGCGTATACTCAAGTTTCGTATCACGCCAATTTTAATCACGCAAAGCTATGGCGGTTACCAACTGTGGCCTCCTTATCTAAGCCTGATACCTTTTTCAAAACCTTTTTAACCATTCCATTATTCTATCTACTACCTCCATATATCTCTGGCCAACAAGCAAGCCGGTGTGAGTCGTATTCCAAAGCCCTGTATATTCAGCCTTGAGATGCTCTGCTGTAACCCTCCCCCGCCGGTTATCATCATCACAATTTACTGCTTTGATAACCAAGCCTGGGCAAGATATCAAACTGCTGTCTATTGAAATTCCACCCTTTGAAAAAGCGCTAAATGCCTTTGATGACTCCATTGTCAGATACTTTTTCTGAAATTCAATATCATCTGCTGATTCATCTATGCTTGAATGCTCTTCACGGACTGGGGCAGGCACTATGATTCCCGGTGTCATCTGAGTTAATTCTTTGTATGGTACTAATTCATAAACTTCCTTGCTTATGCTTGTATCGATCACCACTAAACCGGCGAACTCGATGGTTTCAGCCAGCTTCTGGCTCAATATCCCACCCATGCTAAATCCAATAAGAATCGGTGAATCACCACACTCGGCGATAACCTCCTTAATATCCTCCAAATAATCCTCGAATGATACATTTGTCATATCGAGCAGCCTGCTTTTATAGTGACTTCTCAAATTCATAACATAGCATTTCCACCCTTTGCTTATAAAGTGAGGAATGTATTTGCTCCACATCCAACTGCCCGTATAGGCACCGTGTACAAATAGCAGAGGAGGTCTTTTTTGAATTGCCTCCGGAAAGTCTTCTCCCTCGAATATTTCTAAAAATAAATCATTTTCCCCAATATATTTCACAGTATGATCGGGCAATGCTTTCGTATAATCTTTCATGAACAGTTCCTCCTTGTATTTTAGTTTGATATCAAACTATTAATCTAAAAAAATTTAGAAGTTGTTATAAATCTTCATTAGAATTCTTAGTAATTCCTCTTTTTCTTTTTCCGAAATATCCAAGTAAAAAACGTCTAACATTTCTTTTGATATTGCTTCAAATACGGGTCTCAGTTCCTCTCCCTTATGAGTTAAGGCAACATATACAACCCTTGTATCCACTGTGTCCCTTTCCTTTGTCACATATCCGAGGCGGACCAACTTGTCAACAAGTGCTGTAACAGTAGACTTATCCTTATCAATTTTCTTCGCGATCTCCGCCATTGTCAGTCTAGACTTCTTAAGTAGTGCATAGATGATATCCCCATGTGAAGTGGCAATATCGTCTACCCCATATTTCACCATTTCTGACACAATAAACCGATTAATCTTCTCTCTAATTTTGGAAATTAATGATACAGCATCTCTTGGTTTCATGTCTGAATTATAGTTTTATGTCAAACTAATGTCAAATGTATTTTTATTTTGCACCCCACGATCCGCGTTCTTAAATCTACCTGCCCCCTGAAAATACTTCCGTGTTTCGTATACCTTAGTATCGGTTGATGCTAGACTACATACAAAAGGTGGTAATACTCATGATAGTAAAGTTCACAAAAGAACCCAAAAGGTACAACCTTCTCACCAAAAGCGCCATGCTCAGCGTACTCGTTTTTAGCATAGGCACCAGTAGCGTATTAGCTTCGGAAATTTCAACACCAACACCGTCATCTACTCCTGCATCCGTGAACGTCACCAAGGATACGGCTGCCTCTTCACAAGCTGGCATTACTTTAAACGAATCCAAAACAGAGACTTCGAATCTATTGCCAGGAGACTTCTTCTACTTTGTAAAAACAATGTACGAAAATATCCGATTAGCCCTAACTATCAATGACATAAAGGAGGCAAGACTGCTTGCCGCATTTGCCCAAGAGCGACTAGCAGAAGCGAACGCTTTATTGGCTAAAGGGAAAACGAATGAGGCAAATCTATCTCTTCAGAAGTCGCTGGAAACTCAGCAAAATGCTGTTCAAAAAACAGATCAGGCTTCCGGTTTGTCGACAACCGAAAAGTCTGCACTAGCAGAAACTGCGACACAATCGGCTGCTGCTGAAGTAAAGGCTTCAACACAAAAAGAACAAACAACAACAATCGCAGCTAATCCGGGCAGTGAGCAGATAGCAAATTCCGAGCAAACTGAAGCCGAAGATGTGACCTATCCTGTAAAGGAAGTGAAAAATCCTGAGCAGATACTGAAGGTAAAAGACGATTTGCAGCACAACATTCTAGCCTTGACCTCAGCATTGGAAAAAGTAGGAAATCCGAAAGCCCAGTTAGCTCTAATGAAAAATATAGAAAAGTCGTTTACCCATTTGGATAAAAAACTTTCCAAAATCGAAAGTAAAAAGCGACTGGAGCAGACGAATGAGGACGTAACAGCTAAGGTAGAGCAACATCCGGTTGCTTCGCTTGTTCCAACACCAGTTCCAACACCAGGAATATCACCAGCTATAAACGAGGCTATCTCAGTCCAAGAAAAACAGGAAATCTCGGTAGAGGAAAAAGCAGATCAGACAAAAAAGGGTAGAGACAACCAGGATATAAATAAATCCGATCAAGCAAAAGAAAAAAGGAACAAAAGCCACCACAACGGCAGCGAAAAAGGGAACGGCAACGGACACGATAAAAATAAGGGTAGTAAACAAGAATAATGCGGATACGAGTGCAAAGTTCAGAAAAAGCTAAGGGAAGCATCCCTTAGCCTTTTCTTTGTTTTTGATGGTCACGATGGGAGAAATCCTCGATCCCTGTACACTTTCTTCGCTAAATTTGATTTTCAGCGAGCGACAAGGATTACAATCTATTTTTGATTATGTGGTACACTGGAAAGAAAGCCCCTGCCGTTGTGGAGCCATCTATAAATGAACGGAATCACTAGTAAAGTTACAATAGTCGAGCTTAACATTCCGCCCACTACGACAACTCCGAGTGTTTTAGAAACAATTGTGTCTTGTGTTGAAACCCATATTAGCGGCAAACAAGTGAGTATGGTTGTACAGGCAGTCATACAAATCGGGCGGATGCGTCTCATTACCCCCATGGCTACCGCTTCAGATAACTCGGTTCCAGCTCTTCGATATTTCTCCATCTGATCAACTAGGACGATACTGTTTGTTACAACAATGCCTGCAAGCATTAACAAACCGACGATGGCCGACAAGTTCCACTCTCCACTTGTAACCCATAATCCACCGATAGCCCCAACTCCAGCAAAAGGAATAGAGACTATCACGGATAAAGGCGCTCTCCAACCTCTGAACATAATGCCTACAATAAATGAGATAAGTATGACTGTGAAAAGCAAAGAGATGCCCGCCTCAAGGATCATCTCCCGAACCTGAGAAGACACTCCCCCCGTAATAATACGAACTCCTTTCGGCAGTTCAATCTCTTTCAGTGCAGTTTCCATTTGAGAGGTGGCTTTGCCTATGTCGGAGCTTATCATATCGACGGTTACAAGTGAATAAAACTTTCCATTTCTTTCTCTGATCGGTGGAGGATTAATCATGGGCATCAAAACGCCAAGTTCACTTAAACGAACCGAATTACCTGCCGGTGTTGGGATCGTTTGATCCCCGAGAAACAGTAGCGGGTCTACGGCGCTCAGATCTTTTTTTAAGGAAACGTTTACGGGAATGTTTTGACCGTCCATTCGTACCAGATGATCCTTCGGCATCATATCGGCAATCATTCGTAAGATCTCTTCCTTATGCAGACCAAGCTCTTCGAGTTTCTTCTCATCCAACTTTATTTGATACCCTTCCTGCTCACTTTCTACTTCTTGAACGCGGATTCCAGGAACAAGCTTAAGTTTAGCGCTGATAAGATCGGCAATATGATTTAAAGTCTCCGCATCAGCTCCTACAACTCTTAGTGTAGTCCGCGCATCATCTCCGGAAATGTTTTGATTGGAGATCGTAATGGATGAACGCATGGGAAGTGAAGCGATATGATGCTGCATGTCATGAATAAAGGAATTTTCTTCGCTTTTTCTTTTCAAGACGACATTCATTTGTGCCTGCTGCCCAACATCCACCCATCCTCCCCCTTCATCGAATACGTCATCGAATTGTGGCGTGAAATCGGTCCCGATAACGCTAGAGAAGGTTTGAATCCTTGCGTCCTTTTGAAGCAGGACCTCCATCCGCTTAACATCCCCGTCCAAATCCTTCCTGTTATCAGCTCCGACCGCTTTGATGGTTACAGCACTTATCCCGTTCGTCGGGATTAGATTGACCGGCAAACGGTAGGCTGCAAATATCGAAAACAGAAGAGCAGCAAAACTTACTCCAATGATCATCTTACGTTTATTTACTGTCAACACCCAGAATGCCCGCATTCTCGGTTCCCAGTTTGTCGTCTCTTTATACCCAGCCAGTCCTCCCCACTTAGCAGCAAATATCGGAATGATCAGCAATGCGACTATCATGGAAACTAATAAGGTAAGGATAACGCACCAAGAAAACGACCAGAATGAGGAGCTAATCATCCCTTTGGTCATTAAAATCGGTAAAAACACGCAGACAGTTGTAAGCGTAGAAGAAACCACAGGAGCAGCCATATCCTTAACGGCTATAGAAATAATAAGTCGATGCGGAAGCTGAGGAGATTCTTTACGCAATCTCAGAATTTGATCGACAACAACGATCGAATCGTCGACAACCCGCCCCATAGCCACAATTAAGCCTGCCATCGTCAAAAGATTTAAAGAGATTCCCATCAGATTTAGTAAACCGGTTGTTACAAACAAACTGATTGGGATAGATACAGCTGTAATGACAGCAAATCGAAATGAACGAAGAAAGACAATAATACTCACAAAACTAAAGAAGACACCAAGAAGCCCTTCCTGGATTAGATGCTGAATGGACTCCTGAATATTGTCGCCTCGGCTATAAATAACATGTAATTGAGTACCTTTAGGCAAAGAAGCTTCCAACTCTTTTATACTGTCGTGAAGGTCCTTGGTGACATCCATAACATTGAAAGAAGGATGTTTGACAACTTCGAAGATCACACTGGGGCGTCCATCAGATCTTACTACCGTAGCTCCTTCTTTCAAAGTCTCTTTAACATCAGCAAAGGCAGATAGTGTAGTTTGAACACCATCTAGACGATGAACCGGCATTTGCTTTAATTTTTCATAAGCACTATCTTCCGATCCAGTAACTTTTATCGGTATGATATTGCCGTTCCAGTCCAATTTACCTGAAACGGTGGAATAGTGATTTTGCCCCAGAGCCTGATGGATGTCTTCCATTGTGAATCCACGCTCGGTCATCGCCTGCTGATCCAACTCTATATGAATGATGTTCGAATCTTCACCAATAACCCGTACTTCACTAATCCCCGGGAGGCTTTGAAGACGGTTATGGATTTTTTGTGCCTCATCTATTCTTAGCTGAGATTCATTCGTTTCGTCCGTCAGGCTTTCCAATTGTATTCGGGCAATGGGAAAAGCATCCGTGCTAAGCAAGGTAATGATAGGCTTCTCTGCACCAATTGGCATGGTAAAACCCGCAAGATATTGCTGAACATCGGATTTCGCCCTTTCCATATCATAGTCAATAGGAAAATATAAGCTGCAAAAAAATCCGCCGTTAAAGGAATTAGATTCCAAGGCTTCCAACCCTTTCATACCCCTTAGCGTTTGAACCACCGGATCGGATACAAAGGATTTGACTTGCTTGGCATCCCATGAATTTGTTTTTACAGTAACCATAATGGTTGAATTTTGGATAGAGGGCAAATAATCGGTTTTCATTTGAAAAGCACCATAAATCCCCCATAGGATCAACAAAATCAAACTCACGGAAATCAATGAAGGTTTTTTAATATTGACATCCAGAAACTTTTGAAAATCCATTATGTTGTCCAGCTCCTCTAAGATAAACAGCAGCGGCTCGCTACCACAAGCCGCCGGCAGGTTGCTAATTATGTTTTTTCGGGTCAGGTTTGGCTCCGTTTGTTGTCTGCCAGATGGCATCATTCAGCTTGTCACGATCAGCCGAGTCCGGACTGGAGAAATCAAGGCTTTTGGAAATTTCCGCATTCGGAGCATCTTCACTGTTGAGCCGGTCAATTGGATATCTCGGTATTTCCGCAAGGTAAGGCGTAAAAACCGGATTCGCCGTAAATGCCCCTAACATCGGGATGGAAGAAGCATCAAACTGGGTCATCGGCTTTAGACCGAGAATCAGTTCCATCGTTCTTAGCATAGAGGTCGTATTATATGGCGTACTATCGACTCGACCGGTCTGTGTATACGGACTTACAGCCAGAGCCACAACCCGATGGGCCTCTACATGATCAACGCCGCTCTGTGCATCATCCTCGATAACAAAAATCGCCGTATCTTTCCAGTACATCGAATGACTGACCGTATCGACCAATTTACCGAGTGCCAAATCATTGGAGGCCATCATCGCTTGCGGGGTTCGAAATCCCGGAAACGTGCCTGCCGTATGATCGTCTGGCAAATAGACGGTTTCCAGCTGCGGTAAATTGCCGTTCTTCTCATATTTTTTAAACTCTTTCTCCCATTCTTGGTAACGAGTCATATCTGATAGGCTTAAATCCCATCCGCCGTAGTAAGGGTCGTAATTTCCGCCGAAATCAGTCGTTTTCTTGTCATTAGGATAATATTGTTTTGTCTTGGGATCATAGTTCTGCATGAATTGACCGTAATTTCGAAAAGTAATCCCCGATTTCAGAGCCAAATCCCATAGAAATCCCTCTTTCGATCGGGTGAATGGCGCCCCGCTCGGCTCATCTCCCCCGCCGCCCCCTTCAAAGTCGTAATCCCGGTTCCGGCCCGAATAATTGGCGTGCCAATTTTTCTGCACATAATCATTGGCTTTCCCGGCTGTTGACCAGTTCTGTCCGTCTGCACTAACATCCGAAACGGCATAAAAATGATCCAACGTAACAAATTGTTCCGCCAGTTTATGATGGTTCGGGGTAAAATTTCTTCCAAACTCCACAAGACTCGGGTCACCATTACCTCTGCCTAAATCGCCAAGAATGTCGTCGTAGGTCCGATTTTCCTTAATGACGTAAATAATATGCTTAATCGGTGACGATTGCGAAATATGACTCGGTATGGGGAACTCTTTCTCCTCCGCTGCCGGAGAGGCTGATTCGCCGCCACCTCGACGATTGTTGAATTCGACTTGCTTTGTATACGCCTGAAGCTGGTCTTCCGCTGGAATTTCGATAGTAGACAAGGTCCCCGTCGACATGCTTCCTACCCATTGAACCGGCTTAGCATTCGGCCCTGATCCCAGTCCTTTGGCATTAAGGACGAATATTTTAGACTCATCCTTACTAAGAAAAACCCCGGTCGGATACCAGGCTGTAGGGATTAATCCCGAAATGTGTGCACCGGAGGCTTTTCCGGCAGAATCCAAATTCACGACGGCTACATCATTGTTCCCGGCATTCGCAATATACAGCTTGGTTCCATCGGAACTAACGGAAAGCGCATCAGGTTGACTACCTGTTGGTGCATTGGGATACGGCAATACGGAAATGGTTTCGATAACTTGTAGAAGGGAAGGATCAATAATTGAAATATCATCGCTATCGGAATTGGATACATAAAGAAGGCCTGAGAGCGGATTCTCAGCAATAGCATTCGGGTGAAGCCCCACGGGGATGAGTTCCTTGAGCTTCATGGTATCAGCATCCAGCACACCTACGCTGCTCTCTCCCCAGTTACTGACGTAAATCGTTTTCCCGTCTCGACTTAGCAAAGGTGAATAGGGCCTATTTCCAACGGAAACGGTAGATTCGATCTTTTGTGTCAATAAATTGATTCGAGATACGGAATTATTTACATTATTAGCGGTATACAGCCATTTCCCATCCGGCGAAACAATGATTCCTGCCGGATAAAAGTTGGTCCCCTTGGAATCTTTAAGGGGAATTGAATTCTGTTCCGTTAAAGTCCCGCCGGTAAATTGAAATACCCGAATTTTATTATTTCCTCCGCCGGAAGCATAAAGCTTGGATCCGTCAGGGCTGAAAGAGAGGCCCAAATAGAGAGCTTCGGGAGCATTGTAGGACAGTGTTTGCAAGACCTTCTGATCTAAGACGTCGATTACCTGCAGAGATTGCGTGGCAACACCATCATTCGATACAATCAAAAAACGTCCATCCGGGCTTAGCACGCCGCCCATCGGAAAACTCCCAAGCGGAATTTGGTTACCTGCTGGAGTCAACTGCCAGCCTGTGGTTGTGTTAGCTCCATTTTTGATGAGAGAAGGGGAATTTCGTGGTTGATTTACTATGGAGGCGTATGCCATTGAAGGTGAAACAGCTTCCTCACTATCCGTTTCTTTAAGGTTAAAAGAAAATGCCGCGTATGCACTTGAGCTAACGATTAAACTTAACATTCCGAATATAAAGAGCCATTTTTTCTTAAGCATCGTTTTTCTCACACTGTCACTCCGCTCTCACTTTTACTGAAGTCAAGGGAATTTTAACATTTGAGTGTAAGCTGCTCGTTAACAAGTTATTTTGTTTATGTAAAAGAAGGCCCTTTCGCAAGGACCTTGTAATGAAAAAAGTCTGCTTGGTCTCTGTATCGCAGTCGCGAGAGATTGGGCAGACTTTATAAATGGACCGTCATGGACCGCTTATTCGTTTTGATATACCTGCAATAGCTTATTTCGGACATAACTAAGATGTCGGTACATATGAGTAAACGCTTCTTGTGGATCCCGATTAACGAGCGCATTATAGATATCAGTATGAAATTGGACCGTTACATCACGTTCACGTTGCCTAATTTGTCTGTCCATTTTGTCATGGGTTATAAGCAGCGGATCTATCATCCCTTCAATGATCGGATTGTTCGCACTCATTGCAATAATCCGATGAAATTCTTTGTCCGCTTCCCCATAGTTGTTATCTACACTGCCCGCAATTTCATCAATAGTTTCCTTTAATCGTTTCAACTGCTCGTTCGTAATCTTTTCTGCCGCAATAGCCACAAGTCCCAATTCTAATGCCATTCGTGCTTCGATGATCGCTGGAAGGTTGCCAATGGACAAAGCCAGCATCACCGAGAACGGATTGCTGCCGATTTTATTATTAAAATGGGTACCGCCACGGGTTTTTCTCGTAATCACTTCAAGTGCTTCGAGCGAACTTAATGCTTCCCGCAGAACTGGCCGACTCACGCCTAACATATCGATCAATTCCATCTCGGACGGCAGTTTATCACCAGGTTTAAGCTGACCGCTGATCAGCAGCTGAACAATGCTGTCAACGACTTGCTTAGGCAGCGTGTTTCGTTTAACAGTCTCCAATTCTACGCTTCCTTTAAGTTCTACCATAATTGCCCTTCTCTCCTAGCTGACTAAAATGCATAATCATATTGTAAGACGAATTAGATAAAATAACAATGTTGTCCTATAGCTATGAACTTATTTCATCTTGATTCCGATGCTTATCAATCTGCATATTCTAGCCGTGGCAGCTTGAATAAGCTCTTCAGCCGATACTATACATTGCTCTAATTCCATGGGCCGAGGCACAATACTCATCAGACCATCGATCCCATGTTGAAGTACATCCTCAGCGCCTTTACCTAAACCGCCGGACAAGCAGATCGTCGGGATGCCCGCCTGCTTGGCGATCTTAGCCACACCAACAGGGGCTTTACCGTGCGCGGTTTGAAAGTCGGTGGAGCCTTCACCGGTTATGACCAGATCCGCCTGCTTAAGCTTTTCAGCGAAATCGCCAGCCTCCAGCACAATTTGAATGCCTGGTGTCAGCTTCGCATTCGTGAAAAACAACAATCCTGCCCCTACACCGCCGGCTGCACCGGCACCCGGAATAAGTGCAACGTCCCTGCGTGTTGCCAATTGGGTAACTGCCGCATAATTCTTAAGGGCATGATCTAATTGAGCCACCATATCAGATGTGGCACCTTTTTGCGGACCAAAAACCGCGGAAGCACCTAACGGCCCGTACAGCGGGTTATCGACGTCGCATGCGACCTTAATATCCGTTTCGGCAATACGCTTATCTAAATTGGATAGATCAATTCGTGCGAGCTTGGCAAGAGCCACCCCGCCTTGGGATAGCTCATTGTCATCCGAATCCAGGAATTTGACTCCTAAGGCCTGTGCTATTCCCGCTCCGCCGTCATTGGTTGCGCTGCCTCCGATACCTATAATTAGCTTACGCAATCCGTAATCGAGAGCCGCCTTAATTAATTGTCCGGTCCCAAAAGTCGTCGTCAACAGCGGGTTCCTTTGTTCCTTCGGTACCAATGGTAATCCGGATGCGGCCGCAAGCTCGATCACCCCGGTTTCTCCATCGCCGAGAATCCCCCAATAGGAGTCAATTTCTTCACCCAAAGGTCCTACTATTTTCTGTTGGATCATTCGACCACTGGTAGCCGTTATAAGAGTTTCTACCGTGCCTTCACCGCCATCAGCTATAGGTACTTTGATCACCGCAGCATCAGGAAATACATCCCGAATCCCCCGTTCCATCGCATCAGCAACAGCACGGGCAGATAAGCTCCCTTTATATGAATCGGGTGCCAAAATAATACGCATGGTGCTTCTCTCCTCTCTTTATTGCGCACAAAAATCTGATACTTCTATTTTAACAAAGAAAACCCCTTATAGGTGATAAGAGGTTTTTAATGGATGCTTACCTATTAACTTCGACCTTGGCCATTTTCTCATAGTAGCGAATCAAACTCCCGTGGTCACAATCACCCATTCCATCCACCTTCAAGGCCTGCATCATTTCCATAACGGCAGCCGTCAGTGGTAGAGGCACGCCTACTTCATGAGAGGTTTCCAAGACGTTGCTCAAGTCCTTTATGTGCAGGTTGATACGGAATCCCGGGTCAAAATTGCGATCCATTACCAGCGGCGCTTTTGCATCTAAGACAGTGCTGCCAGCTAAACCGCCGCGAATCGCCTGATAAACGAGCTCTGGCTGAACACCAACCTTGCTGGCGAGCACGAACGCTTCGGACATCGCGGCAATGTTAATGGCAACTACGATCTGATTGGCCAGCTTGGTCACATTCCCAGCTCCGATGTCTCCTGTACGTATAACAGAGGCGGCCATTGCTTTTAACACATCATAGCATTGATCGAATACTTCTTTCTTTCCGCCAACCATCACGGAAAGAGTCCCCTCGATCGCCTTAGGCTCTCCCCCGCTCACAGGAGCGTCCAGCATTTCTATCCCTTTTTCCGCCAGCTTCCGTGCGATCTCCTGGCTAGTCAGAGGCGCGATCGAACTCATATCGACAACGATGGTTCCTGTTTTAGCCCCTTCGATGACGCCATTCGGGCCCAATACTACTTCATTCACCTGCGGTGAATTCGGCAGCATGGTAATAATGACATCCACAAGCTCAGCCAAGGCTTTAGGTGTAGAGGCCGTCTTGGCTCCCGCCGCTGCAAGCTCCGAACCACTCTTACTTGTATCGAGAACAACTAGCTCATAACCCGCTTTCAACAAGTTTCTACTCATGGGCTTACCCATAATACCCAACCCAATGAATCCTACTTTCATTTTCATTTAAGAGCTCCCATCTGCTTCAATATGTCAGCAAGCTTATTTCTATTGATTTCGGAGCAGCTCGTGTTCGGCAAGATCGAGCCTCCCACTTCAAGACCGATAAGGTTCATGGCCTCTTTGGTCACCACCGGAAAACTAGCCAGATTAGAAGCCATGCGAAGAGGAGCCAGCTTAAACTGGGCTTCCAAAGCTCCCGTTAGATCCCCGGCTATAAACTTCTCGTAAATTTCAACGACCAATGCCGGCACAATATTCGCCGTTGAAGCCACACAACCTACAGCACCGTAAACCAATGAGCCTAAGATCATAACATCCCTTCCCGCCATGACCTTAAATCCCTTTTCCCGTGTTCTGCGGATATACTCGGAAGTCAAAGTTAGATCTCCGCTGCTATCTTTCACTCCGACGATATTGGGAATATCGGCAAGCCGTTCAATCAAGTTAACGGAAATATTATTCCCCACGCGATCCGGATTGTTATAAAGCAATACTGGCAAAGCAGTGGCTTCAGCTACTTTACGGAAATGCTGATACAACTCTTCTTCCGAAGGCGCAAGAAACATGGGTGGCAATATCGTTATCGCCTTGGCATTTAACGATTCACCTAATCTGGCTAACTGAACGCATTCCTTAGTCGTGATGGCTCCAATCCCCATATATACCGGCACCCGGCCCGCAACCTGCTCAATCGTAATGCGAACTGCCCGCTCCTGCTGCTCATGATCCAATCCGTAAAATTCACCATTACTGCCTAAAGAAAGGATACCGTGCACCCCTCCTGCGATAACGTGCTCGACTACCCTTCGTAGTCCCTGCTCTTCCACGCATTCATCAGCATCAACGGGTGTAACAATAGGCGGTATGACTCCGCGAATAAGACTAACGTCCATTGTGATCTCTCCTTCAATTCATTTGATTTTCTCGCTTACCTTACAAGGCAAGGCTGTTTATGATCGAATTTCCAGCTAGGAATCAAATACTGCATAGCCATCGCATCATCACGTGCTCCAAGCCCTTTCTCCTTATAAAGCTGGTGCGCTTTCTCAATTTCAACCATATCAATCTCAATGCCAAGACCTGGCCTGTTCGGAACTTCCACCATGCCTCCGACAATTTGGAACGGCTCTTTGGTCAGACGCTGTCCGTCCTGCCAAATCCAATGGGTATCGATAGCAGTGATTTTTCCCGGTGCAGCAGCAGCGACATGAGTAAACATAGCCAGTGAAATATCAAAATGATTGTTAGAATGCGATCCCCACGTCAGTCCCCATTCATGACACATCTGAGCGACTCGAACAGAGCCTTGCATCGTCCAGAAGTGCGGATCAGCAAGCGGAATATCAACCGCGTTCATTTGAATCGTGTGTCCCATCTGGCGCCAATCCGTAGCGATCATATTTGTAGCTGTCGGCAGCCCGGTAGCACGACGAAACTCTGCCATTACCTCGCGTCCAGAATAACCATTTTCAGCACCGCAAGGGTCTTCGGCATAAGCCAGTACATGATGTTGATCACGACAAAGGCGAATTGCTTCCGACAAAGACCACGCCCCGTTAGGATCAAGCGTTATTCTTGCTTGCGGAAAACGTTCGGCTAACGCGGTGACAGCCTCGATCTCCTCTTCTCCGCGAAGCACGCCGCCTTTCAGCTTGAAATCGTTAAAGCCATATCGCTTGTAGGCCGCTTCAGCCAGTTTGACGACAGCTTCAGATGTAAGCGCTTCCTCATTGCGCAGTCGTGTCCAGTCATCCATGCTATCCTGCCCGCTCAAGTAAGGAAGCTTCGTCCGATTGCGATCGCCGATATAGAACAAATAACCTAACATCTCTACGCGGTCACGCTGCTGGCCCTCTCCAAGGAGCGCAGCAACAGGAACACATAGGAATTTCCCCAGAATATCTAACAGTGCAGCTTCCAAAGCAGTAACGGCGTGAATCGTGATGCGTAGATCAAAGGTTTGCAAGCCGCGTCCCCCAGCATCTCGATCACCAAACTGCTTGCGTACTGTGTTCAGAATGTTATTATATTGACCGATGGATTGACCAATGACGAGCGTCCGTGCATCCTCTAGTGTTTGACGAATCTTTTCACCGCCCGGAACCTCACCAACCCCCGTATGGCCTGCGTTATCTTTAAGAATGATGATATTGCGTGTAAAGAAAGGAGCATGTGCACCGCTGAGATTAAGCAGCATGCTATCGTACCCCGCCACAGGAATGACCTGCATTTCTGAAATGATCGGCGTACCTGAAAAACGGTTATTCAATTGCTCATGGTTCACATCCGGCATCAAATTGTTCTCTTCCCTTCATTAAAAATAATATAAAATAAGGAAATAAGTATTAATAAATCATATTGTAAGACAAATTAAATTGTTCGTCAATTTATTCTTTATGATCTGCGATAGCGGAAGAAATAGCCAGCGGTTCCCCCTGTATTGGAGATCCCCTGGCGGTATTTATGCAATGACACATCATACTTCCACAGAACTAAAAGACACCGATCTCATAATAAAATACCTTGGCACAATGAGATTCTAAGCTGTAAAGTTTCATCGCGTTTGTGTAGGTACCTACTTCCTCGTCCGTCCAAAAATCGTAAACCCGATAGCATCCATCCAAGCTGATCTCGATATCTTTAGGCTGATCGTCAAAATTGAAGACGCAAATGAGATAACGATCCTCCAATTTTATTCGTCCAATCGTATAAGTATCGTCGTCAAAACTGGCGGCTTTGCCAGTTGGAGGCAAGAGCTTCTGCAATACACGAATATTTTCCTCGGATAGAGATGGAATTAAATCTCCGCTTAGGATCATCCCTCCGGATGCTAGAATAACGGCTTTATGAAATTCGAACTCTTGATCTGAAATTTCCGATCTCTTCTCAATGACTTCACCGCTAATCGTTTGGTTACGAAACGTTACTCTTTCGAGGACTATGACATCCGGGTCGTTATACCACAAGGTGTCGTTTTGCCAGTTCCGAGGAAAGAGCTCCTTCGCATTGCCGCTGACATGTTTCCAGTCTCTTGCAATATCATTGGTCACCCGGTTCCCGTGAACTAAGCCAAGAAGCGGCCAGAAAGGAGCATTGCACCCCAGAACAAAGCTGTCGTGCCCGACTTCATCAATAATCGCCCTCATTCCACTGCGAAAGGCTTCGATCCTCGTTGCCTGTTTGTCGTAACGGCATCCTGGCAAAGCACCGTATTGCAGAAAATCCAGCTTGAAATACCGCCATCCCCATTCATCATGCATAACCCTGACAGCTGACCTCAAATAATTCTGGGCTTCTGGATGCGTTCCGTCCAGCATATACCATTGCTTTTCGGGCAGCTTCTTTTTCTGACCGATGCCATTGAACGGTTTGCCTTCCTGATCTTGAACCAGCCAATCCGGATGCTCAAGCATCAGCTTCGACCCCGGCTCTACAATAAAGGGAGATAGGTAGCCGGCAGCTTCAATCCCGGTTGCTCGGATACCTTCACTAATCGTTTTGACGTCATCTCCAAGCGTGACACTCGGAATTAAGAAGTCGCCGTCGGCTGCTGCATAGCCCCCATCGATTTGAATTCGCTTCAGTTCAGGTATTCGCTGGACCATGCTGCGCGCATTCTCGTAAAGTCCCTCAGCAGTTATTGGACGAAGGCAATAATAGGAACACCATCCCGTAGGAATTTCAGGATAAAGCATGCGGGGGTGGTTCCGATTAAGGCATTCAGCCAGTTCTTGAAAAAGCAGATCGCGGTTCGCTCCGGAAGCAAACATGAATGGCTCCAATTCCCACGACTGGCCAGGCCCCAGCTCTAAATCTTCTGTATCCATAATCACTTCTATATAGGAATTTCTGAATCGAAACTCGCCGGAAAAGCGATTGCATGAAGTAAAGGCCATAAGCAAATGCTCCTCATGAGAGGGAGACAAGGCCATCAGATTGTAAACCGTCCATAAGTTCTCATGAAACGGAGTTTCGGGGATCCGGAAGAAGTCCCGATCTTTTCCGTAAGCCCCGATCACATAGGGCGAAGAAAGCGTCCCTCCGTATTGAGTCAGCATTTGAAAGCCTTCACCGTAAAATGGCGTATCGTGGGCAAGGTTCATATCCCCAGAAAAAAGCACGACCTCTTTAATCCGCAGTGAATGATCAGACCGATTGACAACTCTAGCGCTTAAAATATTATTCACCCAAGATTTCTCTACGGTAACCTCACGGTCAGTAGCTGTTGTGCAATCGGAAAGTCTAACACTAGATTTGATTTTTTTGATATCGTCCAAATTCAGCATTTTAAGACAGCCTCTTTCAGTGCTTCCTCCACGGAAAGCATTTTGCCCGTTCTCGACGATACAGCAGCAGCGTGCGCCAAACTCTGCGACTTTAAATAATCTCTTCCGTTTGGTCTTGGCTCCCGCTTTTCCTTCAATGCATTTAGAAATTCATCGATCGACAGCACGTTTCCGACCCCGTCGAAAGTGTACACTTCATCAGCCTTTCCATCCTTCATAAGCTGCACTTGGTTGCTCGTTAGCACAATCGCGCCATCCGCTCCTTCGAAACGCCAATCTCCATACCATTCGGTCAGTTTTCCCTTGGCCATCATGCTGCCGTGATAATCCACGACTGTCCCGCCGTCAAGCTCCATCCAAGCGCTAAGGTGGATCGTCGTTGTCTCCGTCCAGCTTCCAGGCGGATTGCTATTCATAGCGAACACTTTCACCGCTTCCTGACCGGTAAAATAACGGATCATATCGAAATGATGAATCGTAACATCTTCCAGCAATCCGTTTGCCAGCCGACCAAAATAAGGAACGGGTACGACATGATAGCGGTCGAATTCGATGTGTACCGATGACAAATGTCCGATAACGCCACTGTCTAAAAGCTCCTTCGCCTTCAACACAGGAGCGAAGAAACGGTAATTTTCGGAAATCATGAATGGGATGTTTTTAAGTTCAGCCTGACCGACAATATATTGCGCATCCGTAATCTCATTCGAAATCGGCTTCTCGCAGAGCACAGGCAGGCCATGCGCGAACGCAATCTCGTTAATCGCAGTGTGAATGTGAGGAGGCGTAACATTAATGACGAAATCGGGGTTCTCGCTGTTGATCGCTTCTTCCAATGACGAATAAAACGGGGTTTCCGGATCAATCGTTTCGCGCAGTTGAACGTTCGCTTCAACAACACATACCGCCTCCACGCCAGCATGACGTCTCAGTCTCTTGTACCACCCTGAACCGAAGTTTCCTAAACCGACCAGAACTGCCTTCATATTACTCATCCTCTCTTCGCTTCTTTACATTTGATTTTTATTGCGGGACGATCCGGCATGACACCAGACAACGACAATAGGATCTTCCACGCTTGAGATGAGATGATGGTCCTCTCCCGGCTCAATAATGACGACATCTCCCGTCTTTACGGGGTACATGTGTTCTTTATTGATTTCAACCTCGCCTTTGCCCTGCAGGATAAGGAAAGCTTCGCAATCTTCGTGCACATGATAGTCAATACCGCCCGGACCGTCATTGGTATGAGCGCGTGCTCCCGGCTTCTCGAAGGCAAGGCCGCCGTAAGAGAGATAATCCCCCGGCATAATGTCTTTCAAAATATGTCCTTCCGTAACATCGGCCAACTGCTGTAAACGATACGTTCTCATTTAAAATCATTCCTTCTTTCCATTCTTATTTTTTGAACAATTCTTCGTATTTTTGTTGGGCTTCCTTCATCACTTGATCGCCACCCATTTTATTCCATTCCGCAACGAATGCGTCAAACTCACTGATCGGCCGTTTCCCGGTAATGAAGTCAATGTAGGCTTTAACGGCAAATTGATCGAGTCTATCTTTATTCTCATTAAACACGGGTCTGGATACGGGCTCCAGAATATCATATTTTCCTTTGCCGATATGCTCGACTTTTTTCCTCAAATCCCTATATTTCGCGTCGGTCATGAATGGAGTCTGGAAATCATAATCGTTAAAGCTGCCCATAAACGGATATTGAGGTCCGATTCCAAACTTGATTCGTTCGCTTTCTTGGTCATACGGAGGAATAAATTGATAGTCGCCTTCCGGCGTAACGTTATACGTTTTTCCCTTTTCCCCGTAGGTGACCGAGGCGCGAACATCCGCGTTAAAGCTGTAGGCATCCATAATCTCAAGGTACTTTTTCAGTTTCCCTTGATCTTTTTCCAGTTTCTTGGAAAACTGTTGACCGGAATTGCCCACCGGATTTTTCTGGAGTACGCCGTAATCTCCATTCGGGCCTTTAGGTCCGGCAAATAGCGCCCAATCTACGCCTGGAATTTTCTCAAAGTATTTGCCTCCGGAGAACGCCCTTGCGGGTAGGAAGTTCCACCAGTAGGCTTCGACTACGCCATATTTTCCGGATATGATTTTATCATCTACGTTCGCTTTTTTGTTCACGGCAAACTCAAGATCAATGAGGTCCTGTTTATACCATTTATTTAGTAGGGTTAATGCATCCTTGGCGCCTGGTTGAATTTCTCCCTTGACAATTTTCCCGTTTTCTTCTGTGAATGCTCCTGGATACACGCCGAATGCGGCGAAGATTGAGGTGAACATATCCGAGAACGGCATCACCCCAGGCTGCAGCTCGGCTTTTGCGGTCATACCGTACGTATCTTTCTTACCGTTTTTATCGGGGTCGTCGTTTCTGAATTTGATTAACGCTGCTTCCAGCTCGCCGAGAGTTTCCGGCACCTTGGTAATCCCTACATTTTTCAACCAGTCGTTTCGGATGCCGACGACCATACCATCGCTGCCAAGCGTCCAAATAATCGGCAAGGAGTAGATTTTGCCGTCCCGGCGTTGATACTTAAATGGGTCTTGGCCCAAATTTTTGACCAGCCATTTATAATAATTGGGAGCGTTCTGTTTGATGAAGTCCTCTGAAAGCTCGGCTGGAATGCCCTGTGCGACAAATTTATCGTAGTCGGGCATTTTCAAATCCACCCAATAATCGGGCACCTTTCCCGAAGCGATATCCAAAAGCAGCTGCTGCTGATACGTTTCCGCCTTCTCCGGGTCAATGGTGATGTTTACGTTAAACTTGTCCTGTATCACTTTGACTGCATAAGGCTGATCCGTCATTTTGTCACTGGCCCAGCTCAAGAAAGTCAGTTTGTACCGTTCTTCCTTACCAGGGACACCAGACGTCGCCGCCGCATCTCCATTGGAGCTTTGATTGCCCTGACCGGTACATGCGGTCAGGATCACAAGCGTAACTGCCATAATACTGCCTGCTAACGCTTTCTTCTTCATTGATTCACGCCCTTTTTATATTGTGTATTTATTGATAAAGGCTTCCCCTGTCCTACAACGGATTAACCTTTAACAGCCCCCAGCATAATACCTTGGACGAAAAACCTTTGCACGAACGGATAAATGATCAGCATAGGCAAAATAGACAAGATCACGATAGTCGCATACAATTCTCTGCCCAAATGCTTCGTCGTATCCGTCCTGTTGACCAAAGCCTGCATAGAATCGAGGTTGTTTTCGAGCACGATTTTACGAAGCACGATTTGCAGCACCTGCTTGCCAGGATCCTTAATATAAATCATGGCGTCGAACCATGCGTTCCAATGATAAACCGCTACCCATAGCGCTACCGTTGCCAGAACAGGCTTCGACAAGGGGAGCGTGATCCTGCAGAAAATCGTAAAATAACCCGCGCCGTCCACCTTCGCTGACTCTTCTAGACTTTCCGGCAACGATCGAAAAAAATTTCTCATAATGAGAACGTTGTACGTACCGACCATGGACGGCAGCACTAACGCCCATATCGTGTCCAATAGACCCAAATTTTTGATTAGCAGAAAGGAAGGAATTAAGCCTCCGCTGAAGATCATGGTAAACAAGATGAACATCGTGATCGTTCTGTTAAGCGGCAGATCCAACTTGGAAAGAGGATAAGCCAACATCGAAGTAAATATGAGGCTTAGGGTTACTCCGAGCACCGTCCTCAGCAGCGTGTTTCCATAACCGGTCCACAAGCCTGTGAATTCCAGAGCTAGCTTATAAGCGGCTAAAGAAAAATTCTGAGGCACCAACATCAGCCCGGATGAATAGGCTCCCTTGCCTGAAGATAGGGAGATGACAATCTGATTCCAGAACGGCAGCAAGGTAACCAATAGGATTCCTGATACGAGCGCATACAGCACGATATCAAACCATTTTTCACTTTTCGTTTTCTTCATAAGCCCTCCGCCAGATGCCGGTTTTACCATAATGCATGCTCTTTTCCGCCCATCGTCTTGATAACCTGATTAACTGTTACGATCATGATCAAGGCAACGACCGATTTAAATAACCCTACCGCTGTTGCATAGCTGTACTTCATCTCGACCATGCCTTTTCTGTACACATACGTATCGATTATGTCCGAGACCCGGTATACGTTAACACTATACATATTGAAAATTTGATCGAACCCGGCATCCAGAATTCCCGCCATCGACAAAATTAACAGGATGGCCATGACTGGAGCGAGCATGGGGATCGTAATGTAAATAACCCTTTTGAATCTGCCTGCGCCGTCGATAATGGCCGCTTCATATAATTCACCGTTAATGCCCGAAATGGCGGCGAAATATACGATCGCTCCCCAGCCGAAGCTTTTATAAATTTCCGTCAATACGAGAATGAGCCGAAAATACTGTTCATTTCCCATAAACAAGACAGGATCCATCCCTAGCAGCTTGATAACGGAATTGACGAGCCCGTCTATCGAGAGGATACTCATGAAGATACCCGCCATCACCACCCACGAAATAAAATGCGGTAAATAAGAGATTGTTTGAGCTAATTTTTTGAACTTTGCACTGGCTACTTCATTCAACAGCAGGGCAAACACGACCGGAACAGGGAAGCCGAATATTAATTTGTAAAAGCTGATGATGATCGTATTTTTCAGCACTTGCAAAAATACTGGATCTGAAAACGCATACATAAAATGGTGCATACCAATCCACGGACTATACCATATCCCCTTCATAAGCTGAAAATCCTTAAAGGCCAGCACAGCACCATACATCGGAACATAATGGAAAAGGATGTAATAAGCTATCGCGGGCAGCATCATCACATACAGCACCTTATACTTCTTGAAGCTCCTCATTCTGCTGTCCAGAACGTCCACCTCCTTGTATTTATTGTAGAAGTTTCCGTTCACGCCGACAATTTCAGATTCTTTAGATATGCTTCAATAAATTTGGAACATTATCCGATCGAACGCAAAGGAACGCGCACCGTAGTAACGCTCCATGCATGCGTGTCTTTCATTCGGTCGTGTTCGATTCACATGCCGGGCAATGGCTCCTCTCCTTTCGGAAAGCGAACGGTCATTACTGTTCCTTTCCCCAGGGTGCTTTCAATCGAGATACCGTACTCTTCGCCGAAAAACAGCTTTAACCGGTCGTTTACATTTTTCAACCCATAGCCTCTGGATTCCCGAGACAACACTTCTCGCGCTTTCTCCTCCGTCATGCCGACTCCGTTATCCTCTACCGTGATCTCGATATACCCGTCACGGCTTCGTCCTGTTACCGTGATCGTGCCCCGCCCGTCCGTTTTGCCCGCGATCCCATGCTCGATACAATTTTCTACGATAGGCTGCAAAATCAAACTAATGGTCACATAACGAAAGATGTCTTCTTCAAAATCGTAATGAACGTCGAAGCTGCTTTCTCTCATTATCAGCATGATCTCCACATAGGATCTCATATTGACAACTTCTTCACGTACGGAAATGATAGTGTCCCCTTTGTTCAACGCCGTTCGATAAAATTTGGAGAGCGAGGTGACGATTTTGCTGATCTCCTCCTGTCCAGCCTGAACGGACTTCCACTTAATCGCAGACAGCGTATTGTAAAGGAAATGAGGGTTAATTTGGGATTGGAGAGCCTTAAATTCCGCTTTCTGTCGATCGATCTTGTTCTGATAACCAACCAGAATCAACTCATTTATTTTTTGCAGCATTTGTCCGAATCGATTGGTCAGTATGCCGAATTCGTCTATTGAATTGGAAGAGACGACGATATCCAAATTCCCGTTTTCGATCAGTTTCATTTTATGGATCAACCGTTTGATCGGTATGGTAAACATGTTGGAAAACATCCAAATCATCAGCAGCAGGATTAAAAAACATACGAGTACGATAATAACAGTCGCTTTAATGATGCTCGTTGCATTGATAGATACCTCATGAAGCGGAATAAAATAAGATAACGTCCAGTTCGGATGCTGAATTTGCTCTTCGATAATGAAGTATTCTTGATTTCCGATCTTGGAGGATTTGCCCATAGCCTCAAAAAGGGGGCGTTGTTTGAGGTAGGCGGAATTGCTGTAAACGACATTTGCATTCTTATCTCTTACGACGATACCGAAATTGTTCATTTCTTTGCCCTGCACACCTTCGAACATTTTGCTATAGGTAAGATTCATAGAGACTGTACTGGGATTTCGGAGCTGGAATATGTCCGGTATTTTCCTGGCTACGATCAAGTTTCCATCTTCCCAATACCATTCCGTATTAACGTTAGCCGAGGCGCTCCGGTACCAATTCGTTTCCGATACACGGCTGCTGTTTTGAATGAAATCGCCGTATTCCGGCAGTTTATTTTGCGTGTAAACGGTAAGCTGAATAATCTCCTTGTTCATTCCCTTAATCATGTTGAACGTAGGATCTAGGTAGCTTCTTAAATCATAAGATAAATTGGATACGTCCGTATAATCGTTATTGAATATTTTAAGGATGCCAGTATTGTACACAATGGAATCCATAATCCGGTTATATTGATCCGCCTTATAGTCCATATTGTCAGAAATCGTTCGAATCGTCTCTTGTATTCCCTGTAGAGCCTGTTTTTGGAGCAATAACTTAGACTGATAATAAGAATACAAGCCCAATACCACAATCGGGATCACAATTAGTAATATATAAGAGAAGAACAGTTTTTGCCTAATAGAAGCGAATTGAAAATTCCGGTGGGCCCGCTTCATTCTACTCTCTCCCTATACTTTGCAGGGGTAAGACCATAATAGTTCTTGAATAAAGTACAGAAGTAAGGCAAATTGGAGAACCCCACTTCTTTACTGATGTCAACGATCTTCATATTCGTACTCCTCAAGTAATGGCTGGCTTCCTTAAGTCTTATGCTTGTAATATATTTGACCATACTTTCACCTGTCTCTTTCTTAAACAGATGACTTAAATAGCTTGGGGACAAATGAACACCTGAAGCGATCGTGTCCAAGCTAATATCCTGATTGTACTGTTTGGCGATAAGGTCAATAACTTCCTGGATCACTTTACGATTCTGGTCGATATTGTCGCTAGTCGTATCGGAATCTTCATTATCGAGCAAAGCGTAAATAATCTTCTTGATGTCAGCGGGTGTCCGAATTACATACACGTCTCGAATGACACTTTGAAATTTATGAGCGTGTATGGGGTAATTTGCGCAAATTTCTTTTATAATCTCCACGCACATATGCTTGACGTAAATACTGGAGAAATGATTGTTATCCTGAAGCTCGTCAAAGAACAAGGAGATGTGCCTCTTCCCTTCTTTGAGGTTACGAAGTCGAATCAAGCACTTTATATCCTCCAAATCCCGGTTTATGATTGAGGAAGGATGCTCTTCCTTAACAAAGAACTGATCCGCGAACAATACACTGCCTTCCTCACGACCGAATAGATGATAATCAAGCATTGTCTCCATATCCGCATAGGTATCATGAAGATCCTCTATCTTGTTTATCGATCTGCCGAATACGATCCACGCGGAGGTCATGTCATTATTCGTAAAAAACTGCTGCATCCGGTTGCCAATCTCCAGCAATTCGGAATGTACGAGCGTATGGTGAGATTTTAACAAGATCACGCTTTGATATTCGTTCAGATTGACATGGTCATATGGCGTTTGGATCATGATGCGCAAATCGTTCTCCAGCCGATAGGCCACCCAATCAAATATTTTGAAGTTCGCTTGGATCAAGATCAATTGGAAGCAGTTATATTGGTAATCGAAATCGGATTGTCGCATTCTTGTCTTCATCGGCACATCGACGACTGCCCCATGGATGAGATCCAGCATGATTTGTTCCTTCTCGTATTTGATACTTCGATGATAACCCGCGAGCAGCTTCTCTCTTCTTTCTTTCTCTATTCTTCCGGCTTCGCACGAACTGAACACTTTTCGAATGACGTCTATAAACTCTTCGATGTCGACTGGTTTTAATATATAATGCTCCACGCCAAGCTCGATGGCTTTCTTCGCATATTCGAATTCGCCGTATGCGCTGGAAATGACGATTTTCAACGATTCGTTATGCTTTCTAAGCGATTTCACCAAGCTTATTCCATCCATGATCGGCATTCTAATATCCGTAATCAGTACATCCACTTCATGCTGAAGAAGATAATCAAGCGCCTCTTTACCATTTTGAGCTTCGGTAACGCTAACATTAAAGTTGTATTTGGAGAGCAGAAATTTGATCCCGTCACGTTCAAATTTTTCGTCGTCCACGATCAACACGTTAAACATTGGAATCCTCCCACTCTAATTAATGTTTTCTTTCGTTTGCACACGTATAGTCCAATTAGAAAGTGGCTGCCTCAATGGCAGCCGTTCTAAGTCCAGAGAGCAAAAGCATCCGCCAATCCGGGCCGGATGCTTTTGTGTATGTATTGCACGATGCTGTATTGTTTACTTCGCGGACCATTCTGTGATCAAAGCATTGGCGTCCGTTCTGAGGACGAACATCACGGCTTCGGAGACATTATTCGCCTGCGGCTTGTTATTCAGGTGCTTCAGAAAGTCCTGCATATGTTTGGCCGCATTGTCCTTGTCGCCTTTGTCCAATTGATGCAAAGCCAGGTTCAAACTGTTGCGCATTTAATTCGGGAAACGCTTTCAACAATCATTATAATGAATTGATGAAATTTCAAGTATAGATTTATTTATGATCCTCATGTCATTTTTTACGGTTTTAACCCTACTGGAAAAGGGGAACGGCGGTCCTAATTAAGAATCCCCATTTAAGGATCATAACGAGAGAAAGGCCTAACATCCCAAAATGACGTTTGGGGTGTTAGACCTCTTTTCTTGTAAATATGATTTATAGAAATACAGTTAATCCCTTTTACTTGGACCGGCAGCAATGATTTCTTTATCCACATTGAAAAATTTCTCGAAATTACGAGTAAATCGATCAGCAAGCCCCCAAGCGGATTTCTCATATGCTTCTTGATCCTGCCAAGTATCGCGGGGAACAAGGACATTGCTTGGTACCCCCTCCACGAAATCGGGACAAAGCACACCGAAGATAGGATCGGCTGTAAACGTCGCTTGCTCGATACTTCCATTTAAAGCAGCGGTTACCATGGCACGGGTGTAAGTTAAATTCATCCTCTTTCCTACACCGTAGGGACCGCCGGACCATCCCGTGTTAACTAAATACACATTAACTTGGTGCTCCTCAATTTTATCTCCCAATAACTTTGCATACACAGTTGGATGGAGCGGAAGGAAAGGAGCCCCAAAGCAAGTGGAAAATGTCGCTTCCGGTTCCGTTACTCCTCTCTCCGTACCTGCCAGCTTCGACGTATATCCTGACAAGAAGTGATACATCGCCTGTTCCTTCGTCAGCTTCGAAATAGGAGGCAGCACACCAAAAGCATCAGCTGTTAAGAAAATGATGACGCTCGGATGACCCGCCTTCCCTGGGATGACCGCGCCAGGAATGACATCGATCGGATAAGCGGCCCGCGTATTTTCTGTTATCCGAGTATCGTTATAATCCGCTCTGCCTGTTTCTGGATCCAGGACGACATTTTCTAAAACAGAACCATAACGTATAGCCTGCCAAATTTGCGGTTCCTTTTCTTCGGATAGATTGGCACACTTGGCATAACATCCGCCTTCAAAGTTAAAGACCCCTTGATCGGTCCAGCCATGCTCATCATCCCCAATCAACCCGCGGTTTGGATCAGCGGAAAGCGTCGTTTTCCCCGTTCCGGATAATCCGAAGAATAGGGCCACATCGTCTTTCTCTCCCACATTTGCTGAGCAATGCATGGGAAGAACGTCACGGAAAGGGAGCAAATAATTCAGAACGCTAAAAATCGATTTTTTCATCTCTCCTGCATACTCGGTTCCCCCGATGAGAACCACTTTCTTTTCAAAGGAAAGGCAGATAAACGTTTCAGAGCGCGTACCATCCACTTCTGGATCAGCTTTTAGGCCAGGTAGTGCAATCACCGTGAACTCCGCAATATGGGTTTGCAATTCTTCCTCTGTCGGACGGACAAATAGCTGCCGAACAAATAAATTATGCCAAGCATATTCGTTCACGACGCGAATGGGTAACCGATACTCCGAATCCGCCCCGGCATAGCCGTCGAATACGAACAAATCCTTATCTGACATATAGTCTTGCGCTTTTTGGAATAGCCGCTCGAACTGAAACTGTGAGATGGGTTGATTCACAGTCCCCCAGTCGATGTGATCCATGACAGAAGGTTCTTGGACAATGTACTTGTCTTTAGGAGAACGGCCCGTATATTTCCCTGTGTATACTTGTAAGGCTCCTGTGGAAGCAACTACCCCTTCCTCCCGTTCCAATGCTGTTTCGACCAGCTTGGATACGGACAAATTAGTAAATACGGTACCTTTTTTCAACTGCTCCAATTTGGCTTCCATCCTCATCAATTCCCTTCGTTATTTATTCAAACATTGCTCGGCTTGTCTCTAGTTAGAAGTGCACCTGAGATCAAAATGGCGCCGCTCATAACAAAAACAGACACTAAGCCTCCCCAGCTCCCGACCACCCCGAAAATCATCGGAGCGATCAATTGGGAAAGCCGATTAGAAGCTAATCTCAATCCAAGCACCTCACCCGTTCTATCCTTGGGTGAAGCATTGTAAGTCGTGGTCATCGAAAGCGGCTGCCCGCAGCCTAGGCCGATCCCCATCAAAGCGCTCAGAAGATAAAATCCATAAACATGTTCGATAGCAGGAAGGAGCAAAAAGGAGAGCCCGGCTGTCAGAATTGAAGCAAGCAGCACCCATGTCCGGCCCATAATGACTGTAAGCTTAGACAGAAACAAACGAACAAGAATCATAGCCAAGCCTTGTATGGCGATAATCCAACCGATTTGCGAGGTAGATATGCCTGCACGCTCTGCAAGCAATGGAAAATAGGCTACGAAAATGTCCCGCGAATAAAGAACTAAAGCGCTGGAAGCAAGCGCTTTTCGCAGCATAGACACTTTGAGAAGCGATAACGAACCCGACATACCGGGAGCTACGTCGGTACGCTCCTTTCTTCGTACAGCTGGCATATAAAAAGAAAATAGGAATGGCATGATACCGATGACAGAGGCAGCAAGAAACGCAAGGGAGTAGGAATATTGTTCCGCCAAATACCCTCCAATGACTGGACCAATGAAACCGCCCCCCGCTACGAACATGCTGAATACACTAAAGTAATGGTCTCTATTCTCTTTGGTAGCAGCATGTCCCAGAATATTTTGCAAAGAGACAATCAGGAACACATGGGATACGCCAACAATGATTTGCGATGCGTAAAGGGAACCTAATGTCGGCAAGGCAAACGGCAGCGCCATACCCACGGCTGTTCCAACCGTACCTAGCAGAACCGGCAAACGATCTCCGATCCGGTCGGCAATTTTACCGACATGAATAGCAAAGATCAGAGGCAAGAACGCATAAGCCGCCGTCAGCATCCCGATATCGAATGTTCCCGCACCAAGGCTGGAAGCATATAGGGTGATCAGCGGCCTCGTGATATTCAGCATAATCTGAAACCCTAGTACTATGAGGAGAACTGTTTTTAACACCATCTATATTCTCCTTCTACATTAAAAAGCGATAATTCCGATCACAAGAGCTGTAATCAGCATAACAATGGTTGTTCCAATGGCCCATTTTAAAGTAAATCGTTGATGATCTCCAAAATTCACTCCCGCAAGTCCAACGAGCAGATACGTCGATGGCACCAAGGGACTGAGCAGGTGCACAGGCTGTCCAAGCAAAGAAGCGCGAGCCATATCCCCTGCTTCAATGCCATAAGCGGCTGTTGCCTTCGTAATCAGAGGCAGAATACCAAAATAAAAAGCATCGTTGGACATGAAGAACGTAAACGGCATGCTAATGATTGCTGTAAAGATCGGCATATGCGGTCCCAATGCATCAGGTATCATAGCAACCAGCGTACCTGCCATCGCATCGACCATTTTCGTACCTGTAAGTATTCCCGTGAAAATTCCTGCAGCGAATACCATTCCTGCAACTGACAAGGCATTGCCTGCATGTGCTGACATACGCTCTTTTTGTTCTTCCAGATTGGGATAGTTGATCATCATCGCAAGTGCAAACGCTATCATAAACAACACAGGAATCGGAAGGATATTCATAACTAAGGAAACAATCAGCGCCGCTGTAAGCGTAAAATTAACCCATAACAGTTTTGGACGTTTGTATTCCGGCACTTCAAGCGTTGCTGCGATTCGGAAACTTGCTATTTCTTCCTCTTTACTCAATGATTCGTGCGAATGCCCAAGTCTCTTACGTTCTTTTTTGCCAAGTATATAGGCGACGAACACGACCCACAAAACCGCTGTAATCATACACGGGATCACCGGAGTAAACACTTGGGATGCATCCAGATGCAAGGCGCTCATCACTCTGGCTGTCGGTCCGCCCCATGGAATGATGTTCATAACCCCGCTGCTTAACATGGTTACAGCCGTCAAGATTAACGGATTCATACCGAGTCTTCGATACAGTGGAAGCATAGCGGCAATAACGATCATGTAAGTGGTGGATCCATCACCGTCCAGGGAGACCAAGAGAGCCAGTACAGCAGTACCTACAACAATTTTAACGGGATCTCCTTTTACTGCCTTTAGTGTTTTGTCGACAACGGGGTCAAACAGTCCCGCATCGATCATAATGCCGAAGTACAAGATACCAAAGACTAGCATGACACCTGTAGGTGCAATCGATTTCACGCCTGAAAGCATGAGGTTGCCCAAATCGGAAGAGAAGCCACCTATTAAAGCAAACACAACCGGAATTAAAATAAGGGCGATCATAGCAGAAAGGCGTTTTGACATAATCAAATACATAAAAGTGGCGATCATTAGAAATCCTAATATGGATAAAAACATGATTTTACTTCCTCCTGTTTTCTAATTATTGAATCTGGAAATGATTCACTTATGCATATTCCCATTCGTGTGGGATGAACGAACCATTGGTCTCTTCTTCTAGCCTATAAGCTGGAAAAGAAGGATAACCGAACTCTAATAGATCCAAGCACGAGTTACATATCTCTTCCAAGTCTTCTACTGACGAAGATTCTTTTAAGCATAATCCGCAATAGTGCTTTTCTTTCATGATCATAGTCCCCCCTTTTTTTCTGTAAGCGATTACAAATAAAGCGCTTTAATTTCAAGAAAAAACGAATATTCCCTCTTGCTTGAATTTTTTTATTTTCTATCTACAATGAAGTATAGGTCAGGGACAAACATATTGAAATATTACGATCAATAACATATTAATCGTCATTAAAATCGTTTTCACAATAAACACAACGGAGGCTTTTCATCCATGCCAAGCTTGTCCTTAACCAGATTGAAACCAATTAAACTAAGAACCAAGATTAATTTACTTGTGCTTTTGAATATGGCTTTGGTCCTCATTTTGTTATTGTCTGCTATTTCTTATATCATTGTAGATCGAAGGTTCAAGGAAACCGGTGAACGGGCGCTCGTTTTGGCAAGAACTGTAGCGGGACTGCCACAAATCATGGAAGGTCTGCAAACTTCGCAGGCTGCCGCAATCCAACCTTTGGCTGATCTGCTTCGCAAACAATCGGGTGCCGAGTTTATCGTAGTTGCCGATAAGAACTTGATCAGATACAGCCATCCAAATCCCGAAAAAATCGGAAAAACACTGAACGCAGATGACCTGCCGTTGGATCAACATGTGTTAAAAGGACGAGAGATTCAAACGACATCTACCGGCAGCTTAGGATTATCGGTTCGAGGTAAAACACCTGTGTTAGATGCGGAAGGCAATCCCATTGGTTTGGTATCTGTCGGATTCTTGGTAAAAGACATTTGGAAAGATTTACTTTCCCTGCTCCTAAACATGTTTCTGATCGGATTCGCCGCTCTGTTCATTGGCCTTGTCGGCGCCTATCTGTTGTCGGGACATATTAAAAAACAAATTTTCAACATGGAACCAGGTGAAATCGCTTTCCTCACGCAGCAGCAAGCTGCAATCTTGGACTCTACCCGCGAAGGAATTATTGCTGTCAACAGCAAAGGGATCATTATGACATGCAACCGGGAAGCCAAGAAATTACTCAATATCGCGGGTGAGGATATCACGGGGCAAGCCGTTCACGAGGTACTTCCGCAAACACGCTTATTAGAAGTATTGAAAGAAGGAGCGGTGCATCAGGATGCGCCGATGATTGTGGGAAATACTTTAATCATTACGAATCGTGTTCCCGTTTATGCAAACGGAAAAATCATTGGTGCCGTAGCCACCTTCAGGGATAAACTTCAGCTCGATCAAATCGGTCAAAAGCTGGCTGATATCGGACAATATATCGATTCATTGCGAAGCCAGAGACATGAATTTATGAACAAGCTGCATCTCATCTCCGGATTGATCAAAATGAAGGAATATGAGATGGTCGAGGAACTCATCGAGGAAATCAACGAGGAACAGCAGCACTTGCTAGACTTTTTTCTTTCGAAGATCCATGATCCGGCAGTTGTCGGTGTTCTAATTGGAAAAATGCACCGTGCCAAGGAAAAGGGAATTCAGTTAATCGTCGATTCCGAATCGACCCTTCCCAATCCATGTCCGCATCGTGACATTATCTTAACGTTCATCGGAAATAGTATCGAAAATGCACTGGAGGCTTTATCTACCACTTACCCTGCTCGCGGGGCGATCATTGTTCAATTCCGAGAGGAAAAAGATCATATCTGTATCTCCGTTCAAGACAACGGTCCTGGCGTAGATCCTGGACTTAAAGATAAGATTTTTCAAGATGGGATCTCGACCAAAGGCACCGGCCGCGGCTTCGGACTTGCCTTGCTGTCAAAAATGATAAAATCTGCCGAAGGGCAGATTTGGATGGAAAGCACATCTTCGGGGGCTATCTTGCATGCCATTTTACCCAAATGAGGAGGATTTAAGTATGACAAACTCACCCTTTCGTGCACTGATCGTAGAGGATGATTTTCGAATTGCCAGAATGCATGGCAAATATATGGAGATGAATAGCGACTATACCTTAATGGGAATCGCCCATAACTATGAGGAAGCACTCGCCCAAATTACGAATCAACCGCCGGATCTGCTGCTGCTCGATGTCTACCTCCCCGACCATTCGGGAATCGAATTACTGCGTACGATACGAAGCCGAAACATTCCCTCGGACACCATTTTGATCACGGCTTCCAAAGAAAGCGATATCGTGGAGGAAGGACTCCGGCTCGGCGTCTTTGACTACTTGATCAAACCCTTTGATTTGGACCATTTACAGAACACACTTACCAAGTACGCCCAATATAAAAGACGTTTGACGCAGGCAACCGAACTGAACCAAGATCTGCTGAACGACTTAATGAAGCTCCGTGCCCCAAAAAGTGCGACCGGTTCACAGCTCCAAAAAGGGATTGATGAAAAAACATTAGAGCTGATTCAAACATGTATTCAAGACTCTACGGACCTGCAAACGGCCGAAGATATCGCTCAGTTAGCTGGCGTCAGTTTATCTACGATACGCAATTATTTGAAATACTTAGCAAAAGAAGGCATCGTTGATGAATTCCTTCAATACGGATCAATTGGCCGCCCGCAAAAGCTATATCGTATGAAAAGAAAATAGTCTGGTATTGGCGCGAACTAAGCGCATATAAAAACAGCATTCCAAAGTACCTTTGAACTGCTGTTTCTATTTTCTTTTTTGATTATTTCAGCACTTTCAGTATAGACACATATGATTATATTTTATAATAATTCTCGATACATCGAGCCGCAAATGTGTCGAGCTACCTTGAGTGCCTCTTTTATTTCCGGGCGATGGATTCGTACTCTGATCCGCTTATTATTTATGCTCCTGGCGTTGGAGTGGATCTGAATGCATTTACAGTCTTGTCCATAACAACCTGTGCATCACTTCCCGAATCAAGAATCGTATTTTGAAGCGATTCTTTTTCTACCAATACTGTTGTTACGGTAAGCGGCTCTGATGCTTCGGTAGTCAACAAAGCGTCTACTTGCGCAGAGAAACAAGAATCACTTATCTTGGCATGAACCTCCGTGGCAACAACATGATTATTAGAAATATAATTTCCATTCCCCGAAACAATACGTATGATTACAGGTGTTGCACCTACCGGCTTGATGTTCTGAGTATTAATTCCTTCAGAAAAGTGATTAGCAATTACAGAATTATTATTGCCACTGATATAGAGGAGACCATACAAATCATCTAAACCATTGTCTATTCCCAGAAAAGGAGTCCAAGGTTCATGGTCACGTAAAAAGTGATTTGAAGAAACCAAGTTTTCCGAACAATTTTCCCTGAATACCACCATTCCTGGATAAAATGAATGAAGTCTATTATTTGTGATACTGGAACGTGTCACACCATCAAAATAGATACTGCTCGCACCTCGTGGAAAAACATTATTCGCTGTAATCAAAAGTCCACCAAAATTTTGAGCGTAAATTGAATATCCTTTAAAACCGGCTCCTATCAAGTTATCGGTTATTTTTGAAGCCTGTCCCCAACCTCGTAGTTCTATACAGTTACCACATTCAGCTATGAAATTATCATGTATAGTCAGTGCATCTGCATGATAAATAGTAATTCCATGCTCTAGATACACAAACCCCATGCCTGTAATCCGAAATGAGTCACAAGCACTTGCAACATAAATACCCGTTTTCCCGTTAGTGTATGTGTTTTCCGGATTTGTTTCTCCTGAACCATTTTCAATAAAATGCAAACCATCCATACAAAAGTCAGAAAACTCTACCGAACTTATTCGGGGATTTCCACTTCGTTCAATATAAAATGCAGCTCCTTTATATTCCTCGTCATTTACTTCTAGGGGAATATCTACGAGTATGCGACTTCCTCCCGGCCACAATTCATGCAAATCCGCCCATTCATTCTCAGAAGTATTAAAACGAATACTCGAAGATGTAAACCCGTGTCCAGAACCCATAATTTTAAGATAACTGATGTCTATAACTACTTGACTGCCAAGATGATAATCTCCCGGTGGAATATAGATAACCGCACCTGGCTTTCCGCCTTTACTCACATCAGTGTCCGTTTGCCTACTTTTAATATCTGCTATAATGCTATTGATTACCTCACCAATATCCTCATACGGATTACCGACAGGCCACTCTGTTACGTCGTAATAATTTTTACTAGCCATAAATAAATTCTCCTATCCATTTAGTGTGCCGTCTGAGGAACATAATTTCCAAATATCGATTGAATTCACGTTTACCGAATTCCCAATTGCAAACAGATCCACAAAAATACTTGAAGGGTCTGGATAGACATTATTGGTCATAGCTACTCGATAATTGTCTGTGAACACTTCTATGACACATGTGTCAATAAAAATATGGAAATTCAGAATCTCACTATCGGAGAAGGTGTCCAGCTTTGCCGATGGAATCCCTTCACTCCATCCGTCTGAGTTGGTCCGATCAAAGCGAAGTTCTTTGGACTTCGTATTGTAAATTAATAGGGTCTGCTGCTTTCTATCTTCGGAAGCCCTTAAAATAAATCCAAACTCTTCCGCAACACATCCGGCCAATTGAAACTCTGCCTTAATTTCTAGGCAATCACTTCCGACGTAATCAGGCAACAGCGATGTTCCTGGGATAACTTTCACATTCTCATAATGATATTGCTCTCTCCGGAGTAACTTCAACTCTTCAACAGGCGGGAATCTCAATCTTCCATCTGCATCCAGTTCTACCGTTCTTGGCGCCGACATCGCTCCGCACCAGTTATTTTGGCTGGTTGGACCGAAGTTTTTAAACCAACGCATCCAATCCCATGCGTTGAGCCAAGCAATGATAACTCTTCTACCCTTATCATCGAGGAACGATTGGGGAGCATAATACTCGTAACCGTAATCAACATCTCCCATAACGTCCCAGTTAAATTTACCAGTCTGGTAATCCATATCACCGACGAGATAAATAGTTTTTCTATCCCCCATGCCCATAGGCGAGAACATCAGGACATAACGTTCACCCAGCGGGAAGAAATCGGGACATTCCCACATCGTCCCCATGGTACCGTCACTTTCTGCTAACACGCCGATATATTCCCAATGCCGCAAATCCTGAGAGTTGTACAATAAGGCCTTACCTTTTCCATCTTTACTTGAGCCGACAACCATATACCAAATACCGTCATGTTTCCATACCTTCGGATCACGAAAATCAGCGGATCCTTCTTCCGGTGGGGATGGAATAACTGGATTCCCGGCGTATTTTTCGAATGTAATTGCATCTTCGCTGGTTGCCAAGCATTGAGTTTGAATCAATTGTCCATCACGAATAATAGTTCCCGTATAGAGAATACTCAATATTCCGCCATCATCAACGGCACTTCCGGAAAAACAGCCTCCCCGCTCGTGTAGATCATAGGCCTCACTTGGGGCCAAGGCGATCGGCAGGTGTTCCCAGTGAACCAAATCCTTGCTTTTCGCATGCCCCCAATGCATAGCCCCCCACTGGGGTCCATACGGGTAATGCTGATAAAACATATGATACTCGCCTTTAAAATAAATGAGTCCATTAGGATCATTGATCCAGTAGGCTGGCGCCATAAAATGATATTTTAACCGCTGGAGATCCTTACTTACGAAATCCTTTATTCTGGCAATAGAGTGCTCGGCATTAAGCAATGCATCTCGGTGAGAGATTGAACCTTTTCTTGTTAACTCCACTATAATCCCCTCCGTGTTTCTAATCTCTATTCCTTCACGGCACCCATCGTCATTCCGCTAACAATGTAATTTTGCATAACAAATGAAAATAGCATGACAGGCACGCTAAAAAGGGTTGCCGCAGCCGTCATGGGTCCTAGATCCAAACCGTAGGCTGTTAAAAACTCAGAAATTCCCACTGGCACGGTTTTAGCCGAAGTGCTGGTTAAAAGTAAAGCGAACAAGAAATCATTCCAAGAAAGCATAAAGCTAAAAATTGCGGTTGTTGCGATTCCAGGCAGCGAGATCGGCAAAATAATACGGATAAATGTTCCAAACATTCCGCATCCATCGACACGCCCGGATTCATCAAGCTCTTTTGGCAAATTGTCGAAAAAACCAATCATCATCCATATGACAAAAGGAATGTTTATGCTAGTGTAGACTAAGACTAGTGCTAATTTTGTATCCATTAAACCTAATTGCCCAATAATACGGTAGAGGGGAATTGCAACACTGATCAGAGGCGTCATACGCACCCCTAAAGTAAACAGCAAAAACAAATTCCCGAGCTTCGATGAAAACCTGGTTAAGCCATAAGCAGCTAATGATCCCAGAAAAACACTCAATAGCGTCCCTGCCAATGCGGTTAGAAGACTGTTAATAAAATATTTGCCGACGGTCAGTTGATGAAACAGGGCATTATAATTGGATAAAGTAAAAACGGAAGGAAACAACGACGGATTTGTGGAGATCACTTCCCTTGGCGGTTTCAATGAAGATAACACAAGGTACGCATATGGGAATAAAGTAACAATCAAAAAGATACATGAGATAATGAGTACAAATAACCCGGCAACTCTAGATTTTTGTTTACTCATGGTTATAACCATCTTGCAGCCTCCTTCCTATCGAACCGCTTTCTTAGTTGGATTCCAGAATTGTTTAAAAAAGAATGAACAAATGGCCAGCAAAATAATCATAAAGATGACAGCCATTGCGCTTGCATAGCCTTCTTGATTGTATCTGGCTACCGATTTATAAATTAATGTACTTACTAACGAAGAGGACCCGCTAGGACCGCCTTGTGTCATAACCCAAATAATATCAAATGATTTAGCTGCATCAATGATACGTATGATAACTGCAACGACAATGACCGGTTTTAAACTCGGCAGCGTGATATGCACGAAGTTCTGAAACTTATTGGCTCCGTCAATGCGCGCCGCTTCATATAAACTTTCAGGTATTCCTTGTATACCCGCTAAAAGTATCAACATCATAAAGGGTGTGGTAAGCCATACGTCGGCAATCATACAGGAGATTAGCGCGTACTTGCTGTCAGATAACCACAAGATACTTTGAGGAGTCTTGACCAAACCGATTTTGTATAAAATGACATTTAAAATGCCAAATTGGTCGTTCAGCATAAACTTCCATATTAACCCGCAAACCAAAGGCGAAATCATTAACGGACTCAGTAGTAAAGTCCGAATGATGTTGGCGCCTTTGAACCCAGTACTCAGCAAAAGCGCAAGGATCATGCCTAATATCAGCTCAATGGCTACTGCGCCAATGACATATTCGATCGTATTAAACAAGGATTGATAGAAGGTATCCGAAGTGAGTGCCTTAGTGTAATGGTGTAAACCTATAAATTTGGAAGGATCGTCATCGTCAAAAAAGCTGTCTTTAAAAAGCAGCAGCATCGGGTAAACAAAAAACAAGATCATGAAAACGAAAGCTGGTAAAAAAAATAAGAAAGAAAACTTCTGATCCCTTGAAGTCATATCCATCATCCTTCTGCGAGAATTGAATGCGGTTAAAAAGGGGCTTGAACGTAAGCCCCTTTCTCCCGTTTATCTGCCTTGTATCTCGTTAATTTTCGCTGCTGCTCTGTCTAATGCTGCTTGCGGAGTTTCTTTTCCGGAGAGTGCTAATTGAATCGCAATGACTAATGCTTCATTTTCGATTTCGTTCCAATGTGGCATTACCGGACGATTCTGAGTTTGGCTGGCAGCCAGCGTAGTTTCAAGCGCTTTCAGATGTGCATATTCCGGTTTTTGGCCGTATTTCTCAAAGACCGATTTTCGTGCAGCCACACCCAATGCTTTCATAAACAATTCATTTTTTTCGTAAATAAATTTCACGTATTGTTTTGCAATATCTTGCTTTTTGGACGTGCTCGGGATCACTTGATACCAAGGTCCAGGTACAACACCTACCCCGGAATCTCCGGCAATCATCGGCGCTGCTCCCACTTTCCCCGCTACTTTCGATTTACCAGGATCGTTAGAAGGGACAAAGAAATGAGCCCACTCCAGCATCATCGCCATTTTTCCATTCCAAAACATTTCAGAAATTTCAGAAGAAGCCATGTTCAGCGCACCTTCTGGTGCAGACTTATCTTCACGCAAAATCTTTGTTTCAAACTCCAGAGCTTTTACATACGGCTCCGAGTTGACTAAGGCTTTATTATCTTTGCCTATAACTAGCGGCTTGGCTCCTGCTTGCGCTGCATGGTCCAACCAACTGGCAACCGAATCCCCGTTATTCATTCCTAATATGCCGGTACCATACAGATCAGTTGTCCCATCATTATTCGTATCACGGGTAAAGAACTTGGCGACATCCCTGTATTGCTGCCAATTCGCAGGCGGCTTCAACTCATATCCATATTTAGCCTTAAATGCGTCTTGTTCCTTCGGATCATTAAACAGATCGGTTCGATACAGTAAAATCTTTGAATTCGTCCAAACTGGCATGCCCAGAATTTTACCGTTTACTTTACCGCCATCGACTACATTTGGCACAAAATCATTTTTAACTTCGTCCGTCATGATGTCATCCATAGCTACCAAGTTTTTGGCCAAAGCAGGAAACCACAAGATATCGATCGTGGCAACATCGTATGCTCCTGAGTTCGCTTTCATTTCTACGTTCAATTTGTCGTAGACACCGATGTAGGGAACCGTCTCAATTTTCACTTCATAGCCGGTCTTTTGCTTGAATTCTTCCGCGGTCTGGGTGGCGACCGTATTAGCCGGACTTCCCCCCTCAACCAAAACCGTTATGGATTTGTCCGACGAGCCAGACGTTCCTTTCTCAGAAGTCTGTTGTCCTTTATTGGACGCAGAGCTTTCAGGGTTCTTTTCATTACTGGAACAGCCAGCCAATATCGCTGAAAAAGACATACACAGTACAAGAACAGCAGATAATAATTTACCTTTTACTTTCATGAAAAACTACCCCCTTATAATTATCGATCCATGCCAAAATTGTGTTTTTGGAAAACGCTTAATTTTCTTGGTAAAACGTTTTCTTTTCTCAGTTAAACGTTTTCTTTTCCACAAAACCAATGATATACTAATATTGAACCATTGTCATTGGCTTAAATTATTATTAATTTGTCAAATATTTTGGTCGGAGGTGATTACTTGAACTTACACAATCTGTCTCCTTATTTACGAATTGCTATGGACAGCTATGTCTCATTTCCTTGGTATTTGGAGGAAAGGGTATTATTTGACTATGAAATCCTTTATCTCAAAGAAGGCAGATTAAAAGTTACTGTAGAGGATGAGGTTTATTTTGGGGAACCGGGCGACATATTTTTCTTTCGCCCCAAACAAAGGCATTCGATCAGCAAAGTTGGAACAGATCTAGTTCGGCAACCCCATTTGCATTTTGATTTGTTCTATCAAGAAGATAGTCCCGATGTCAAAGTTTCTTTTAAAACATTTGAAAATATGACGAACGATGAAATGAAGTGCTTCAGAAGCGACGAGATTGACAGATTAACGATTCCTCTAGCTAGTCATATCCGGTTGCGGCATCATTTAGCTATCGAGAAAATACTTTTTGAAATTATAAGAGAATTTCAAATGAAGCTGCCATTTTATGAATTGAATATTAAGGGATTGTTTATTCAATTATTCACCGCATTATTGCGTGAAAACTATTGGAACAAAAACCCTCACTTACTTTCTAATATCAATGAGCTGGAGCAAGTCCGAATTTTCTTAAAGCATAACATTGGTCAAAAAGTGACTTTGGATGAACTGGCCAAAATATCCGGAATCAGCAAGTACTATCTGATCACCCTGTTTAATCAAACGTTTGGGATGAGTCCTATCCACTATCACCAATTAATGAGAATAGAAAAAGCAAGAGAGATGATCCAGTTCACTGAAGAACCTTTAAAACGAATTGCGGAACTTATCGGATTTCCGGATATTCATTCCTTCAGTAAAGCGTTTAAAAAAATAGAAGGCGTTAATCCTTCTTTTTATCGAAAAAAGAAAACATCTAACTCATAATTACATACCGGGGACGTGGAGATGCCTAACCTTATCCACCATAGAAGGGGCAAATATCCTGCGAATGAGCGAACATTGGACACAAATGTGCTTACATAAAAATAAAAAAGCCTGATTTCTCAAGCCTTTGCTGAATAAATTATGTAGGCACTTTTATTAACCGCTTCTAAGTATGAATAAAAAGGCAGTCTGTAGCTGAAGGCAGACCACCTAATGATGATAATTACACAATTTCATGTAGCGCATTGATCTCCGATAAAGTTGGGTAACATTTACTAATTTTTGAGTTTAAAAGCAGCCACAGATTGCTGTAATCCCTTAGCCATATGCGCTAATTCATTGGAATAAGACGCGACTTCTTGGATTGCCGCCGTCTGCTCCTCGGTAGTCGCCGATATGTGATTTGTTGAGCTAGCCGTACTTCCGTATAAATAAGAGACGGCTTCCATGTTTTCAACCATTCTGTGCATCTTCATTCGAATCATTTTTATTTCATTGGCCATTTCGCCCGATTGCCCGGACACCCCGTCGACTACAGTAAGGATGGTTGTAAAGGAATCACCTGCCTTTTTCGTAAGCAATTCTCCTCGTTGAACAGATTCATCGCCTTCTTCCATCGCTTTCACTGCTTTCGAAATCCCCTCTTGGATCTCCAGGACTAAGGCCTCGATCTCATGATTCGATTTCTCCGAGTTTTCAGCGAGAAGACATATCTCACGAGAAATGACCGAAAATGTTTTTCCATTCGCTCCTGCATGCGCTGCAATAATGCCGGCATTTAAAGCTAGCATTTTCGTTTGCTTGGCAATAGACGCCAGCAAAGTCATGATATGATTGATCTTTTGGGATTTCTCTTGTAGGTCTCGAACAATGACAACCGAATCCAGCGAATTTCGTGATATCAAATTAATTTGATTGATAGCTTCGGCAATATCCGCTTTGCCTTCATGGGCCATTTGCAGTGCATCTTTCGCTGAATGGCTTGCAACTTCTATGCTTTGCGTAATTTTCGTGATATTAACAAACATGTCTGTTGTTGCTTCAACAGCTTCATCGGTTATTGAAAGTTGTCTACTCGTACCACTCGCTACCTCTTGAATCGATTGCGCTACTTCTTCTGTTGCTTTCGCGGATTGTTCCGCATTTTCGGACAATAGAAGAGAGGTATCAGATACGCTTTTGGCACTATTCGATACCTGAGAGAGAATGGCATTTAATTTACTTGCCATACCATTTAAATTTGTACCCATTTGACCAAATTCATCGATCGTTTTTACCGCAATCGTTTGGGTTAAGTCCCCATTGGACATCGATTGAGACAGCCTATTAACTTTCTTAATGTTATTCGTAATGGTTAAACTGTAGAAATAAATCACCATGATCATAAAACAGATCAGAACAATGATAATCAGCAGCGAGACCATAAAATAATGGTTTACACTTTGGTAGAGCTCCTCCTCCGAGATGACAATCGCCAATTTCCATGACGTATTCGGAACCGTCTGATAATAAACTTGATTGATGCCATTATCATCGCTAAAAACGGCTTTCCCCTTGGTATTCAACAGTATTTCTTGACCAATTTGCGCCAAGCTCACATTAGGGTCATTCATGATTTGGTGATTCGTTGAACTTTGGTAATCCTTATTAGCAATAAAGTTCCCATTACGATCCAGCAAAAATGCCCATCCATTTTTCCCAACACGAATATCTGAAATCTTCTGCTGTAAGTTGGTCAAATTGATGTTGGCTGTAACAACCCCTTGAAATTTGTTGTTCGTATAAAAGGGTACTGCCGTTGTTAAAATCATAGCGTTGGCATTCGCATCAAAAAATGGATCTGTCCAAACCAATGTTTCCTTTGTGTTTTTCCCTAGGAGATACCAATCTTTTTCGGGATAATTATATTCTTTCGTATCATAATCATTGGAAAACAGGATGCGACCATTATCTCGATAGGCATAGGAACTGTAATATTGTAAATAATTTTTATATTGATAGGGCTCATACCAAATCCCGACACCAAAGGTATCAGGATTGGTCGACAATAAGCCTTGAATAATTTGAAAATATTTGCCTTTATCAATTTTGTCACCAACAGGTTCAATGGTACGTGCTAAGCTTTCAGGAATTTTACTGTGCGCTGTTAATATGGTTTGCATATTATTAATTGTTGAGTTTAATTGATAGGCCATTTTGTCTTGAATTTCTGCGTTAATGATATTTTTGGAATAGCTATAACTTAACCCCGACAATGCAAACATAGATAAAATTAACCATGGTAGAATCGTGACTAAGGTGCGGGAACGAATGCTTCGGAAACGGAATTTTACCATATTAACAGCCCTTCCTTTTACTTATCGCTGCGTAAACGATCTAATAGCACTGCAAGTACGATAACAATACCTGTTATAACGGTTTGCCAAAAGAAGCTAACATTCAAGAGCGTCAATCCATTTCGAATGACACCCAGGATTAGCACACCGATAATCGTCATCTGAATGCGACCAATTCCTCCTGATAGGCTCGTTCCGCCTAGCACAACGGCAGCAATGGCATCTAGCTCAGCCATGCTTCCTGCATTCGGCTGACCAGAAATCAAGCGCCCCGCAAGCACTACGCCGGCTAATCCAGCACATAATCCACTAATGGCATACACATTAATCAAGGTTTTTTCAACCTTAATTCCTGTTAATCTCGCAGCTTCTTCATTTCCCCCGATGGCATAGATATGTCTGCCAAACATCGTGTATTTCAGCATAATAAATATGACTAAGTAGACAATGAGCATAATGTAAATGGGTGTTGGTACCGTTAGGATCTTCCCTGACCCAAAAAACTTAAACGACTCCGAAGTTAAAATGGTAGGCAACCCTCCGCTAATGACATAAGCAGCGCCTCGGATATAAGTCATACTGCCTAAAGTAACAATAAAGGATGGCAGTTTGGCTCTTGCCGTTAGAAAACCATTGATCCAGCCTGCTGCATACCCCACTGCAAGGCCAACCAGCATCGCGACATAAGGGTTAACGCCTTGTTTGGAAAGCAAGACAGAAACTACGCCTGAAAGTGCGATCGTTGACCCTACGGATAAATCGATCCCGCCAGTCAGAATAACGAGCGTCATACCCGCTGCAAGAATCCCGTTGACGGATGATTGCTTCAATATGTTGAGAATATTTCCTGCATCCGTGAAATTAGGTGCAAAAATAGCAAGAATAATACAAATTGCAACCAATACAATTAGCATACCTAATTGATTCCATATTTTCCTCAAGGATAGTCCGTAATTGTGTTTTTTAGTTACTAAAGCTTCCATTCCAGCACTCATTTGATCTCCCCCGTTGCATAGTACATGATCTTTTCTTGCGTCGCGTCTTCCCGCCCAAGGTTTGCCCGTAATTTACCCTCATGCATAACAAGTATGCGGTCACTCAGCGCTAATATTTCCGGCAGCTCAGAGGATATCATTAATACAGCGAGGCCATTTTTAGCTAATTTATGAATTACTTTATGAATTTCTGTTTTGGCACCAATGTCTACCCCTCTTGTCGGTTCATCTAACAAAAGTACTTTAGGCTGAATGGACAACCATCTCGCAAGCAGCACCTTTTGCTGATTTCCTCCGCTTAAGCTGACTACCTTTTGTTCTTTATTTGCCGTTTTAATCCCTAATTCTTTAATATACTGGTCGGCTTCCTTGCCTATTTGGGACCAATCCAGAAGAGAGGCCTTTCGATATCTAAACATTTCTGCCATCATCATATTTTCTTTGACTGACATATTTAGAAATAGCCCCTGTTCCTTACGACTTTCAGGAACATGAGCAATGCCATGTCGCATAGCATCCTCAGGTGAGGAGATCTTCACCGAAACACCGTTAATGAGAATTTCACCTGCTGATATATCCGATAAGCCAAATATCGCCCTTACTAATTCCGTCCTTCCAGCCCCTACCAGACCTGAAATTCCAACAATTTCTCCGGAATGGACCTCTAGCGAAATATCGTTCACATTTTTGTTATCAGATAAACCTTTAATCTCTAAAACCGGCGTTTTACCTTTAATCCAGTTCGTATGTGAAGGCGGTTTTTGAAATAAATCCTTTAATTCACGACCGACCATAGTCTTCACGAGATGCTCCGGGTTGGTTTCAGTTATAGGAATGGATGTAATCCACTCTCCATCACGCAAGATCGTACAACGATCAGAAATTTTGAAGATTTCATCCATACGATGTGAAATGTAAACAATCGCAACACCTTTTTGCTTTAATTCATTAATAATAATAAACAGCTTATCTATTTCTTTGTGGGTTAACGAAGCTGTGGGTTCATCCATCACCAGAACTTCTGCTTCTATAGATAGGGCTCTCGCGATTTCCACCATTTGTTGTTGGGCGACACTTAAGGTTGAGACATATGATCTAGGATCTAAATCAGATCCGATTGATTTTAATAGGAATTGGGCCCGTTCGTGAACTTTCTTCCAGTCCACCATACCAAACTTATTTTTCGGAAATTTGGTTCCCATTAATACATTCTCACCGATGGTTATATTCGGAGAAAGATTAAGCTCTTGATGAATGACACTGATGCCTTTGTCACGGGCCTCCATGGCATTATGCCATGTAATCGATCGACCTCGGTATATAATCTCGCCTTTATCTGGACGGTGAATCCCTGCCATAATCTTCATCAGCGTTGACTTACCCGCTCCATTCTCACCCATTAAGGCATGCACTTCACCCTTGTGAAGATCAATGTTTATGTTTTTTAATACGTTAACCCCTGAGAAAGACTTGGAGATCGCTCGCATGCTTAGCACTTGTGACGACGTTTCAGAGGAATTATTCTTCCTAACTCCGGCTTGTACAGCTTCCATGTTCTCACTCCAACCCAATTATTAGTTTATATCTATAATAGGACGATTGAATTCCAGCGATGTGGTTCCCCCTGGAGGTAACCATATCGCTGGAATGATTGGATATTACCAGCCTTTATAGTCTTTTACGTTTTCTGTCGTAATGAAATCAGTTGGAAGTTTAATTAATGGTTCTACTTTTTCGCCAGCAAGAACTTTAAATGCCGTTTCAACCGCAATTGTAATCATATTAAAAGGATTTTGTGCGGAGCTTCCAACATAGCTTTTGTTTTCTTTAAGTGTAGTCACAGCATCCGGAGATCCGTCCACACCAACGATAAACATTTCCTTGTCGCGACCGGCTTGCTCTGCAGCAATTTTGGCGCCAATACCTGATGGATCATTAATAGCAAATACCGCGTCGATTTGTCCTTTACCGTTTGCTTGTAAAATGGTCTCCATCTTAGCAAGCGATGTTTCACGATTACCGTTACCATTTTGATTAGCAACTATTTTAATTCCCGGAGCTGCTTTGAGAGCTTCATTAAATCCTGCAATGCGGTCTGTTACAGCGGATACCGGCGGACCATCCAATACGGCGATATTTCCTTTTCCATTCAACCGTTTAACCAAATATTCACCTGCTATTCTTCCTGCTTGAACGTTATCGGAAGTTACACTCGCATTAACGCCGCCTTCCGAAATCGTGTCGACTGAAATGATTGGGATGCCTGCTGCTTTAGCTTGACCTACTGCTGCTGCAATCCCTTTGGTATCTACAGAGCTTAGAATAATCATGCTTACTTTTTTGGTAATAAAATCTTCGATTTGAGCGGTTTGTGTAGCCAAATTATCTTCTGCGCTAACGGCGATCACTTCACCACCGTGTTTCTTAGCAGCTTCAGCTGCACCTTTTGACATTGCTACGAAGAAAGGATTGCTTAAGTTTTGTACAGTCAGACCGATAACAACCTTTTTCCCTGGTGCCGCTGCTTTAACTGTACTAGCTGATGTTTCCGCTGGCGCCCCAGTTGCTGCTGAGGGTTTTGTTTCCACTGCTTTACCACAAGCCGAAAGTGCAAATACAACAAAAAGCAATAAGATCATTTTCATGTTTTTCATATTCAAATTCCTCCGAATGATAGGTGATTTTTTAAAATAAAGTTTGGCGAACGATAGGAAGATATGTGATAATTAACGTGTAATTGTTTTTCTATGAACATGTTTTAGAGTCCAATTGTCTACCACGTTTAGCGACACAGTTAGCCAATTGTAAAACTCTTTAGCATGTTCTTTTCTCCCTCCTTTTTTTTGGATACAACCAAATCCCCCAAATGAAGTCAAGCATGATTGGCACTAATCACTTACCTAAAACCTCACCTCCCTAAAAGAGTAGATGTTTGTTTTTTGTGTCTTCATCATACCTTCGATAAAAACAAAAAATAATAGAAAATCCTCTTCTAACTGTTGAAATTTTTCTATTATGCATCCTTTCGTTGTCTGAATAGAATAAAAAGCCCAAGCCTGATGAAGCTTTCAGGCTTGGGCTTTATTTGGATGGGATCTATTCAATGACTGGCAGCCAAATCTTGACGGTTGTTCCTTTCCCTAGTTCACTCTCGAATTGCAGGCCATATTGATCACCAAAATGCAGCTTGATTCTTTGATCCACATTTCGCACACCTATACCGCTTCCTTTCACAGACATCGGTTCTTCTTGGTACATATTTTCGATCTCCTCCTGCGTCATCCCAATGCCATTATCTGTGACTTGCAGAAGAATGTTATTCTCCATTCGTGTCCCCGTTATTTGAATAAGACCAATCCCCGTATTGTTTCTTATTCCGTGATAAATGGCATTTTCGACAAGAGGCTGTAAAATTATTTTGATCACTTTGTAAGAAAGGATGTTCTTATCCACATTGATATCAAAATCCAATTTGGATTTATAGCGCATTTTTTGGATCGTCAAATAATTTTTGATATGTTCGATTTCGTTTAAAATAGAAATTAATTCTTGACCTTTATTAATACTTAATCGGAATAACTTAGCCAAGGAAGCCGTCATTTGGATAACCTCCTTCGACTTCCCGCCCTCTGCCATCCATATAATGGAATCCAACGTATTATAAAGGAAATGAGGATTAATCTGAGCTTGCAGCACTTGCAGCTCACTCTTTCTTTTTAGCTCCTGTTCCTTTACATTTTGCAGCATCAGCTCTTTGATTTCGGTCGTCATGCGATTAAATCGATTACTCAAATGCCCGATTTCATTTGAACTTTGAATATCGACCTGAATATCGAAATTCCCCCTTTCCACCTCTTTCATCGAACTTTCAAGATGTTTAATTGGTCTTGAAATACGTAAAGATAGAATAAAAGAGAGGACCACCGCAATGATAAGAAACCCTATCCCCCCAACAAAAGTATAGGTTTGCAGCTCCAGCTTATTCGAAACCAGTTCGTCCACATAAGTAACCCCGACAATTTTCCAACCAGTGCTTTGCGAGGTTTTAATCGTGTACATTCGGCTATTTTTACCCTCTGAAGTCACGAAGCTGCTGCCTGGTGTATGCATGACCTGAGAAATCAATTCTGTTTTCTGATTATCTTTAATCTTCTGTTGGTCGGGATGATAAACAATGTTTCCGTCTGCATCCACGATGAAAACATATCCCCTATTTCCAAGCTTAATCTTATTGCAAATATCATTGATGACACTATAGTTCAAATCTACTAGCAGAACACCGAGCTTTTCATCGCCAACATCACTGCTTAGTTCACGACTTAAGGAAATCACTGAATTATAGTCGTTAAGTATCATATTTTGAACATGTGAAGAAGAAATAACAACCTTCCCCTTCGCTTCAATTGCCTTCGTATACCAGCTTTGTTCCACAGGATTGACTTGTGGATTCAGTTTAATCTTTTCATTGTAAGGGATGATCTCACCATTCGTGCCAAAAATAAGAACGGATGAAATATCTTTTCTTGTATTCAACACGGTATTCAGTTGGAAGGATATTTTCTGTTTCAAGTCTTCCTTACTGCTTGACCCTAGAAACACCTGCTTCAATAGATACTCTTTAATATCATAACTGGAAAGCACCATACGTGAAATATTATCCATATACGTGATGTAGCTATCGATATTCGAACTTGCTTGTCCCATGAGTTGATAGGTATAGTCGCGTGAATTTTTCTTCACGGCAGCGGTGGATAGATTATACGACATCCATGCAATCACGATAATTGTGATCACAATTAAGCATGAAAAAGTAACAGCAATGGTAGATTGGATACTTTTGAATCGATAATAGCGTATGAGATTCTTGACCATGTTTTTGCCCCTTCTACACCATTTTGCGATACAAAGTTGGGGTCATACCCGTTGCTTTTTTGAAAATGACATTGAAATAATGAGGGTCCGTATAGCCGATATGATTTGCGATCTCATACGTCTTAAAATCTGTACATTTCAGCAATTCCTTCGCTTTTTCCACACGAATCCGAGTTAGATAGCTGATGAAGGTTTCGCCGGTATGGTTTTTAAAGATCAGGCTAAAGTAACTTGTGCTTAGAACCAGATACTTACAAACCATATCCATAGATAAATTTGCATCCGCGTAATTCTCTTTAATATAGTCTTCCGCCCTCAAAGCTTGTATCTTGCTAAAGTTGTTTCTTGTTTCAAGGATCATATTCGTGGTTCGTGAACAATAATGCTTCAACCAATCTTCCACTTCATCCAGCGTTTTTAGCCCATATATTTCAGTCAATGGGCTTACAGAGGAGCTAGGCATAGGTACACGAATATCAAGCTCATCTAAAATATCCAGAATAGCAACGATAATTTGCTGGATGTGGATATAGCAACGATCCATAGGCAGATACGATTCCTTAAGATTACCAATAATTTTCTCAACGATGTTCTCGGTCTCCTGCTGCGTCCCTGACTTCAGACCAGTGATGAGCTTTTTTTCCCAATGTTTATCGTAAGGAATGCTCTCACCGCTTCCTCCTTCCATATCGCCAGCATGAATAATTCGATTTTTCCCTAGGAAAAATCGATAATCCAGAGCAGATAATGCCCTCTTATACGAATGATGAATTTTTTTGAGAGAAGCGCATAGATCTCCTACTCCAATGGACACTGTAAACTTCAGATACTCTTTTACCGATAGGTTGATCTCTTCGAAAATGCGAACTGCCTCGCAATGAAGCGTTTCTTTATTTTCGCCGAAGAGAATGACAATTGTTTTTTCATTATTGTTTTGGAACACGATTCCATTCGCTTTTCTTGCAATAATTTCCCCGCTTATATTACATACTGCAAAATAAAGCAATTCGCTCTCGCTTTCGGGATAAAATCTTTGCAGCTCACCATGGTCGTCTACATCAATTACACCGACGACATAATGACTTCCGGATAACCCAATTTCCAAATAGGCTAGCTTATCCTCAAGATTACTTTCCCGGAGTTCTCCTGTAACCAGTTGATTCAAGAATCGCTCTCTGACGAGCGGCAAACTCTCTCTAAGCTGCTGCTTAAGCTTGCTTAAATCCTCCACTTTACGATTCTCATCATCAAGATCCGCCTTTACTTTGGAGAGAATGTGGGATAATTCTTCCGCCGTATTCGGCTTTAAGATATAGTCATGCACCTTCAGCTTCAAGGCTTGCTGCGCATATTCAAACTCATCGAAACCTGTCAGAATAATAATTTTGGTACGGGGATAATGCTCAAAGAGATAGCGCGACACTTCTAAACCATCTACCAAAGGCATGTTGATATCCGTTAATACGACATCAGGTTGAAGTTCTTCTAAGGCTAGGAGCACCTGCTGACCATTCTCAAAGTCCCCCACTACCTCAAATCCCAACTCCTGCCAGTTTAGGTTATCCCGTATTCCCTCTCTTACGTTATCTTCATCATCTGCAATGATTAGTTTATACATACACGTCTCCACTACGCATTCATATTTTAAGAAAATTGTTACCAGCCTTTGTACGTTTCTACATTATCTAACGTGATCAAATCGACAGGAATTTTAATTAACGGTTCTATCTTTTCACCTTTAAGAACTTTAAAGCCTTCATCCATCGCCATTTTAATCATATCAAAAGGATACTGTGCGGAGGTTGCAACAAAGCTTTTCTTTTCTTTTATCGCATTCACGGCATCAGGGGCTCCGTCTACACCAACAATAAACATCTCTTTGTCACGATTTGCTTGTTCGACCGCGATTTTAGCACCAACGCCTGAAGGGTCATTCGTTGCAAATACAGCATCGATTTCCCCTCTTTTATAGACTTGCAGCACGGTTTCCATCATGGTAACTGACATTTCACGATTGCCGTATCCATTTTGTTGAGCCACTATTCTAATTCCAGGAGCCGCTTTAATGGCTTCTTTGAACCCCGCGATACGATCCGTTACAGCAGATACTGGAGGACCATCAATAACAACAACATTACCTTTGCCGTTCAAACGCTTAACAATATATTCTCCTGCTAATTTTCCAGCGAGAAAGTTATCTGAGCTGACAACCGTGTTCACACCACCATCTGCGCCTACGTCAACGGCAATGACAGGGATTCCCGCCGCTTTAGCTTGACTAACAGCGCCTGCTATACCTTTGGAGTCTACCGCATTTAGCAAAATCACACTTACTTTTTTTACAATAAAATCCTCAATTTGAGCTGTTTGTTTAGCCAAGTCCCCTTCAGCACTTACAGTAATTACGTCAACACCGTGCAGGATAGCACCTGCGGTAGCGCCTTTAGACATGGCAATAAAGAAGGGATTGTTTAAATTTTGCAAAGTAAATCCAACTACAACTTTTTTCTCTTTATTTGCAGGTTCTACTTCTCCTGTTGCTACAGGTACTATCGTTGCTTCTTCGTTTTTTGAAGGTTCAGAAGTTCTACTTGAAAAGCATGCTGTAAGCGCAAATAAAAGCAATGTAACAAGTACAAATGATACTACTTTTATACTTTTCATTTAATAACCCCTAATATTTTTTATATTCTATTCGACAAGGTTCCCTATTTCACTTTGATTAATATTAACAGAATAGTTTTTAAATAGGAACATTTTCACTCTGCGGTTGAATAAATCCAGACCACCCATGCAGAAAATAAAAACCTCATTTTGCAGGATTTTTCTTGTCGTTCGTATGTTTCAATACACAACCCAGTTAGTGACAAGAAAATCCCAACAATCATTCCAAAGGCGTCATTCAGCGACATGAATATCCCAATAATAAACAGTTTGGTTTATATGAGCTTTTTCCTATTTCCCGTAGCCAAAGGCTTTATATCAGCGTTACTGAGCGCAAACCTGCTACAACTCATTTACATCATTCACTTAACCCACTCCCTTTTCTTGTAGCATTGAAACGTTTCCACTTTTTCGGAAAACAATCCCCGCTAAGTCGTCTCACCGGCTCTATATTCAACAGGAATTCGGTACGTCTCTTGCTCCAGCGTTTCTCCTTCCATTTTGCGAAACAGCAACTTTACTGACATTCGGGCCATTTCTTCGACCGGCTGCCGGATCGTGGAGAGAATCGGATGGAACAATTTATTGTCCTGGATGCCGTCATAACCTATAACTTTCACGTCATCGGGAGTGCGGATTCCATATTGCTTGGCGGTATCGATGTATTTGGCGGCAAACAGATCCGTAATGGCAAATACGCCGTCTACATCCCGGTGCACTTTGGCTTTGAAGAAATTCTCGAAATACTTCTTATGATCCAGAACAGGATCGGGCTCCTCATAGACAATATGCTCGATTCCCAATGACCTGGCTTCGTCGATAAAGCCTTCTTTGCGAAGCATGGTTTCACTGTAAACGGGAGTGATCGATCCGAGAAAGGCCGGTTTTTTCGCGCCTGCTTTCAATAGCTCGCGCAAGGCGATGCGTCCGCCGGTATAATTATCCGAAGTGACGCAAGTGATTTTTTTGGCGAAATGCCGGTCGATGCTAATAATCGGGATATCTGTGCTGACGCTCTCTTCAATGTCGTTGTAGCTGATCCCTATTATTCCCGCCACTTTGTTCTGATTGAGCATATCGAAATAATATAACTCTTTGTCGGGCTTGCCACCGCTGTTGCAGAGAATGAGCTTGAAGCCTTCACGGTCGAGCTCGTCCTCGATATAGTAAGCGAGCTCCGAGAAAAACGGATGCCAGATGCTTGGAAGCAGTAGTGCGACCATGGTCGATTTTTGCATTTTAAAGTTTCTTGCCACTTCGTTTGGTATATACTTTAATTTCTGGATAGCGGCTTTGACTTTTTCCCGCGTTTCGGGCTTTACCTTTGAATGATTATTGATAACCCGTGATACAGTGCCAACTCCGACCCCGGCCAAGTCTGCAACATCTTTGATGCTAGACACTTGATCACCTCCAATGATACCGTTTTCATTATTTCATGTTTTCAACATAACACATACGTGGAAACGTTTCAATGAGGTTAAAAAACATTATCCCCAATCGTCGCAAACTAAAACGGTTGCCGTTTGGCACCCGTTTGTCCCTTCATTTTCACTTGTTCCTCCGGACCTTTGAATTGAATCGATCAACTATCGGCTGCTGACCTCCCGATTTCCGCGACTCATAGGAGCGGCTAATCCCCAGCTCCTTCGCTATCTCCCGATGTGTCCGCTCCTCGCCGCCGAGCTCTAACCCGAACCGTCCAACGACGACTTCCTTCTCGCGATCGTCCAAGATTTCCAGATTACGATAGATTTTGCTCTTCTCTATCTTGAGCTGAACCTTATCCACCACATCATCTGCCTCCGTGCCAAGGATGTCGATCAACGCAATTTCATTCCCCTCTTTGTCCGTTCCGATGGGATCATGCAAAAAAACATCTTTCCTCGTTTTCTTCAGCGATCTCAGATGCATCAAGATCTCGTTCTCGATACAGCGTGCCGCAAATGTGGCGAGCTTGGTCCCTTTGTTCGGCGAGAACGATTCGATCGCCTTGATCAATCCGATCGTCCCGATCGAGATCAAATCCTCGAGATCTTCTCCTGTGTTATCGAATTTTTTGAGGTTGTGTACTCGAAGCAACGTAGTTTCTAATTCTATTGCAAAAAGTGTACATTCTCATCGTTCGCGGATCGTTTTCATATAAAGCCCGCCGAAAAGTTTAAAAATATCAAGTGTTAGATCAAGGCTGATTCCCAGCTTCTTCAACCGGTTCAGCCCCGATAACAAGCCGTTGTTTGATTTTGAACCATTTCAGAATTAAACGATGAATTTCCTTGCTTACACACAAAAAATGCAGCCACAAATCGCAAACTGCGATAAGTTGCTGCATGTCATTACACACAACCTGCAAGAAGGCGTGGTAACGAACAGTTATGGTGTCAAATGTAAGCGCCCTACCCAGACGGCAAATTGCCTACATGATTGTATTTTTTTATATTTCAGTCCATTTTTTGCTCTCGCAATTAAAACATGTTCTTATTCCAACCCATTAATTTAGCGATCGCTTCTAAATAATAATAATCACCATAAATCAACGATACGTTAATATTAGATCCTAGCGGTTTGTGCCCCGTGCCTTGAAGCAAAATGGCTTGGTGGTCTGGCTGATCCCAAGTGGAATAATTGTGCGTCAGGGACCGGAGGATATCCTTAGCCTTATTTATATATAGCTTGGCTTGTGAGGCAGGCACATATTTAGAAATATCGATTAACCCGGAAGCCGCAAGTGCTGCAGCTGATGTGTCACGGGGTGCCTCCTCCCGGTCATCGACGCGGAAATCCCATAAAGGGATATTGTCTTCTTCCAAATTGGCCACAAAGAAGTGGGCCACCCTCTTCGCCGCATCCAAAAATCGAATTTGGCCTGTCATGCGATACATGGCGGAAAATCCGTACAACGCCCAGCCTGTTCCCCGGCTCCAAGCCGATCCTGCCGCGTAGCCTTGACCGCCAATTTCACGGATAAATTCACCCGTTTCTGGATCAAAGCAGCAAATATGACAAGAAGAACCGTCTTCGCGGATAAAATGCTTCAACGCCGTTTCGGCATGAGCCATGGCGATATGTTTAAATCGTGGATCCTTAAGCTCTTCGGATGCCCAGAAAAGCAGCGGAAGGTTCATCATGCAGTCAATAATCGCCCATCCGGTATTTCCTTCATGCCATGCGCCGGGAATCGTATTCCAAGCCCGTATGAAGTTGCCTGCGATATTAAACCGTCCTGCTAAAAAATTAGCCGCCTCGAGACCGATCCGTCTGGCATCTGCATCGCCAGTCAGCTTATATTTAATGACAGCGGTCGGCAAAAACTGAAACCCTACATCATGGTACAAATTCGACGGCTTCACGAAATGCTCTTCGATGTTCCGGTCCCAATGCCATGCCGCTTGCTTGTAATGCTCTTTACCGGTCATATCATACATAATCCACAACATGCCGGGCCAGAAGCCCGATGTCCATGCGTCGGTCGGATTATTGTCGTAAATTCCGTCGCCTCGGGCTACATGCGGGCTTTTATCCCCAATTTGCACCATCATGCGATCTACTTTCGTTTGCAAATCGCTCCAAAGCTTGTCAATGTCGAAACTCAAATTTCCATCTGAAACTTGCTGCATATATGCTCCCCCTGCACGTTATTAATCTAATTGAACCATCGCTTTGATAACCCCAGACTCCGGCTTCAGCCAAGACTCGTACGTGTCGATCATGTGATCCAAGTCCACACGGTGTGTAATAAAGGAATCCGTATCTATGCTGCCGCTCCGAATACTTTCCATAACATATTCGAAATCTTCACGTGTTGCATTACGGCTGCTGAGAATACTTAATTCGCGCTTATGGAAGTCCGGATCGTCGAATGAAATTCTGGATTTGACAAGCCCCACATAGATTAAGCGGCCAGTGTGGGCGACATATTGCGCTGCTTGCTCCATCGATGATACATTGCCGGTAGCATCCAAAACTACCGTCGGATAATCGCCCTGCGTAATTTCCTTAATCTTCGCTGCGGGGTCGTTCTTCGCGCCTACGACATAATCTGCCGGGACCCATTGCTTGCAATAGTCAAGTCGGTCCTCATTGATATCGAGAGCAATCACTTTGGCTCCGGCTAATTTAGCGAATTTCATAACACCGAGCCCGATAGGTCCTGCACCGATGACGAGCACGTATTCGCCTGGCACAATGCTTGCTCTGCGCACGGCATGAGCTCCGATACAAAGGCATTCAACAATCGCGGCCTGTTCCGGCGTTAGGCCGTCCGCTTTAAGCAGTAAGTTCGTCGGAACGGCCATATATTCGCGCATCCCTCCGTCCTCGTGGACACCTAGAACGTTCAAGCTGGTGCAGCAATTCGTTTTTCCTTGCCGGCAAGCTACACAGGTTCCGCAATACCGATAAGGCATAACGGTGACCAGATCCCCGCATGTTAAATCCGTTTCGTTGTCTTGGATGTCAACGATCTCCCCCGACAACTCATGTCCCAGAATTCGTGGGTAAGTGAAATAGGGCTGATTTCCTTTATAAGCATGGAGATCCGTACCGCAAATCCCGATTCGCTTAATTTTAACTAGCGCCTCACCTTCCCGCAGAACCGGTCTTTCCGTTTCCGTCATCACTAACCGATTTGGTTCTTCACAAAGAATCGTTTTCATTCCCAATCACTCCTTATCAGCCTTTTAATGCTCCTACCATGACACCTTTAACAAAATATTTCTGCAGGAATGGATAAATACATAGAACAGGCAAGGTTGCTACCATGATCGTCGCGTATTTGATCGTTTCGCCGATTTGCATGCGATCCCCTGCCGACGCCCCGGCAGACATCGTATCCGTAGAATTGGAGATGAGAATTTCCCGTAGAATGACTTGAAGCGGAAATAAATCTCTATCTTTCAAGAATATCGAAGCGTAAAACCATCCATTCCACTTTTCAACCGAATAATATAGAATCATCACAGCAATTACAGGCATGGACAGCGGAAGAATAAGACGGAACAAGATGGTGAAATGATTAGCTCCATCGATTTTCGCCGACTCTTCCAACGTTTCAGGAATCGCCATAAACGAAGTGCGCATGATAATGAGGTTAAACGTATTCATGGCGAACGGAATGATCGTAGCCCAGAGTGAGTTGACCAAACCTACACCTTTGACAATCAGATAAAGCGGTATCAAGCCACCGTTAAAAAACATCGTGAACACAATAAAAATAAGAAATGCCTTATTCCACATGACATTTTTGCGTGAGAGCACGTAGGCTCCCAAAGCTGTCATCAACACGTTAATGCTGACTCCGACAATTAGAATAAAAAGGGTATTTTTGTAGCCGGTCATAATGCCGGGGTTAGTAAGCACGCTTTTATACGACTCCAGATTAAATCCAAGCGGTCTCCAGAGAATGCCCTTATGTGTTAAAAAGTCATTGCTATCGCTTAAAGAAGCAAAGGCAACATAAAGGAGCGGATACAGAGTAACGACCATTAGCAGAATCAAGCCGATATATACGAATACATCAAAGGATTTTTCACTCAAGCTTCGTTGCTGCATCATAAATGTGTCACCTACCAAAGGCTGCTTTCGCTGAATTTTTTACTGAGTTTGTTCGCCGAAAGCAGAAGAATTAGATTAATGAGTGAGTTGAACAGACCGACGGCAGAGCTATAGCTCCAACCAAATTCAAGTAATCCTTTTCGGTATACGAAGGAGGAAATAACGTCGGCCGTATCGTAAGTTGCAGGATTATATAACAAAATGATTTTCTCAAAGCCTACGTTGAGCAAGTTCCCCATGCGGAGAATGAACATGATCATAATCGTCGGCATAATACCTGGAATCGTAATGTTCCAGATCTGCCTCCACCGTCCAGCCCCGTCCATGCGAGCCGCTTCATACTGCTCTTGGTCGATTCCCATGAGTGCGGCAATGTATATAATCGATTCCCACCCTACTTTTTGCCATATTTCAGATAAAATATAGAGCGGTCGAAACCATTCTGGCTTTTGCAGCAGCGCATGCCCATCTCCACCAAACATCATCGAAAACCAGGAATTCAAAATTCCACCGCTGTTCGTAAAATCCTTCACCATGCCGCAAATGACAACCAGTGAAATAAAATAAGGCATGTATGTCACGGATTGGGCAATACGGCGAAATGTTTGATGACGAACTTCGTTAATGAGAAGCGCTAAAATAATCGGAGCTGGAAATTCAAAAAGTAAAGAATAACAGCTGATGACTACGGTATTTTTCAAGATTCTCCAGAAATAATAAGAATGAAAGAATGACATGAATTGATCAAATCCTACCCAAGGGCTCCCCACGATCCCTTTCATTGGGGAATATTCTTTAAAAGCAATGATCGCGCCGTACATGGGCCCATAGTGAAAGATGAGATAAAACGCGATGACTGGAATCATCATGACATAAAGGTATTTGTTTTGAGCAAAATCTTTGGCCGTTCTCATCGTAAAGGTTTGCTTTGCCTGCTGGTACGCATTCGTTCTCGCTTGCAGCACTTTGTCCATCTACTCATCCCCATTCCGCTGTGATACTTGTTGGAGGCCGGCGGATTCTACTTCTCCGGCCCTCCTTCACACTCTTTCTATTAGCGTTTGTTATAGCGGTCCAATGCCGCCTGTTGGATTTGAAGCGCTCGGTCTAACTTCAAGCCCTTCATTTTTTCCACATACTTGTCAAAATTGTCCACAGAATCGCTTCCAAGAATAATTTTGAGTGTCATCTCATCGACTAATGTGTTAATATCCGTCATTGTCTTGGCCAGCTCAGTGCTTTCTTCCGGGGTTGCCGTAATCGGTGGAAGTGTATACTTGTCTGCATCCGTTTTCTGCCATACAGTAATTGCGTCTTTCTGCTGAGGAATCGTTAAATACTGCTCGATGTATCGCTTATCTTGAACGAATGGTCCGAAGTAGTTCGCCTTGGTATACAACGAGAACGCTTGCGACGGCGCTAACTTATCCGGATTTTTAAACAAGATATCGGTATATTTCGGATAACCATTGTCCATGCTGAAGCTTACGCCCGAAGTACCGAAGTTGAATAGCATATGCCCCTGCTCGGAGTATCCGTAGTCAAGCATTCTTACGGCAAGCTCGGCATTTTTGGAGCCTGCTGAGATGGCAACCATCCCTTGGAAGGAATAAGGGTAATCTTTTTGGCCAAATTTAGGCGTTTCACCTTTTTTCAAAGCCGGGTACTGAACGCCGACAAGGTTTGCATTCGGGTTCTTTGCTGTCAGAAGCGGCATCCACTTGCCAATCCCACCGCCTGCGTTACCGATTGTGGCTCCTGTTGCACCCGAAGCTAAATTGGCATCAATATTTTTACCGTCCGTCGATGCAATGTTCTTATCTAACAACCCTTCCTCGTACCACTTACGGAACGTAGCCAGGAACTGCTTATACTCTGGCTGAGCAGGTCCGAACTTCACTTGGTTGTTATCTAAATAGAAGAGACGCTGAATGCCGAAGGCACCGATAAAAGCGCCATTATAGATTTGCTCGAACGCCCTAGGGACACTTTGGAAGGAAAGCGGAGCTGTTGCACCCTTTTTCTCCTTAAATGCTTTCAGGACATCATGCCATTCATCGATTGTTGTCGGAGCTTGAATTCCAAGTTCATCCAACCAATCCTTACGGATGACCGGCCCTTGGTAAACGCGAAGGTAATCATCCCCGCGGAGGAACGGGAACCCATAATAGCTGCCCGAATCGGTTTTCACCATTTTATCTATTTCAGGATGTTCCTTTAAATACTTCTTCAAATTAGGTGCATACTTATCGATTAGATCGTTCAGCTTGAGAATGTAACCATCATTAATCGCTTTCTCAGGCCCTCCGGGAAACTGCATCCAGTTATACTCGATCAAATCCGGCAAATCTCCTGAAGCTAACATAACATTGAGTCCTTCTTTGGCTTGGTTCACAACAGGTGAAGTGAAATTTAGCTTAACGCCGGTTTGCTTTTGCCATTCTTGAACAAAAGGAACTTCAGCGAAGTTCGGCTTGACGCCTACCAACGTGCTTGGCATTTCCGCCCAATAACTTAGCTTCTTGTCTGTTTGAATCGGATATGTTGTATTCGTCGTTGCGCCATCCTTCTGGCTGGATTGTACGGAAGACGAATCTTTGGGACTTGCGCTGGAGCAAGCCGTAAAGATGCTGCTAAACACAGCGCTTACTAATAGAACGGAAGCTATACGTTTTGTTTTCGACACATTTGTTTCCCCCTAGTTGATAGCAATTTGTGAAGCGCTTAGAACGCTACGTTAATTATTGTAGGATAGTCGGCTGCTGTTTAATATCTTCCATTTCAGCATTTGAATAACCAAAATCGCGAAAACCAATCAACCATTTCGACAAAAAGATAAACAAAACTTCCAATTGCACATATAAAAAGAAAAAGCCACCCGATTGGCAGCTTAAGATTCGCACATTTCCTTGAATTTACCTGGGGTAATCCCTTCGTATTTTTTGAAAGTTCGAATAAATGTATTCACATGACTGTATCCGACAGCAACAGCCACATCAACAATTTGGCTATCCGGTTGCTTTAGAGCTAGTTTCGCCCTGTCGATCCTTATCTTATTAATATAATCCAGCAAACCTTCCCCGGTCTGTTCTTTAAACAATTTGGATAAATAAGCTGCCTTCATTTCAAAATGATCGCCAATCATCGTAATATTTAAATCATTATCTTCATAATGGGATTGAATATACACACAAATGTTTTCGATTAACGAACGAAGAGTTCCCTGCCGTGTGTGCTGTATGTTTTTTTGCCTCACCTGATATGCATGATCACAAACTTGCTTTAGAATGACGATGATTTGTTGATGCATCGTTTGAATCGTACTGCACTGGGTAAGCTCCTCCATCCAATTCGGATTTGCCTCCATCAGACTATTCTGGATGTCACCAATTTCCTTGACCGCTTTCATCATCGTGCTGACCAGATCAAACATGAGACACTTGGCTAAAGGAAGAGCAATCACTTGGTTATATACATTGTTGTTTATAATTTCATCCAACGTTTGCTTGGCCTTATCGAAATCGCCCACTTTTACATTATTGATCAGCTGCTGTTCCACTTGAAGCGGATATTCATAGCCTGCTCCTGGTTCTTTAGGCGCATTCAAAGCAATATCCTCGTAAGAAATAATGCCCTTGCTTCCTACAACGAGTTTATATTCCAGAGTATCCAGCGCTTCCGTATAAGCTTGCGAAATGCCCGCTATCGAATGGTGTACACGGCTAATTGATACAGTCAAAGGAATTTTGTAGTTCATCTGTAAAAAATTTTGAGCCACCGAGGCGACTCGCATTAGCTCCTGCCCTTGCTCTTCCGTTGTTCGTTCCCTTACATTGATCAAACAGGCCATCATATCTTCCACTTCAGTTACATAACCGTGATCGTGTTGGTTCGATATCTCTTTAACGACATTTGCAATAATGAAATACAGCAGCTTGCGTTTTTCCGCCATATCCTTGCCTTGTATGAATTCGAAGAACGACGAACTTTCCTCTTCCTCTAAGCTGAAAAGCAGTACGGCGAATTGATCCGTGTCGAACTGCAAATCAAAGGCAGCTAGTGAATCGTCTACCGTAATATAAGGATTTAATCTGCCTTTTAACAGCCGTGATATGAAGTGAGAACGAAGGATATCATGTTCATGCTGGTTTCGGTTCGCCATTTTATCCATCTCGTCAAACGTCCGATTAATCGCCTGTTGGATGAACTGCAGCTCATTATTCATTTTACCGACCGGCAATCCTCCTTTATCGGTGAAAGAGCGCGTTAACCTGCGGATTGGACTATAATTTTTTATTAATAGAACTAGAGTTAGTACTAGTCCGGCAAAGAAACTGATCGCAATGCTGGTGTATGTCAATACGCGTACTTGCTCTGCTTTTACCCAATAAAGGCGGCTCGGTACGATAGTCATATATTTCATTTCCGATTGATCCGATTGCTGATAGAAGACTTCATACTTTTCCCCGCCGTTCACAAAGTAGAACAAACCTGAAGATCCAGTCATTTTATCGTATGGAAAGTCTGCAGGCAGCGGAATCGATACATTAGAGTTGGAAACAAGCACCTGATTTTCTTTATTTAGAATGAGTACATTTCCTTGATTAAAAAGCTGAATGTTTTTGACGGAGTCGAGAATCCTGGACTGGTCCATCATAATGACATTCGTTGCAATGGACTTCTTGCCCACATTGGGATAACTGCTTATCAAAGCTACCGTTTTCTCCAAACGTCCCCCCTCGACTTTGCGGTCTAACGCAATGAAATGTTGGGTGTTGTACTCATTCAGCATAGAAAGCCATTGATCGTAAGTGAGTACACCGTCCTCATGCAGTAGTTGAAAGGCTACTTTATCTTCTCTTTTCACGCTGGGCATAAGAACCTCATGGTCGGACGCGAGATAAATATAGAATTCGTCCACGAAAGGATACGAGGATTGATATGATTTTAAATCTTGTGTGATTTGATAGACGTCATAAGCATTCTCCATCGGAAAAAGCTGCCTCTTCCCGGAGTACAGCAGCTCCTGAATTTTAAGGTTCCACGACAATTCGAAATTCAATCGCTGCATGTTCTTCAGCTGATGGTCCATCGAATCCTCAACCTGCTTCAAAAGCGCATTATTCGCTTGATGAATTTCATTCTCTAACGTTTGTTTGGATTGATTATAAACGAAAATACTCATGACAATCGGGAGCAGCAGCACTGCTGCATACGATAAAAACCAGGTCAAAACAATGCTATGACGATTAAACCTTAGTCTCCGTAACAACAAACAAATTCCCTCCCACACTAGTTGGCATACAAATTCTCATTGTAGACGAGAGTTGTTAATATAGGATAGATCCTTTAAACATACAAATTATACTTCTAAACTAACTGCCAGCATAGTTAAAAGTTTTGGTGTGATGCAAGATTCCTTAGGCCTACTATTGATCCGACCTTCCTCACTACTCTCGTTTGTCAAACATTTGCACTGGCAGCGCCCCTTCCTTATTACCACTTCACTAATAACAAATCAAGGCACACATAAATAAACGAGGATGCCTTTAGGGGCATCCTCGCGTTGTTACACTTTAAAGCGTTCGATAAGCCTTTGGAGTCTTTCCGCCATTTGAGGGTGATTTTTCCAATAACCTTTATAAGTGGCTCTAAACCTTATAATAAAATACTTTGGCACAATGAGGTTCTAAATTGTTAAGTTTCAGCGCATTCGTGTAGGTACCTATTTCCTCATCAGTCCAAAAATCGTAAACCCGATAGCTCCCGTCCAAGCTGAGTCCGATATCTTTAGGCTGATCGTCAAAGTTGAAGGCGCAAATGACATGACGATGCTCCAATTCGATTCGTCCAATCGTATACGTGTCATCTTCAAAGCGGGCGGCTTTGCCCGTAGGAGGCAACAACTTCTTCAATACCCGTATATTTTTCTCGGATAAAGCTGGGATTAAATCTCCGCTGAGGATCATCCCGCCGGATGCCAGAATAACCGCTTTATGGAATTCGAATTCTTGTTCGGAAAGGGCCGATTTCTTCTCCATGACTTCGCCGCCAAGCGTCTGTTCATGAAACGTTACTTGTTCAAGGACAAGGACATCCGGATCGTTATACCACAACATGTCGTTCTGCCAGTTCCGTGGAAAAAGTTCTTCCGCGTTGCCGCTGACATGTTTCCAGTCCCGTGCAATATCGTTGGTCACCCGGTTCCCGTGTACCAAGCCAAGAAGCGGCCAGAAAGGAGCATTGCACCCAAGAATAAAGCTGTCGTGCCCGACTTCATCGATAATCGCCTTCATTCCACTGCGAAATGCTTCGATTCTTGTTGCCTGTTTGTCGTAACGGTATCCTGGCAAGGCGCCGTATTGCAGGAAATCCAGCTTGAAATAGCGCCACCCCCATTCATCATGCATACCCCTGACAGTTGACCGCAAATAGTTTAGGGCTTCAGGATGCGTCCCGTCCAGCATATACCACTGCTTCTCTGGCCGCTTCTTTTTCTGACCGATTCCATTGAACGGCTTGCCTTCCTGATCTTGAACAAGCCAATCCGGATGCTCAAGCATTAGCTTCGACCCCGGTTCTACGATAAAGGGAGATATATAGCCGGCAGCTTCAATCCCGGTCGCCCGGATGCCTTCACTAATTGTTTTGACGTCCGATCCAAGCGTGACACTCGGTACTAAGAAGTCGCCATCAGCTGCTGCATAGCCCCCGTCAATTTGTATCCGATTCAGTTCAGGGATTCGCCGGACCATACTGCGGGCATTCTCGTAAAGTCCCTCTGCAGTCATGGGACGCAGGCAATAATAAGAACACCATCCCGTAGGAATTTCAGGATACAGCAGGCGGGGGTGGTTCCGATTGAGGCTCTCTGCCAATTGTTGAAAAAGCAAATCGCGATCTGCTCCGGAAGCAAACATGAATTGCTCCAACTCCCATGACTCACCGGGTCCCAGCTCCAAGTCTTCGGTATCCATAATCACTTCGAGATATGAATTTCGGAATCGAAACTCGCCGGAAAATCGGTTGCATGAGGTAAAGGCAATCAACATGTGCTCCTCATGACGAGGAGACAAGGCCAGAAGATTGTATACCGTCCATAAGTTCGCATGAAACGGAGTTTCGGGGATCCGGAAGAAGTCCCGATCTTTTCCGTAAGCCCCGATCACATAGGGCGAAGAAAGCGTCCCTCCGTATTGAGTCAGCATTTGAAAGCCTTCACCGTAAAATGGCGTATCGGGGGCGAAAGGCATCTCCCCGGAAAAAAGTACGACCTCTCTAATCCGCAGTGAATGATCGGACCGGTTCACAACTTTAGCGTTTAGAAGATGATTCACCCATGATTTCTCCAGGATACCACACGTTCGTCAGCTATTGTACAATCGGAAAGTCTGACACTGGCTTTGAGGTTCTTCAAATCATCTAAATACAACATATGGTTACACCTCTCTCAGCGCTTCTTCCAAGGTAACATACTTCTCTTCCTCACTTATCTACGTTAAATTGATTTTTGTTGCGTGACGGTCCGGCATGGCACCAAACGACGACAATAGGATCATCCACACTTGAAATGAGGTGATGGTCCTCTCCCGGCTCAATAATAACGATATCTCCCGTCTTTACGGGATGCATGATGGAGCCTGCTTGTTCTTTGATTTCAACCTCGCCCCTGCCCTGCATGATCAGGAAAGCTTCGCAATCTTCATGCACGTGATAGTCGATGCCTCCCGGCCCATCGTTGGTATGAGCGCGTGCTCCAGGCTTCTCGAAGGCAAGACCTCCATTAGAAATGTAATCCCCAGGCATGATATCTTTCAAAATATGTCCTTCCGTAACATCGGCAAGTTGCTGTAAACGATACGTTTTCATTTGAAAATCGCTCCTTTGAATGGAAATGTCCTTATTCTGTTGCGTTAAAGCTGTACGTCTCACCCGCTGCGGTGTCAAACTCAATCAATGAACCGTTCCAAGGATCGCGCAATCGGCACATACCGCCGAGCGTGGATTCAATCCTAATCGACTCGACAACACCTTTGCGAATTGCGGACGTCACTTTAAAGCCTCCGTGACACCAGAGCGAGAACTCCGCGTCCCACCCGTCCGGGATGGCCGGGAACACGCGAATGACCGGCTCTTTGCCGGGAACGCCCGGGTGGCTTTGACAGAGCGCTAACTGCAAGCCGTGCGCCACATTTCCTAGCCTTTGCGCGCTGACGGCGTTAACACCCTCCCGTACCGTCAGCCGATTGTCGTAATATTTGATTTTCCCTGTATCGGCATAATAGCAGTACTCACGATCGGCATTCACGCATTCCAGCTGTGCCAGTACTGCTTGTTTAAAGGCTTCGGCCTCTCCCATACCGGCTAGCATGACGGAGACGGATGACATCTCGCTCACCGCCTTGCTCCAGTCTCCTCCCAGCATATCCCGTTGAAAGGCGAGAGTGGCTTTGCCTGTCCGGAACCAATCCGGATTTTCTTTCTCAGTTTCTAAGGAACAGAGAATAAAATCCCGCATCGGATCGTTCGAGATGTCCCGATGATCGTCCAGCACCTGCCCGAGCGCGCCGACCCAAATGGCCTCTTCGCCTTCTTTGGTTCGATAGACGGCCTCCGGATGATCGCTTCGCGGAAGCGGAGCGAGGTTCAGGTAAAACTCTTCCCACACCGGACGCATGTCCCGATCAGCATCCAATAGTTCAGCAGCTTTCAGCAGCACCGGCATGATTCCGTGAAGCACCGACATCACTTGAATCGTATCTTTACCCCCGATGTACTTCTCGCCGCTAATCGTATTGGACATATGGTATTTGCCATCATCTTCCTTACGCATGTGCGGATAATTGCGCAGGAATTCCGCGGCTCCTTTGATCATCGGGTATGCCCGCTCTTTCAACCATGACCGGTCTTTGGTGAATTCATAATAAGTCCAATAATGAAAAGCGATGCCGACGATATTCCAGAACATGTGGGTCGTGGAGCCGAAGGGGCCCCAGCCCTTATCGGAGTAGACCAGGTTTCCGTCCACCCATTTTTCATGTCCCTTCCAGTTCCAACGGCTCTCATGCGGATGCTTATTATACGCGTATTGCTTGAATCTTTCGGAGCGTTCCTCCCAAGGCTTGCGCAGCAAGTAAAGTTCTCTCAGCTCGGAAGCGATATCTTCGGGCAGTTCATCCACACCGTTGAACCACACGGTTTCGGGGATATAGATCCCCTTGCTGCCCCACTGCTGCTCCGCCGCTTTGGCGCACGAATCGTACATGCCCGAATACATGTCGAAGTAGGGCTGCATCAATTCATTATGGCCTGTCGGCAGAAGCGCATTGTAGTACAGCCTGAGGTTGCTCCACCACTGCATCGCTCCCCAATGCCTAAAATCCCCGCGCGGGCTCAGCAGCATGCCGCCAAAGTTGGGGGGATACTTTCCGCCCCTGGAGTTCGCCGCCATCAGATACACATAGTACGTGTAATGCTTCTCCACAAATTCGGCGCTGCCGTCATCACTGCTTAAACGGATGTAGGATTTTTGCCAGAACTCGTTCCACCAAAGCTTATGCTCCTGCAGCAATCGCTCATAACCCGTTTTTCTTGCCGCTTCCAACTGATTGACTGCCGCAGAGATGACATCCTCGTTCTCATCGAAGGTGGCGCTGCTTGCGACGTAAATGTCAAATCTCCCCGTTCCCGGTTTGACGCATAGGCGCATTTCCGTCTCATTCGGCTGTCCGAGCACTTTGCTAACCCTAAAATCGGTGACCGGCGCCCTCCCGCCGAGCTCATCGTTCATCCGGATGATCCCGTCGCGGCCGGAGATGCCGACCGCGACCGCCGAAGAGCAGTAATAGCTGCCCTCCCTGAATTCCTGCTTCAAGATCATAACGTCCTTGTGCATGATGAGCTTGGAAACCGCCGAATGACTTTTCGTCGCGACTTCCGCCGGCCGAAGCATCTTCAGCTTGATGTTGATGCCTTGCGGGCTCGCCCTTCCATCTTCGACTTTGATGGCGAACACATCGCTATGGTCATAAGCGAACGCTTCGAGACCGACTCCGTTACCGCGGATGGAGGCCGTCGCATCGAATAAGCTTAAATGCTGGCGTACCGATCCGTCCTGAAACGCGTCTTCCCCGTAATCCACAAAATCGATGTCGACGAAGCCGCAGGCGTAGCCATAATCCAAATGCCGTTGATTGAAGCTGTTCGTAGAGCGGTCATTGGCATACACATCGACGCGGTTCACTTGCAACTTCACGGCCGACGGCGATGTCCATAGCAGGCTTCCCATTCGACCGTTACCGATCGGAAGCCCGCCTTCGCTTCTTTTGACCGTGTGCTCGTAATGCAAATCTCCGCGAGACACAAGCTCTCGGTCATTCATCAATGATTTCACGCTCCAATTGCTATTTCTGTTATTTCTTGTATTTGTTGTACAGCTCGGTATATTCCTTCATGACGTCGCCGCCGCCCGACTGTTTCCACTTGTCCAGCTCTTTGTTCCAGCCCGCTTCGTCAATAACGCCCATGATGAATTTGATTTTTGCGTCGTCGATGATTTTTTTGTTCGTCGACAGCTTCTTCTTGTTGTCGTCGCTGAGAATGAGTCCGCTCGATGCGTCCGCAACGCCGTACTGCTTGATTTCCGCAAGCGTATCCATGGCCTCTTTCGCCAGCGGCGTTCCGTTGTTGATCAAAATACTCCGCATGGCGAGGTGCTGGAGCGGCACGACTTCCTTGTTGTATTTCGTATCGTCCAAAATTTTCTGTACGCCGTTCTCTTCCTTGAAATGAACCCCGTCAATGCCGAGCAGAACCGTCTTCACCATCTTGTCGTCGGCCATCTTGTCGAAGAAGCTTAGAATCTTCTTCAAATCGGCTTCCGTTTTAACGCTCGACTTCGGGAACATATACATGCCCAGGTAGCCGCTGCCCTTGGCAACCCGCTTTTGGCCGGTCGTCGATACGAGCGCCGGAATGATGTGAACGTCTGCGCCAGGCAGCGTTTTGCCAAGGCCGACGAACGTTTCGCCGCGGTAAGCTTCGATGATGTTTCCTCTGATGCCGATTTTCCCGTTGGTCCAATCCTCCGATACTTTGGCGCCCGGCACTGTGGCAAAATCTTGGTTGAGGAGCTTTTCGTCGTACAGCTTTTTCATGAATTTCAAGTAGTCCACAAATTCCTTGGTCATGAAATCGGGAACCATCTGGTTATTGATATAACCCCAACCGGACGGCGCGCCGAACATAAGCGGGAACGTGTAAGTGCCCAAATCTTTATTTTCGGTGATGCCCCATGTGTTCTGCTTCCCGTCTTTATCCGGGTCGTTCGAAGCAAACGCTTTTAGCACATTGTAATAATCGTCCACGGTTTTAGGCGGCTCTTTGATCCCGACATTGTTCAGCCAATCCTTCCGGTAATACATGACGATCCTTTCCGGATAACGGCCCCGGTAAAGACCGTAGATTTTGCCGTTGATCCGGGTATTGTTCAGCGTATCTTTATCCAATTTGCTTAGGTTCGGATAGTCCTTCAAATAGGGCTCAACATCCCAGAAGAACCCGCTTTGCGCGGCGCTGACGATGACTGTATCCTGCGGATTGACGACAAGCATCGCTTGCGGCAGGTCCCCGGATGCCATCGATACATTCAATTTATCTGTATAATTGGAGTTCAGCACCCATGTGATATCGAGCTTCGTATTCGTCTGCTGTTCGATGTATTTCACAACGGGGTTGTCCGCTGTCGGGGGCTCTGCCGTTTCAAATTGGCTCATCATTTTGATTCGAAAAGGCGCTGACGAATCCGTACTGCCCGCTGCAGATGGATTGCTGCTTCCGGAACATCCAGTCAAAGCCGCGATAAGCAGTAACGAGACCGCAGGTGCTATTCTCTTAAACCCTGTACTCATAAAGCATAACCTCCATATTTGTATTGAAATGGTTTTCCGCTTCCGAGCCGTCTTTCCTATTCTTTTACGGACCCGAGCAGCACGCCTTTCGCAAAATGCCGTTGCAAGAAAGGATATACAAGCAGGATGGGAACTGTGGATACGACTGTTACACCCATTTGGATCGTTTTCCCCGGCGGAATCACCCCCTCGAAGTTGTTGGCGGAATCACCTATGCCGGTTTGTGACAAAAGGACGATTTGACGCAGCCATACCTGGATCGGGAACTTGCTTGCATCATTAATATAGAGAAGAGCGTTTAGAAATTGATTCCAATGCCCGACTGCATAGAACAGTGTTAATGTCGCAATCGCCGGCATCGACAGCGGAATCACGATCATGAACAAGATCTGTGGATCGCTAGCGCCGTCGATTCGGGCCGAATCCTCCAGTTCATCCGGCAGCTGAGCGAAAAAGTTTTTCAATATGATCAGATAAAAGGCACTAATGGCCCCGGGAAGCAGTAGTGCCCCATAAGTGTCGAGCAATCCTAGATTTTTCACGACCAAATAGGTCGGAATCATACCTCCGCTGAACAGCATGGAGAAAATGACCATCAGCATGACCGGCTTGCGTATCCTTAGCCGTTTATTGGCCAAAGGAAACGCCATCAAGGCGGTAAGCACAATGTTAATGGCCGTTCCAGCAACTGTGATGAAAATCGTGACCCATAACGAGTGCGGAATCGTATTCGTGCTGAAAATGTACCGGTAAGCGGCGAGTGAAAACGTCTCTGGGATGATCACAAAGCTTTTCTGGAGAGCTTCCTTGGGAGCTGCGAACGAGCCGGTCACGTTGAGCAGAAACGGAACGACAGTAATCACGGCCATCAGAAATAAAAGAAAATAATTAACGCTATCGAACAGCTTACTGCCCCATGATCTGTACATATCTTTGCCCTCACCTCCTCTCCTGTAAGCTTAGTAAATGCCTTCTTCCCCGAATTTTTTGGCCAGCCGGTTTGTGAGCAAAACCAAAACAAGTCCGATCACTGACTTGAACATGCCAACCGCCGCACTGAAGCCGAATTGGCCGCCTAAGATCCCCACCGTGTATACGTAGGTGTCGAACACCTCCCCGACTTCTCGGTTGAGCGTATTCAGCATCAGATAGATTTGTTCGAAGCCGGTATCGAGAAACGATCCCAGCCGCAGAATCAACAGGATGACGATAGTGCTTCGAATCGAAGGCAGTGTAATGTGATATAGCTGCCGCCAGCGGTTCGCCCCATCCATACGGGCCGCCTCATAAAGCTGAGGATTGACGCCAGCCAGCGCCGCCATAAAGATAATCGTTCCCCATCCCGTCTCTTTCCATATGACTTCCAGGGTGACCATCGGTCTAAACCAACGAGTGCTGTCCAGAAAATGTACTTTCTGGAATCCGAGGGACTGCAAGATCTCATTGACAATACCGTTCTCGATCGTAAAGAAAAAGTAAAAAAAGCTAACAACAATAACCCAAGACAGAAAATGCGGAACATAAACCAGCAAAACGACAAACTTCTTGAACACTTCATGCCGGACTTCATTGAGCATTAGCGCGATAATGATAGGTAATGGAAAAAATAGAAAAATGTTGTACGCCGCTAGGATCGCGGTATTTCGCAACAGCATCCAGAAATCGGGACTTGTGAACAACGCATGAAAATGAGCGAAGCCTACCCACTCACTTTTGGCGATTCCGAGGAACGGCATGTAATTCTGAAACGCAATGACCAGCCCCCACATCGGAACATAACGGAAAATCAGAAAATAAATTACACCCGGCAGCAGCATGAGATATAACCAATAGTCCCTTTTGACTTCCTTTAAGAACTTACCCCATACCCCTTCCGTCTTGGCGACGCTACGATGACGATTATTCTCCGCTATCTCTGTCAGCGCTTTCAATAGGATACCTCCCATCTCGTGTTTGATAACGCTAAGGTACTAGAGGGGGAGGCAGATTGTAAATAATCCGCACCGCAGTTCTCTACTGATCATTCTGTTTCCCCGGTTTTCGCGGATAATCTCGAACACAGTAACGAAATGATTATCCAAAAAGTCCCCCCAAAAGTCTTCGAAGTTAAATCCGATTACTTTTGGGGGAGCCTCCTCATATGAGAAAACCTCTATCGAGGCCATTCAAAGATGAGCGACCGCGTTTAGAGGTAGGTTTTATCGCCAAATAGAAAGACGTTTTCGGGAACCGAAAACTTATACTTTCCATTGTGGTCAAAAAAAACGCGCATGCCACGCGCTCATTCGAGAGCGGTCGGCCTGCGCTGTCCACGGTGCTTCACTCGTTATGCTTCACCAAATGATCTCGGTACTGCTTAGGCGTAATGCCTTCCATCTTCTTAAAATAACGAATAAAATTTTGCGAATTGCTGAATCGCAGCTTTTCAGCGATCTCCTGAATTTGATCATCAGTCTCCTCCAGCAGTCTTCTCGCCATATTCAGCCTATAATGGGATAAATAATCGCTAAAGCTGCTCCCCGTTTCTTTTCGGAATATTTGCCCCAAGTAGTTCGGGTTATAATGAAGACGGGAAGCGCAGGCTTCCAACGTCAACTCGGAATGGTATTCATCATGGATGATCTGAATCAATGTTTTGATGACATTCCTCTGCTGGGACTCGCTGCGAGTGAGCATTTCCTCCAAGATCGGTTCCACGACCTGACTGTATATCCAAGTCTCCATTTCTTGGACGGAAATCTGCAACAGCTGATCCAGCTTCTGAAAAATCGGTTTTTCTTTGAACAACGAGATGAACATTTCATCTGATTGATACGAAATTTTGATCAAATCCATCAGCAAAAGAAAAATAAACATGGAACAATACCGATAGCCATAGTGACCCGAACACATTTCCGTAATGATGTTATGAAGCGTGCGCTTCGATTGCTCCACGTCAGCGAATTTAATCGCATCGATTAATTCTTTCACCATATAACCGGGGTATTTACCGGTGTGGCCCGATTCGTTCACATCAAAATCGGAAGCATACAGGATGGCCTCTTTGCCCTGAGTAAACCTTGATTTTAACGCATCCGTTGCCTCGCCAAATGCAGTAAAAGCTTCTACCGGTTGGTAGAACGGACGGCTGATCCCAATGCTTACTTGAAGACGCAAATACTGCTTGACGACCTGCTGGATAGAACGAGACAGTAAATAAAGTTCCTCCTTGAAAGCGTCAACATTTAGATGCTCAGTGCCAAGCAGAACGACTTGCATATGATTCATAATGACGGGATTCAGCACTAACAATTCCGAGGCGGTTTCGCCAAGCATATTTTTTACGGCAAATAATAAAAGATCGCGGTCCGTATCCGAATAACCGGTATCTGTTAATGTATCGATCTGCACCGTGAGCACACAAAAATGGTTCCAGTCTGTATCAGGGCCGAGGGTACTTTCGATTTCCTGAGGCTTCACTTCACCTTGAAACAATTTATAAGCAAAAAAATCGTTCAACTGATTCTTTTGAATATGTAACTGGCCTTTGAGCTTCAGGCTGTCCTGAAAAAAAGCATGCATCCGATTATTCATATAATCCATTTCGTTGCTTTGCAACTGGACATTCAATTTATCCGAGGAGTTGATTGCGACCATATGGTACAACCGTTTGATAGGAGAGTATAGTCTTCGGGTACCGTAAAAGGAAAGAACGAAAAATACGCTAATCACAACAAAACCTGTGATAAAAATAAATAGGCCGATGAACCGGGAGTTTTGCTCGGCCTCTAAAGTCGATACCATCGATAAATAGGTCCATTTGTATTTCTCTGAATGCCGAAAGGTGAACGAATATTTAGATCCATTGATTCTGGTTAAGAAATTACCTTGGGGGGCTTGCTGCACTTGCGATTGCGTCATTTGGGCAATCTGGTTCACGTCTTGATCGCGAAGGTCATACTGCGTTATGTTCCGAATGACTTTGCCCTTGTCGTCAATCATCGTCATTTCGCCTAAATCTTTGCTCGCCATCAACTCACGAAACAAATCGATGCTCGAAATTTTTGTTCTCACGATCCCCTGGAATCGGTCAAATGCTGAAAAGGGCACTTTCAATGTGTACTGGAAAAAATCAGAATCCGCCGATTTATTCCATGTTGAGCCTGAAACGACTTGCCTAAGTTGATTCATTTCTTCACTGGTGTATACCTCGGTTATCGGGAGTACCCCGCCATTTCGTAAAACCCACCCTTTTTCTATATTAATAATTTCCAGACTGTTGATGATCGAGGAATGCGAATATAAAGAGCTAATCTCCGCCACCGCATTTTTAACCTTGACATAATTGTCAAAACTGATCTTAGCAAGGTCATCGTTCAATATGCTTGTAAAGCTCGGAAGCAAAGTAAATTGGATGATGGCGCTTTCAACGGATTGAAAAGAATTTTCCAACTGAAGCTGCGTCTGAAGGAGAAGCTGTGCATTTATTTTGTCGATCTTCTCGTTAATTAAGCCGCTTGTCTTGTAAAAGGCAATGTAACCGAGAATCGAAACGGCGATGATGACCAGTACGATGTTGAAGAAGAGCAGCTTTACGAAGTAACTTGTCCTTCTCATGATCATCCCCCTTTTCGAGATAACATTCGCATTGTAAGAATCTTCTATATAGCTAGTATCATCCCCTGCAATAAAAACAAAAAAAACCGCGTTTAACGCGGTGATTTATGAGATAAATTTCTGATTCTATCCTTTAATTCCACTAGCGGCAATGCCGCCGATCAAATATTTTTGGCCTATGAAGAAAATGACCAGGGGTACGACGGTCACTAAACTTGCGATTGCCATTAAGTTGTTCCACTCGGTCAGGTAACTGTTCCGGAACAGATTAAGTCCCAGCGTAATTGTATAATTTCTTTGGTCGTTTAGGAAAATAAGTGGCCCCATAAAATCGGTCCATGCATGCATCACTTGAAAAATAGCCACAGTCACAAGGGCAGGAGAAACAATCGGCAGCAGAATCCGCCAATAGACTTTGAAGGTGCTGCATCCGTCGATAATGGCTGCCTCATCAAGTTCATAAGGGATCGTTAAGAAATATTGCCGGAGCAGAAAAATATTAAACGCTGAGCCGAAGAAGGAAGGAATGATCAAGCAGCGCAGCGTATCAATCCAACCCAACATTTTAAATTCCACATAGAGCGGAATGAGCGTCACTTCGTAGGGGATCATCATGGAAGCAAGTAGTATGGCGAACCAAACGTTTCTCCCTTTAAAAACGAGCCGTGCGAAACCGAAAGCGACAATTGAGGAGGAAATCACGGTTCCGAGCGTCGTCAATACGACAATGATTACTGTATTTTTGAGAAACAGATTAAACGGGGCAACCGTCCAGGCTGCCTTGTAATTATGGAAAATGAAATGTTCCGGTATCCACTCAGGCGGGAATACGAATATGGCTCCCGGCTCCTTGAGCGAGGTCGACACCATCCAGATGAAAGGGATAATGAATGCGAGCGACGATACAATAAGGAATGCATAAGTTACACTTTTACCGAAGATATTCATGCGATTCATCACTAGCCCTTCCTCTCTGCCTCGTAGTAAACCCATGAGCCCGCCGTTTTAAACACCAATAACGTTAATACCGCGATTATGATGAACAGAATCCATGATAGTGCAGCCGCATAACCCATTTGCAGATCCTGGAATGCTTTATTGTAAATATAGAGCGCATAAAAATAGGTCGAATTCAGCGGGCCCCCTTTGGTCATCACATAACCTTGCGTAAACGTTCGAAACGCACCGATAATCCCCATAATCAAGTTAAAAAAGATCGTAGGCGTAATCATCGGTAGCGTGACCGTCCAGAACTGCCTGAACTTCGTGGCGCCGTCAATGCTGGAAGCATCGTACAACAGATGCGGTATATTTTGCAGTCCAGCCAGAAAAATGACGATTCCCCCGCCCGAGCCCCACACACTCATCATGATTAATGAAGTAAGCGCCCATTGCGGGTCCCCGAGCCAATCCGGACCTTTAATGCCTACGAACGATAAAAAATAATTTAATATTCCGAAGTCAGGTTGCAGCACCCACATCCACAAAACAGCTACCGCAACCCCTGTAATGACGGAAGGCAAATAAAACAAGGTCCGAAATATGCCCATGCCCTTTAATTTCAGATTAAGTAATAACGCCAAAAGCAGTGATACAACCAGCCCTAAAGGAACCGAAACAATGGCATAGGTGATCGTAACCTTGATCGATTTCCAAAATAACGGATCCAACGTAAACATATCGATATAATTTTTGAGCCCGATAAAAACGGGTTTATCGAGCAAGCTCCATTTATAAAAACTGATGATCAACGAAAAAATTAATGGACCGAGGGAAAAGGCAATAAATCCAATGATCCACAACCCAATAAAGCTGAAACCTTCAAACTGTCGAATTGTTCTTTTCTTCCGTTTCATCTGCTCACCGCTTTCGGCTCAATTAAATATCTGTATCCGTAGCCGCTTGTATCAATAGCTGCTAAATCGCAGCTATCGATACAAATTGCGGCAGATTACAGAATTATTTACCGACTTGCAAAGTCGTTTTTATTTCTTTTACTGCGTTATCCAAGGCCTCCTGCGCTGTCATTTTCCCTAAAATCGTTGCTTCCATGGCATTGACGAGTTTCGCATCGATCTTGCTCCACTCCGGGGTAGTATAATAGGAAGGTGTTACCGTCGCATACTTAATCATCCCGAGGAATGGTTTTAAATAAGGATCTTCAGACGTCTTCAGGTCTTGCGCGATCGACGGCATCTCTGGAAGACCGAAGCCTAGCTTGACGAAATCCGTCTGGCCTTCCTTGCTGCCCATATAGTTGGCGAATTTGAATGCCGCATCTTTATTCTTGGACGTTTTGGAAACGACAAATCCACTCGTATGCATGACACCAACAAGCTTGCCGTTCTTACGGGGCATCATCGCAGTGCCAAAGCTAAAATTGCTCATTTTCTTAAAGTCGTTCAACGGCCATAATCCGCTTTCGAACATGGCCACCTTGCCCGTCTTAAACATCTCGGTTCCACCGCCCATCGTGGTAGACGCCGACGGGGACGGCGATACTTTGTACTTATTGACCAGATCAGCATACCACTGTAGGGCTTCCGCCGTTTGCGGCGAATTCATAATACCGTCGACGGTTTTACCGTCATCACTGATTAATTTACCCCCATTGGTCCATACAAACTGCTGCAGTGTGTACGTACCTTTGGCCTCGTTTACGAAGCCGTACACCCCGTTGCCGGTAAGCTTCTGTGCGGCACTCAAGAAATCGTCATACGTCCAATCGTCTTTCGGATAAGGAACACCGGCTTTGTCGAACAGAGCCTTATTGTAGAATATAGCTCTGGTCGATGGAATATTAGGAATGGAATACAGAACGCCGTTCACCTTAGAAGAGTTGAAAATCTCGGGGTAATATTGTTTCGGATCAATCTCACCGCTTTTGATATGAGAGTCCAAAGGCTCTACAGCCCCTTTGTCCACGAGCTGCGGATAGTTCCACCATAAGAAGACGTCTGGAGCGTTGCCGGCGGCAAGTGACGTGAATATTTTCTGCTCGTAGCTGTCCGGTACGGACTCAACCTGTACTTTAATGTTCGGATATTTAGCCTGAAAACCGTCCACGACAGCTTTGTATGTATCCAATCGACTTGCTGTATCCCAGGTCGAGAAACGGAGGGTCACATTCTCACTCGCATCCTTGGTGTCGGTTTTTGGGATATCTTTCGCGGAGTTGTTATTGGATTGACTTGTGTTGCTAGATGGGCTTTCCGGAACTGCTCCTCCGCAAGCCGCAGCAGTGAGCAAAATTGCCAGACTAATTGAAACCGTTGTCATTTTTTTCAACATACGTTTTTCCCCCTCAGATTGGTAATTTTCGGGCTGAAACCTGGCATCCAACGATATTTTTGACTTTCTTCCCTTGAAGATCACCCCCCAACCGAATTTCCTTTCATGTAAATCTGATCCTTCTTTCCTCTTTTATCGACTCGACCGCCCTACACGCAATTTCCCAGCTATGCAGATTATCGCCTATATGGGTCATCGGTTTACGTCCTTCTCGGATCGAGTTAAGCATCTCCACCAGCGAATACTTTAATCCCGTGTAGGTCATATCCGGCAGCGGAATACGTTGTCTGGACCCATCCAGTCTTATGATACAGGGAGTATCGTCATACGATTCGATTGCACCCTCACTGCCGATAAGACGAAAATAGCCGTGCCATGGCGTATCGGTTCCACGATTGATAAAGCTCCCGTAGTAGTGAACCATCACTTCAGGTTCGAATCGGATAATGGCGGAAACGGACCCATTGCTGTCGAGAAAATTCCAGGATGGACTCGCGCTTTCAGCGTAGACGGATACCGCATTGGCACCTAGCAAATACCGCATCAAATCGAAATGATGAATGCACATTTCTTTCATAAACATCTCTTCCATTTGCTTGCGCCATTCGACGAACGAGCTGGATGCGGTATGGTTTCGGGCGAATAACCATTCTACTTCTTCTATGCGGCCGACGACATTGGAATCCACAGCGGCTTTGACCGCTTGAATAGTGGGATTCCAGCGGTAATTTTGGCTGATCATGACATACTTTCCGCTTTTATCGGCAACGTCAGCCATTTCCACAGATTCGCTCCAATCCAGAGAAATCGGTTTTTCCATAATGACATGGAGTCCCGCTTTCAGCATATCCTCCATAATTTTTTTGTGCGTGCCGGGAGGAGTGACCACCACCGCGATGTCCGCCGTCGTTTCCTGAAGCGCCTTATTGTAATCCGTATAAGCGGGGACAGGTTTGCCCCCCAGCAAAGACCGAGCCATTTCCAAATTGTCCACGCTCATATCCACGATCGCGCCCAACTCGACATCTTCCATGGAGAGGATCGTTTTGATCCAGTGCAATCCGTGCAATCCTGTACCGATTTGAATGATTCTGGTTTTATCCATGTTTTTACCTCGCTTTCCATTCACTTCAGTGATAGAGCAATAGTTAAGCGTTTTCAAAAAGTTGCTTATTCAATAACAGCCCGCACTGGAACCAAAACAATTACAATAATGACGACTTGACTATTTGGGTTATAAATGATTGAATTATTTATGAAAAATCGATACCTAAAACCGGAGTGATGTATATGGAGATCATAGCAATGCATTACGGGAAGCACTGCGTTCCAGATTGGAAATGGCATGTTCCCGTCGGTTGTCATCTAGGGTTTACCTTGTGGAGTATTTGGGGTGGAGAAGGTCAAATCAAGCTAGGCAAGAACTGCTATAAATTAAGCATCGGTGATGTTTTTTTTATCAATTATAAGAAGGAGGTCGACGCTTATCAAAATGAACTTGCCAGTCTCGATGTACGTTATATAGATTTTACATTGCGAAATCCGGATATCTTGTGTGACTTGCCTGAGCATCATCATTTTGATCAATATCATTTTGTACTAGAGCTTTTCAATCGCTTTCGTTTATCCGAAGAAAGAAATAACTTGACGCAAATGGAAATATGGCTGCAAGCACTTATTACGGAATATCAAAATTTAACGCCAACATCAGTCGGAGCGTATACAATAAAAATGGATGAGCTATGCCGCATGTTTCAACAACATCCACAGCGGCAATACGATATGAGCGAACTTGCCCAGAACTTTTCTCTTACGACAGATCATTTTATTCGCATTTTTAAACAGGAACGCGGCGTTACGCCCTACGCCTATCTGCAGCGCTGCAGACTGGAAACTGCCAAAACTCTGTTGCGCATGTCTACTCTCAATATCACGGATATTGCGAGCAGTTGCGGCTTTTCTGATATCTATAATTTCTCTCGTTTTTTCCAGTCAAAAACGGGAATGTCTCCAAGCAGATTTCGTAATTGAATTGCTTCATCAATTAATTATTCGAGTTTGACCGGCGTGCCATTTTCAGCGCTTAAGTAAACCATATCTAACATTTGAGTGATCTTAAGTCCCTGTTGAGGTGTGCACGGTACTTCATCATCATTGATAATGGCATCCAGAAATGCTTGCCGAACATTCGGCATCTTAGAAATCTTCATATCTTCTAAAGGAATGTCATGGACTTCTCCGCCGATTTCCAAAATCACTTTATTGCTTGCAGCCTTACCATCTCCAACTACTGTATGCAGGACCGCACCGCCCTTGGAGCCATATATTCGTGTTGTAATCACCTCGTTCTCACGATTGCTCGCCCAGGATGCTTCCAATTCAAGCATAACCCCGCCCGTC